>NZ_JAQEVU010000001.1:0-385457 GCF_027694345.1 Varibaculum timonense
AAAAGGACTGTTATATGGCCTTTTTACTTTTACACAATTATACGGACTTTATCTAGATTTTGGTTTGATTCAGAATTAAGAATCCCTCTACTGGTCGTTTTTCTATATAAAATACCAGGTTAGGTGCGTCCTGAGGGAGAGTATATTCCCACTCGCCCTTTGCGGGTTTATCAACTCCGCAACCAAATTTGGTTAGCTGTCCTTTACTGTCTGCCCCCTGAGGGAAAATCAAAATCTGGGTAGTTACAGGTTCTTTTGTTTGACAATAGAACGTTACTTTTACTTTGTCGCCAGTCTTCCATTTATCGTTGTAATTAACAGAATGCCAGTAGGATTCCATTTTTTCTTTAGAAAAACTCGCAAACGAGGATAAATAGAAAGTATGTTTGGTGGGCACACCCTCGGTTTTTGCAAACTCTTCCGCGGTATTTTTCCACTTTTCCTCAAGTGCTTTTGAATCTTCGACTGCTTTTTCTTCTTTCTTTAGCTCTGGCTTCTCGGTGTCCTCACTCGTCGAGATAATTCCAGTTTGGATAGCAGGTTTTTTACTAGGGGTTTGGGACTTGTCACTGCCAGCATTACTGGCTCCGCAAGCTGCCAGGCTTAAAGCTAGTAGGCAGCTACCGGTCAAGGTTAGTATTTTCCTCATTTTGGGGACTCCTTTATTTCATTGAGGTCCAATAGATTGCCACAGCTACCAGGAAACAGCTTTCTGTGCCGGATTGGTACGCCCAAAAGGGTGAAAATACCTCTCGAATAACAAAATTCAGAGCAAACGCGCTACCGAAAAAAGTAACGGAGGAAACTGCCTACCTGGGTTTAGGGAGATAAGCCTTTAAGGTGAAAATGGGAATGGTTAGAACCTGCAAACAGCCACCGGCTGCTTCCAAACGAGCTTCCAAACCACTCAAACCAGTTCCGTAACTAACCGGGGAAGAAACTGTTCCGGGATTAGAAATCTCCAGACAATACTTTTGTGTATCTTGACCTAGCTTTACCTGCATTTCGGTTGCGGTCGTATGAATAAGAACGTTCGTAATAGCTTCTCGCAAAACCCGTAAAAACAAATGAGCTTTATGCTCGTCAGTCGGCAGCTGCCCCTCAATCTGTAAATCGAGTTTTACGGCACTGGCTAAGGTTTGCAAGGAATTTAACCAAACCGAAGCCGGTATCTGCTGGCGATTGTGAGTCAAATCAGTGGGTAAATTTGCAAGCAGTCTTTGCAGCTGTAAGAGACGTTCACCGTCTGCTACACCATCTTCTAAGAAACGATGAACGAAGGAGATACGCTGAGAAAGCACATCGTGAATTGAACAGCGAGTCTGTAAAACCAGATTACTGGTAAGCGCCTTCTCTAGACGAACAGTTTCCTTAGCAAGACGTTTTTGACGAGCCTGCAAATCATTAATTTCATCGGAAAGCTTCTGACTTAGAGTCATATAGTTCGTAACATCTAAAGCTATAAGTTGAGTAAAATACCGATGCTTATCACTGATTTGTGTGCGTCTAAGTATCCACGTTTTCCCCTGAGAATCGTCTATGCGGAAACTGGTGTTCTCAGAAACTTCAGCTTCCGATTTAGCCGGCGTGGAATAACTATCTCCAATAACTATTTTGTCAGTTGCCAGTTGGCGCAGCTGTTTCCCTAAAGTCCCATACCGAGTTAGGGGGCTAAGGTTTAAGCTGCTTAACAGTCTTTCCATTCGCAAATTGACCAGTTTGTTATGTCCACGCGAATCAGAAAACAACACTCCATGTTCCAGCCGGTCAAGAGCTTCTTTAACACTGAACGGGCTTAAATCGTGCATCAGTAGCTGCCACTCCCGCCACACTTGGACGCACAGCCACGAGGTTGAAAAAGCTCCTGCCGTTAAAACTACCCAGACCCCGCCCAGATTTATTACTGGAGGTAATAGGAAAAGTAAAGCTATCATCAAAGGAAGTAGGGTGTAGCGGTAAGTTCGTCCTACTCCTATAGCTCCTAAACCCAGGCATACCAGCACAAACCAGCCAAAATGATGGTCGTTAAGAATAAAAATCCCCGCCTGAGAATGGATAATGGTAATAGCAAAAGCCCAGGTGTAAAAGGACAAGAGAATAGTGACGCTAACTAAAAATCCGGTGGCTATCGCGCGGCGATGGATAAACCATTGACTCATAGTTAATAGACAAGCAGCCAGAGAGCCAATAATCATCAGCGCTGTTCCGGTGGCTAACTGCCCTAAAGAAAGACTAAATAGTAGAGTGCTCACTGACGGTGACCTCCGCTTGCGTCTTCTCCTGCGTCCTCAGATAGGGAATTAACAGGATTAAAGCCGCTTTCTTGGGCACTATCTAGCGAGGGTAGCGGGTTAGAGGCAGTTACAGCCCCATCAGTTTCCCCGGAGGAATCGGTAGCTAGAAAACTCATCTGCAGATTAACTTGACCGTCCTCAATAATAAGTTTTGATTTCGCCCCTGACCCGGAAAGTAAAGGTTGTAGAACTTGCAGTTGGGCTGTAGGAATATCAAAGATACAGTTCATTTGAGCCTGACAGCCTTGGTCGCTGACTGCAAGATTAATGAATATCGCAACTTCTGAAAGGCTCAACAGGCAGCCTAGTATCCGGTGTAGCCCCTCTAAACAGTGCAGTGCCACTTCGGAGCGAATAGTTCCAGTGGTGGATCCGCTCAATCCCGCGAGAGCATTCGCATACGAAAAATCGGTGCACGACTGGCTTAACAAAGTGGTTAAAACATTAACCGCTAATTCTTCGCTTTGAAATTGGGACAGGGTGAGCATTCCCGCTCGTTTAGCGTAACCGAGATCTAGTTTAATGCTCCGCAAAAGCTGTGCTAGTTCCCCCTTATCTAAATGGCAGCTTAAGTGAGCGGTATTCTTTTGAACTCTGTCCAAAGCGCTATCCATCAGTAAGTCTAGTCGGTCATATAGTTGCGGGGCGTAAGAGGATTCCTCCATTTGTAAAAGCGCCTCGTATTCGCTGGATAACAGCTTTGTTTGGTGAGCTTCCTGTTCGCGAAGGGCAGCGAGCATTTTCTCTAACTCGTTTACCGCGGTGACATCGGTTTCCCAAATCACGTGACCGGCGTTGATAGGACGAGTTTGACAGTAGAGAGTGCGGGGAAAAGTGCCGGAAGTGTCGGTTAATAGTAAAGGTTTATTGGTAGTTTTCAAACGGTTTTTAATCGAAGTATTAAGAGACAGGGGGATAGCGGTAGAAAAACGCGGATTCCAATCACGATCAACTATTTCAATGGGAAGTTTAGCTTTATTAAAGAAGCGAGTATAGCCCCGATTTTGGGGAATCACCCCAATAAAAAATAGTATTTCCCAAGCTAATAGGAAATAGATGCAATAAATCTGTACCGTTTCGGTAGCTCTAACCAGCGGGATACGAACGGTGTAGGCAATAGAGTAAAGCAAAATGAAAGAAAAAAGTGCCCCCAAAGCTAATAGGGGGCGTATCCGATTGCCCTTAAAACTCCATATAGTTACGTAGACTATTATCGCAAAGACCAGTAATACTGCCAGGTAGTGGAGGTAATATACCGGTCCATATTGGTAATCAACCCCGGATTCTCCTTTTCCGAAGCGCAGTAGAAGATGGTGGAAATCGTTAGTGAACACCAGCAGCATCAAACCGGTTCCCATCGTTATCACCAAGGTGCGCAAGGTGCGGTAAGCGGGAGGGAGAGGCTTAGTAGAATGAGAAATCACGAAAAATAGAATCATCATAGTTCCATAGATGGGAACATAATAGTAATACCAGGCATAACGCTCATAGACTCCCGGTAAGGAATGTTTTATTATGCGCGCTAAAATCCAAAAGCTAAGCAGGGCAGCCTGAATCAGCACTGCCCAGCGTACATAGGGGGACACGGTTGTCCAAAAGCGCCATCCCGCCCAAAAACTCAGCAAACACAGTAGGCAAATAAACGCTCCTACCTCGTAGGATTCGTTAGTGTTTTTCCATTCCCAAGAGCCTTGATAACTGTCGTTTGAAAGACTTTGATTCCAGGTGAAGCGTTCAAACTCGGCTAGGTTACTGACTGGTCTGGCGTTAATCTGCTGTAAAAAAGATGGAGAGAGTGAAGGATAATTGACATAACTGAATAAATCGGCAGGTGGAGGTGCTAACTTCTGGTTTTGGTTACGGTCAAAGGAATGGCGCTGCCACACCCCCTCCTGAAAAGTTACGGTGGGGAAACTGCCATAGTATAGCCCCGATGAATCAGAAGTTGCCTGAATGCTGCGAGCATCAGTGGTTAAGCAAAAATATCCGTTATCTAGCGCCTTTTTAAGCTCTGGTAGGGACGACCCGGTGGCAAGTCGTCCTTGTTGGCGAATTTCCTGCAAGAGCTGTTTGGCTTGGGTAACAGAAAAAGTTTGGGAACCGGGAACCTGGGGATTAAAAGTAAGGGCCAGGGCGCTCATAATGTCTAGCCGTCCCACTGATTGATCCAAATAGATTTTATCCGGATTACGGGTAAGGTCATGTAGGTTTTGTATGGCACTAACTTTTGCAGTTTTAGCTGTTAGAACTATCGAGTAAGGGTAGAGGGGAATAAATGAGGCATCTGGTTCTGATTTTTTGGCAGCATTAGCCACCGTCTCATTGGTAATCACATAGTTAGCTCCGCTTCGTATCTGTTTCAATAGTGACCATTCACTATGAGCTTCGACGCGCAAGCCTTGACTGACAAAATAATCATTGAGGCGGGAATCAAAATCATTGGGTACGGCGATAACGTTATTTGCGTGAACAGATGTGCGGAAAGGAATCAAGAACAGCGCTAAAGCGGCTAAGGTCAAAACCAGGGAGAAAAGCAGATGGGCTAGCCAGTCTTGTTTCCAGGTTCTACCAACAGATTCTACCGCCGGAGAACTGGGGAATCTGTTGGGAGCGGAATTAGAAACGGGGGGGGAGTCATGGGAAAAAACTTACTGATTACAATGGGGATTAGACCGATTTTCTTGGAACGCCACATAGCCGTTGGAAACTGCCCACAAAGCCAGTCGAGCTACCGAAGTATAACCGCTTTTTGTTAATAGCTGGGAAATATACGACTTTATGGTATTTTCACTTAAAAACATTTTCTTAGCGATTTCTTTACGGGGATACCCGGCGCAAACCAAACGTAATACCTGCATTTCGCGTTCATTAAACTGGTTAGCTCCAAAACCAGGACTAGATAAAGAATCCGGGAAATGGCTCTCACCTTCAGCGCTCGCCCGTAAAAGAGAGAGCAAATCCGAGGTCGAGATATTTTTATAGGTAAAAGCATCAACTTTGGCTGCCTTAGCTTCTTTAAGGAAAGAAGCATCAGGCATGGCCGTAAATACCACCACTTTTAGGTTAGGGTGTTCTGCTTTCAGCTTTGCGGATTCCTTCAAACCGGAAGAGTTCTCGGTAACCACATCCATTAAAACCAAATCCGCAGGATGTAAACGTAAAGAGCGGTGAATATCGGCGGCATTAGTGAGTTTATCCACCACCATAAAATCTGCTTCGGAATCAATGGCTGATGCCAAAGAATCCAGCAAAATAGTTTGATCCTCAACAATAGTTATCCGCTTCACGGTATTTCCTCCAGAGCCCCTCATCAATGGAGAGAGAGTTACTGTTCCTATTTACGCAAAGTTTACCAAAACTAGCCCTCTAGTTTTCATAGGTCAGGAATTTTATCGGTGCAAACAGCTCAAGTTAGATAAAAGCAAAATGCCTGGCAGTAGCTCCTCTAAATAAAACTGGCTGCGCCCTTCGTGGAAGTGAAATAGCGCAGCCAGCCTTTAGAACTTTCCTCCTCCGGAACTATAGGAAGTGCCCCCCGAACTATAAGAACCGCTAGAAGAAGAACTGTCGTCACTCTTCGGAATTGCTACCTGGGTGGTATAAGACCTGACGAATACTTCATTACTCCCGGTGATTTGATTAGAGCCAGGGACAATATAGTTGGCAGCCCCAGCCTGAAGCTGGGCGCTATGGTGTTTACGTTTAAGAGAACCCATAATCGACAATCCGCTAATGACACCAATCCCGGCCGCACCCCCGGCTCCCGCCAAAGTAGATTTTAAAGTCATCCGGTGGGGAATCGGGTGATCCTTACTGTAAGGAGTGCCAGCTTTCCACTGCTGTAAATAATCGCTGATTTCACGCAGATACACCTGAAAACCCTCGTCCCAATCATCGTCGCCAAGAGGCTTCTTAACGTGATCGTAGAGTTTATCTATCCCGTAGGGGGTAAATGCTTCCTCGCCCTTACCATGCCCCAAAAACCATAAATCCCGGGTAGTTGGGTTAATTACCATAATTACCCCATCTGCGGTTTTCTGGTTTAACCCAAGCTGATTGGCAGCGTAATAGTTGGCTCCCCACTGTTCGGGGGATGAGTGCTGGAAACTGTTTACCGTCACCACATAGGGAGCAATACCGTATTTAGTGGCGAGGGCGCGAAGCTGCTTTTCCCATTCAGGATAGTTATCTTGGCTAAAAATTTTAGCGTGATCACGAATAAAGGGGGCGGCGGAATCAACATCTTTTTGACCGCCCACATAGGGAACCTCTTGTCCGGAGGGGAACTCGGTGATGTCAGTGAAACCCTCGGCGCTAGCCGGGGTACTTGAATGCCACGTAGAGTGAGCTGCTAGCACACTGTGGGCTCCAGTAGCTTCACTGGCTAAAGCGGGTGTGCTCACGCTGAGGGTGATGGGAAAAGCTAATAAAGATGCCGCCAATAGAGTGTAAAAAACTTTTTTTATATTTTTCATCATTCGCCCCTAATTGAGTAACCAAGGTGCTAGGAAAGGAATAAAAACCGCACCCAATGCCACGGTTAGAGCAGTTGCAATCCCTAATAGACCGCCCCAGTATTTTGCTTTAGAAACCGGGAAAGTACCCACGAATTTGCCGGTTTGTCCATTCATGGCGTAGTTGTAGTTCTGACCGGCAAAACTGACATTTAGCAACCACAGCGGTAAAAATACATATTCGAGTTCTCCGAAGCTGGGTTCGATATTTGAGCTGGTCATCTGGATACTGTCATAACCGCTAACCGAGTTCCGAAGAACATCTTCGGCAGATTTTCGCATCCGTTCCAATGCTCTCGGATTAGCTGTCTCTGCCGCAACGTCATATTTATTGGTCACAAATCCTGTCAAATAGGCGGGGGAAAATGCTACCGAAGTCGAGTAATCAAAAGGCTCTATAGCTTCTGTAAGTTCCGCTGTCACCTTACTGGTTCCGGAAACCGGGACATCCTGGTAGGCGACATTGGCATTGCGAGAAACGCTATAAACATCATGCTCGGTATAGGTGTAGTCCGAATCTGACCAGCTGCTGGTGCGTTCGCATTCAAAAGTTGCCACTCCCGCAACGGACGCATCATAGAGCCAATAGGGGACATAAACCCCCTGAATGTCATTCACGCTAACCTGCTTGAATGCGTTAGGAATCAGCTTTAAGCCGGCAGCTTGCTGCTTAAAAGCTGCCAAAGCCTGCTCCTTGGTCATTCCAAAAGGAATCATCCTATCGGGAACTCGAGTGCGGGTAAGCTGCCCGGTAGCCACGAAGTTATTGTTACACCAGGGACATTTGGTGCTGACCATATCGGCTGGTCCAATGATTTCACCTCCACAGGAACCGCACTCGAACTGCGCCATTTTTTCCCCGGTAGCTTCATCAAGATAGGTCGGGTCAGGTTCAACCCATCCTGGTGTCTCAGGCGGTAAAGAGGAAGTGGTTTGCGGGCTGGAGGTGTCGATATTTTCTGCGCCGCCGCCCGCAGCATTAAGTTCGGTTTCGCTTTGATTATTGGTTTTTTGGGCTTGACGCGCACTTTCAAGCTCCTGATTAGCGGCGTTGATGCCGTTAAACTGGTTTACTTCCTGAACAGAAAAGGTGGCGCTGCAATAGTTGCATTTCATTCTGCCACTGGGCACATCAAAATTGATGGGAGCCCCACAAGCCGGACATTTTAATTGCACATCGCTCACGACTTATCTCCTTCCATTGTTTTAACGCCTATAAATCCTGGTTGCCAGCAGTTAAAGCTGGGTCTGGGTGCTTTTTCCAAGCCCCCAGACCCAGCTGAGTTAAGCAACCGGATTACCGCATTGAGGACAGAATTTCGGTTTCGGGTCGCCTAACCGGTTACCACAGTTAGAACAGAATCCCCCGGGAGTAGGGGCGGCTGGCTGGGGTTGGCCGCAGTTAGAACAAAACTTGCCACTGTTTTTGGCTCCGCACTGGCAATCCCAAGCATTGCCAGTGTTATTTCCCCCGGTAAAACTATTAGCTGCGCTGGATTGCTGATTGAACTTTTCCTGGGAAGCCATTTGGGATTGATTAGAGGCGGAGGCGGCCTGCATAAAACCTCCGGCCGCGTTCATGCCCATGCCTACCCCCATCATTGCCATACCAGCACCGGCAGGATTAGAACCAGCATTTTGAATACCGGTACCGACCGCGCCTTGTACAAACCCTTCGCGGATAGAGGGGTCTTGCAGCATAGCGCCCTGGTTGCGCATATCAATCATCTTGCGCGACTGCTCATCGTAGGAGATAGAGGCGATACCTACGGCTTGCACCTCAATACCACGCTGGTCTGCCCATTCTTCGTCAAGAACGCTACGCATATAGCGTGATAATTCGGTCATATGAGATTGCACCTGAGAGATGCGAATCCCGTCCAAACTCATTTTATTTAGGGCTACGGAAAAAGCTTCCAGGAATTCTGCTTGATACTGTTCCTTAATATCGTCAATATGTACCCGTTCAGCATCCCGAGGGATAGCTTCCATATAAAACTTAATGGGATCAACTATCCGGATAGAATAGGTTCCATGCGCCCTCAAAAATAGTTCTGCATTATAAAAATTATCGAAATATTGAACCGCATTCGGGGTGCCAAATTTAATGCCCTTGATTTCCTGAAGGTTTACAAAAAATGCTTTTTGTTGCCCCGAGGGCGCGCCCCCGAACTTAAACCGTTCCCAGGTGTCTTTTAATGCGCCCTTAAAATCACCCGTAAATATAGAGGGCGCAGTGCTGGAACTGTAGGTGTAAGCCCCCGGTTCAGTTGAAACATCAACAATTTTGCCGGAGTCGGTAATCAGCATAGCTTGCTTGTCGTAAACCAAGATTTTAGAGCCATCAGAAATGATTGCCCCAGTGCCGGTGTTATTACCTCGTATTTGCTGCCCGCGCACAAATACGATGCCTTCGCCCATATCTTGAGCGCTAATAGCATCTAGCCATTGATCTTGTAGCGCGCCACCAATAGCCCCGGAAACTGCTTGAAATAATCCCATGGTATTTTTCCTTATCGAAATGAATAAAACTGCTATTCCATTTTCCCTGTTTTATGAGTTTAACAGGGAAAATACTCGCAAGTTTCAGGAGATAATGCTGTTTTGAATCGCGTTGCCAATCGCCATAGCGATAGAGGGTAGAAATATCACTACCAAGAAAACGATTAGCGGCATGGTCTTGGGGCGGGATTTAATCAGGGCGATTAATCCCAGAATGAATGCCACCAGGTTGAGGATAGAAGCCACCGCCAAGAACAGTATTCGTTTGGTGTCGGCAGCCTGAGCTGCGGAGAAATCGAGGTTGGAGATGGCGCTAGCTCCCATTTTAGCTGCTAGAACATAGCCCAGGATTATCAAGATAGAGGCCGCAATAGTCAATCCTAAAGCTATAAACGCCATCTTCTTCTTTACAACGACCGCCGGGGCTGGGGGTACGTAACCGTTTACGGGGGGCATATTTGCTGGGTTAGAGGCGCTAAGGTTCGCGCCAGATGCGTTCATATTCGGAGGAATTGGTTGGCCAGTCATGATAACTCCTTGGAAAATAGGTCGCTTTTTATATCTCCGGTCTAGCTACTTAAGAAAGCCCGTATTATCAAGATAGCGAGAAGCTATGAGCTTGTTTACACCCAAAAGGGTGAAAATCCGGTTTTAAGGCAGGGTGGGAGCTAAGAACGGTGAGCTGCCCCTACCGCCCATTCATAGATATTTTGAAACCGAGTAGGGAGTGCTAGAGCAGGCGGGGGCGTCCTATGGGATTCAGGTTTGGGTAAGCTACGTGGCGCCTCATGTCAATTTGAGCGCGAAGTTATAGCTAATCGGCAAGGAGTTGGGTAAAATCGAAGCAGGTAACACGCCGGTTCTTTACCCAATATTGCAGCAAGGAGCTATCTTCCGATGACTTTGTAATCTCTGCTCAGCTCAGCTGAGACGCTGCCCCTAATCGTTGCGTCCTGGAGATTATTATGTCTGTCATCAGTCTCGAAAATATTTCTTTTTCCTACTCCTCTAAACCGCTGCTCGAAAACATCAGTTTGCAGGTAGGGGAGGGGGAGCGTGCCTTTCTAATTGGTCGAAATGGTTGCGGGAAAACCACCCTACTTCGGATTGCCTCCCAGATTCTCTTGCCAGAACAAGGCAAGGTCAAAATCGAGGGAGCAAATAGTGAGTTCTTCCAGGTGCCGGCGATTGAACATTTTCGGGGCAGCGCCAGAGATTACCTGGACTGCGCGTTGCGTCCTCTGCGAAATATCGCTACCCAGTTTGAAGATGCAACGGCTGAACTTGGTAAAGGTGTGGGCAATGTCCAGGCGGAGCGCCGCTATGACCAGCTGCTTTCCTTAATGAGCGGTTTTGATATTTGGTCGCTTCAGACGCGGGTCACTGAAGTTTTAGCGAGGCTGGGATTGAGGGAGCTCACCGGGGCAGGAGGTGAGCGCAGTCTAAGCAGTATCTCCCCGGGGGAGCGGGGGCGCCTGCAACTGGCGGTCACGCTAATAATGAAGCCCCAGGTGTTGATTTTGGATGAACCCACCAATCATTTAGACGAGGATGCCATCAGTTTTCTAGTAGAAACCGTGAAGAACTGGACAGGCGCAGTTTTGATGTCGAGTCACGACCGAGCATTTATCGAGGATACTGCCACGGTTATTTACGATATGGACGCAGAAGTATGGAATGAACTCGCTAAAGCTACTGGTAGCACTCAGGTAACCGGTCTTTATCGCTGCGCCGGTACTTACTCGAAATACTTAACCGAGAAAACAAATGCTCGCCGTAAGCACCGTGACTTACATATAGCTCAGCAGGCCGAAAAACGGTTATTGAGAAAACACCGTCAGGAAGCTAGCAAGATAGCTCGCGGGGGAGTGCGCCTGGCTAGCGCTGAGGGTAAAGCCAAAAAGTTTTTTGCAGATCGCGCCGCTGCTACCGCGCAGCGGCGAATGCGAAATGACGATAAAAGAGGTGAACGCCTTAGCGGCCAGGAAGTACGCAAACCCCGTAGCTACGAGCTGACTTTCAAGTTTAAGCAACCTGCTACGTGCACCGGAGTAGCGGTAGCTGCACGTAATGCCGCAGTTGCCGGTCGCTTGGCGGCGCTCAGTTTCGATTTGTTTTATGGTGAGCATCTGCTGATTACTGGTACTAACGGTTCTGGAAAAACTACCCTTTTGACTTGGATTTATCGCGGGCAGCCACCCGAGGGCACGCAAAATAGCGGTAGTATCACCGGTGAGCGGAAGGTCGGAATGGTTCCTCAGCAGCTTCCCCAGGAGGGCGACCCCGGATTCACTAGCCCCATTTGGGAAAATGGTATTGGCGAGGTCGGCAAAGGCGTCCTCCATCCGTCCCTGTGGACTAATCCTATCCCGAAACTTTCAGCCGGAAACCAGCGGCGAGCCCAGATTGCGTTAGCGCTGGCTGCCTCGCCCTCTTTGCTAATAATTGATGAGCCCACCAACTACCTGGATTTGCAGGCGATGCAAGCATTGGAAGAAGCCATGAAGGCGTGGACAGGAACTCTAGTTGTAGCCAGCCATGACCGGTGGCTAATCAACCATTGGCAAGGTAGAAAGGGAAAACTCTTGAATAGGCACTAACAATTATTTTAATATGTATGTGCAAACGTCAAGGAGGGGTTGATGGGCGCTAGCACTTTAACTGTAAGAATTGATAGCGGGTTAAAAGAAGAAACAGCAAAAGTGGTGGAGAACTACGGTCTTGATTTATCTTCGGTTATCCGCGCATTTTTCACTGAAATAGTGAACACTGAGTCCATCCCGCTGTCCTTTGATTATCGGCGACCGAATGCCGAGAGTTTGGAATCGATTCGTGAAACCGAGCAAATGATTTCGCAGGGTGACGGACGAAGCTATGCAACTGGCCGAGATGTTATCGAAGCAGCGTGCAATGTGAAACATAAGCGGTCTGGCGAATAGAGTGGGGGAAACAGTTATGCGGTGGTCCGAGAATCCCGATTTGTACTGGGTTATTGGTTGCTGCTTGGCGGGTTGTAGTGGAATTTTCGCGGTACTACTGTTTTTCGGAGCAGTCAGCGTAATTACTGGTGTAGCTAATATTTTTTCGACCTTAGCGCTTGCCATTACTTGTTATGCTATTAGCTATCGCTTCAAACGAACTGCAACTGACTCAGATGAACACTAAGCAAAGCGGGTTCTAAAACAGGTCATCGTGAGACCCGGTTCGGGTGAGTACCAACAATAGCTCGCTTTTCTCAACTCGGTATATCAGTAGCCAATCTCCCTCGAGGTGAATTTCGCGGTATCCTTTCCACTGACCTTGCAACGCGTGGTCGCGATACCGGGTTCGTAACTCGTCGCGATTCTGAGCCAATAGGGCTGCAACTGCGCGTGCCAACTTCGACGGATTGTAATGCTTTTTGAACAGTGCCTTCGCGTCGCGTTTGAACTGAGAGGTGCGAAAGACTCTAGTCAGCTTCATTAAGATCTGCCATTAGCTCAGCTACACTATCAAAGGAAGCTCCGGTGCGGGATTCGGCTTCAGCACGAGCCAGTAGGTTGGCTGAATTTTCCCGGCGCGGCGTGAACGGAATACCGTTGCTGGCAATCGACTGCCTCAGAAATATGTTAATTGCAGTGCTCATATCTAACCCCAGGTCGCGGAACAGCTCCGCGGCCTGACTTTTCGTCTGGTCATCAGTTCGGAAGGATATGTTAGCCACCAGAAGCACCCTCTTTCCATGCAATTGCTACTACTATGTACCTACAATAGCATTAATTTTGCGTGAAATTAATAGCTAAGATATCATCATTGCTGAGCGTTCCCGGTCGAGGGTTACTAACGTGCATGACTTGCTTTACCATCGCAGCGAGCTCGCCAAGCGCTTTAACCACAACTTTTGGATCAGGAGTTGGAGCCATGATTTACCGCGATTGCCTGGGAACGTGCGTGCTCTGCCACGTACCCTTGAGAAGAGCTCGGCATAATCTCAACCGGGTTGTGCAGCATCTTGCTTAACTCAATTTCTAAAGCTGCCAAGTTGAAGTAGCTTGCACCCGGAAGGAACTCCACCAACAAGTCGTAATCTGAATCTCTGGTTGCTTCGCCCCTGGCAACCGAACCAAAAACCCAGTATTTTCCAGTGCCTTTATGGCGCTTAATGACATCACGTACGTCCCCCTTGACAGCACGAAGCCGCTCTAGGGATGGAGCACTCGCTGTAACCGGATTGGTCGTGATTGTCATACTGCTATCTTAGTTCGTGACTCAAAGATTAAATAGCTTTCTTCGCTCGGATCAGAAATGCGAAAGCAAGCTTTCATATTCACGATCCTCGCTCAGAGCGAGTGTTCGGTCGCTGTGCTCCCTACGACCCTCCTCGTTCGTCGAATAAACAAAAAGAGCAAGCTCTTTTTGCTTGCTCTCCTCACTTTGAGCGGGTAGTTGCACCTGCGGCGCCTACCCTTCCTCACTCCGGTGACAAGCATTTAAGCACGTTCCGTGCTTGTGCTTGCACCTCCGTTCAGAGCGGGTGCTCGGTCGCTGCACCCCTGTGACCCTAGAGAATATCAAACAGGGGTATATCTAACGAGTTGCAGATGTGTTGGGGTAGGTATGTCGGCTTTGGAAAAAATGGCATAAACTCCCTAAAGAGGTCTGTTAATTTACAGCCATCCTTTTGCGCGATGTAGGGGGTGTGATGGATAAGGTTTCAAACGGGGAAGAGGATAATCCCCAGGCTGATACTGGGCAGGTGCTGATTTACCAAAATCCTGATAGCGCCGCTGATATTGAGGTGTATCTTGAAGGGGAAATGGTATGGCTAACTCAGGCACAGATGGCAGAGTTGTTTCAGTCCTCAAAATCCAATCTCAGTGAGCATATAAAGCATATCTTCGAAGAGGGTGAACTGGAGGAAGATTCAGTTGTTCGGAAATTCCGAACAACTGCCGCCGACGGCAAACGCTACTTGGTGACCCACTACAACCTAGACATGATTATTTCATTGGGATACCGGGTGAAATCGAAAACGGCAACGCAGTTTCGTAAGTGGGCAACCGAGCGGCTAAAAGAGTATTTAATCAAGGGCTTTGCTCTTGATGATCAGCGGTTGAAAAACTTCGGTGGCGGCTCCTACTGGCGTGAGCTGTTGGAGCGCATTCGTGACATTCGTTCTTCAGAAAAGGTCATGTACCGGCAAGTTCTTGACCTATATGCCACGAGTATTGACTATGACCCGCGTAGTGCTGAGTTAGTTGCGTTTTTTAGATGGTTCAAAATAAACTCCATTACGCCACGCATGGGCACACGGCTGGGCATTAGCCCCACAATTCGGAATTCGGGCATTAGCCCAGACTTTGAGCGGGTGCTCGGTCGCTGCGCTCCCTGCGACCCTCCTCGCCTGCAACCCTCCTCGTTCGTCGAATAAGCAAAAAGAGCAAGCTCTTTTTGCTTGCTCTCCTCACTTCGAGCGGGTAGTTGCACCTGTGGTGCCTACCCTTCTTCGCTCGGATCAGAAATATGAAAGCAAGCTTTCACATTCACGATCCTCACTCAGAGCGGGTGACGAGAATCGAACTCGCCTCTACAGCTTGGGAAGCTGTCGTTCTACCGATGAACTACACCCGCGTTGGCATCTAGCCACCGTTAGAGTATAACCAGTAGCGGCGCTCCGCTCAAAACGAGCGAATAAAGTAAGAATAAAAAAACCGTTAATGATGAGCTAAGCGAATAACTGGAGCTTATCGACACCAGGGAGGGACAAATGACTTTCGTAGTAGCACTCGCGGCCATTTGCGATAGCAAACTACTCTGCGCGCAGCGTTCCTACCCGGAAAAACTACGCGGCAAATGGGAACTACCAGGCGGAAAAGTGCGTGAGGGTGAGGAAGCGGTAGCAGCGTTAGTTAGGGAAATAAAAGAGGAACTCGATTGGGAGATTCCGCCTTCGCAGCTGAACCAAATCCTGCCCGGTCCGCTCCCGGCAGGAAACTGGCCGCTACTAAAAGGTGCCCAGATGCGAGTGCTGCTTTATCATCCCCGCGACCTACCTGCCCTGCAAGCAGGGGATTCGCACTTAAGTTTACAGTGGAGCCCGGCAGAAAAAGTAACGCAGCTAGACTGGCTAGAACCCGACCTACCTATCGCCGAAGCGTTAAGTCGTGTCCTGAAATAACCAGCCTAGCTGCCTCCTCAAAATAGATATCAAGTCAGCGGAGCTAAAAGCCCCAGCTAACCCAGCATTAGCTATCTTTTAGCCCCATGGCTTCAAACAACAGATAGATTGGGTGGACAGCGGGCTTGCCGCCGCCCTTCTCCAACTGCCAGCGACAAGTCTCGGTGTCTGAAACCACCAGGTCAGAGTTAGTGCTCTTAATCTTGTCAAAAGCGGTCTTACCTACTGCCTGTGCAATATCGTATTTTTCCCGCTTCAAACCGTAAGTGCCGGCAATCCCGCAGCAGGTAGCTCCCGATTCATGGACGGTAAGCCCCGGAATTTTATCCAGTAACTGCTTGCCGGGAGTGCCAATCCCCGTGGATTTGAGCTGGCAGGGCGCGTGATAGGTAACCGTAAGATCCATCGGCTCCAAGTTATCCAAATCCAGCTCGCCGCGGTCATATAGATCCAGCAGGAACTCTGAAATATCCCAGATGCGCCGGGAAACTTGCGTGAGCTCCTCATCTTGGACTCCCAGAATCTCGCGCGCCTCATGCTTGACCATGCCCACGCAGGAACCGGAAGACCCGATAATTGTCAGGTCATCTCCCGGAACACTCAAATCATGCGCCAGCTTGCGAATCAGCTTCTTCGCCCCGTCATAAAGACCGTTAGACTGTTGCGCCAATCCGCAACAACCGTGAGGCGGTACCAGTACCTCGTATCCCAGGTGCTCGAGAATCTGCACTGAACGAATAGAGGTAGTAGTTTCAAAGAATTCACCTGCACAACCGTGGAAAAACACGATCTTGCCCTTGGTGGGAGCAGGAGCGGTGCGGGTATGCTTCTTGAACCATTTTTCAAAACTGAACCCGTCGGCTACCGGCATTGGCGCTTCATGGTGAATCCCGAAAGTTTTCTCTACAATCTGACGAATCGGTTTTTGCTTCAGTGCCCAGTTCGCCAGCGGCGCCACCGGGGTCATCGCCTTGCCCATGAACATGGTGTTGGAGATGAGAATGTCGCGCAGCGGGCGACCATTTTGCTGCTTCATCGCGGCGCGTGCCACGTTGTTGAGCTCTGCAACCTTCACGCCCTGCGGACAGACCAAGGTGCAAGTACCGCAGCTGGAGCAGTAATCGATGGTGTGGTCAACCGACATTCCCTTGCGGAAACGTTCCGCCTGCGGCCCTACGTATTTTGGTCCCGGGAAAAGGGGAGTGACCGCTGCTACCGGGCATTGAGTTTCACAAATCGTGCATTTGACGCAAGCATCTAAACTGGCGCGCATTAACGGATTAAACTCGGGTTTATTACGTAAATCCTTAGTCATTGGTATCCTCCAAAATCGTCTCACAAGCCCTAAAAGCGGAAGCTAAAGCAATGCCGTCACCGGACTTTTCCCGCCAACGAGTGGCTCCCGCGAGCAATCCGCCAGCGGCATAAAGGTTCTGATATAGCGGATTCCCAGAGGCGTCCAGTACCCGCATCTGCGAATCGACCTCAACCCCTACTTCGAACAGGGGCTGGTCTGGTCCCCAATAGTCCTCGTGTACCAGCGGTCCGCTCGGGATTGCGAGCGGTAAATTAAAGGCTCGCTCGGTTACGTTCCAGTAAGAATCCACGTGCAACGTACCGGATTCAAAGCCGCCACCAGCGTAGATGAAGTGCTTAGCTTTAAGGGTGGTCTCTGAACCGGCGGAATCGAAGGTCACGGATTCAACCCGGCCATCACTAACGTTTAACCCCGTCACTTCACTGCCGATAATGTAGCGTACTCCCAGGTCTCGTACCATTTGGGTGAGAGTCTCATTGATACGCATTCCCGGAATCGAGGGCGGAAGAATCGGGATTTCAAATACCTCATGTCCCAGGCGGCGAGAGATGTCCTTCCAGGCGCTATGATTCTTCAAACCCAACACCGCGGGGAAACCAACTACCTCCCCGTCTTTCAAATAGCGTTTAACCTGGTCACAGAATTTGGCGCGGAAATCTTCGGTGTCGAGGGCGCGCGCGAAGTTCAAACCGGAAGTGTCGGCTTCGCCCGGGCGTACCGGGATATCTATCCAGATATGGCGAGCCGAAACCTTACCCCCGCCGGGAATCTCTTCCTTTTCCAGATTTTCAGCTACCAATTGGGGATAAAAATCCTTGAGGCGGCGCAGTCCCACGATTACGTACCTCTTTCCGTCCTCGGGAGCGCCCGCCAGCATTGACGGTTGGGATAGGCAGGTGGGACGCCAAGCACCCAGACAGGTAGGCAAGAATACGTTCTTATCAGGGCTGCCGGTCAGCAAATCTGCCCCTAGCTGCTCTTTCAGCCAGTTAGCAGAATCGGTTACTGCCTGCGAGCCCAGTTTCCCGTAAGGGTGGGACTGGGGTAACTTTTCGATCGCCGCGAGAGGATTATCTACCCGCTCTGAACCGTATCCATACAGGTCAATAGTGCCTTGACCGAGCTGGATGCCCCCAATCCCCTTGGTTATTAAATCAACTTCCCGCCCCGCCTTAAGCAGCCGAAGCGCAGCGCTAAGACCGGAAAGACCAGCCCCGATTACTACTACGTCTCTCACGCTAGTGCCTCCTTTACGGCTTCACGTTCATGTTTATCGCGTTCTTGCTCGACCGGATTGAGAGCAACCTCGCTCAGTTGGCCTTTGCCAGGTGCATGCTCCAAGTCGAAAATGCCCTGCATAATCCAGTTATCTAGGGCGGCTTCGCGAGCAGATTCTCCGAAAAGAATCGGTTTAATTCCAATCCAACGATTCTTCATAAATAGGGAAATCATGTTGGTTGCCCGCTCAACCGAGGCTGCGCCCTGCTCATTAACGATGCCGGCGCAACGCATGGAGCAGAATCCGCCTTGGCACGGTCCCATCCCAATGCGCAGTTGCCGGCGCAGGTCATCGAGAGAGGCATTCGGGAATTCCTGAATGGTTTCTTCCACCATTCGCCGGGATACCAGTTCGCATTCGCAAATAATCTGATCCTTGTTCCAATGCTGTTCTCGCGCCTCTAATCGGTCAGTCAGCCGATGTTGCCGGGAGTTCTCTTGCCCGGGAACCGCTTCCTGGGCGGTGCGACAAGCACGCTCATCCTTCATAAGGTCGCACATAATGTTTACGGTGCGTTCGGCCATCAAGCGACAGGTAGTTAGTTTGCCACCCGCCACGGTAAGCATTCCCTTGACTCCATCGCGTTCTTCATGATCCATAACTGACATTCCGCGGGACATATGGCGCGAATCCGTAGCTGCCACCCGGTTGTCTTTAACCAGTGGGCGAGCCCCTACCCATACGTGCAGAGGACGAGAATGGCGGAATCCCGGCAAGAGGGCGTCCCCGGCATCTAGCATTTGCTGGACTTCCTGGTCTTTTATTTGTAGGAAGTCTGCGCTGGGTGCTACCTGGTCGGTGGTGCCGATAATCGCCACCTGATGGGCAGGAACAATCAAGTCCCCGTCAGAAGGATAGATACAACGGTTAATTACGTGTTGGCAGATGCGGTGATTCATAGCAATCATAATCCCGGCACCCGGAACCACGTTCACATCATGGCAACCGGCCAGAGCGGCGATTTCACCTGCCCAGGGGCCGCCACAGTTAATAACAAACTTGCAGTTTATTACTACTTCTTCGCCGCCGTGCTTGTGGTCTTCGCATTTTACGGCACTGACTGCCCCATTGGTAACTTCAATACCGGTAACCCAGTGGTAGGGGAGGATTTTGGCGCCATATTCTTTAGCGGAGTGGGCAAATCCCCAAACCATTTTCCAGCCATCAATGGTTCCATCTTCTACCACGAATGCTCTTTTTAACTTGGGGTCAAGGCGAGGTTCTCGTTTCAAGGCTTCGGCAGGCGAAATCTCGTAGGCGGGAACTTTGGTTTTATTAGCGCATTCTAGGAAAATATCCGCGTGCTCTTCGCTATCTTTCGAGGTAGTAACGAACAGTCCGCCAGTATCTTCAATTGAATGGGGGACTATGGTGCGTAAAACGGTATTCTCTTGTGCGCATTCAGTAGCAGATTCGGGATCTGACTTTACGTAGCGTCCTCCGGAATGGAGTAAACCGTGGAACCTGGCGGTAGTGCCCTGGGCTAAATCCACCCTGTCTACCAGTGCAGCTTTGAATCCTCGCATAGCCACGTCGCGTACAACGGCGCTCCCGGTGGCTCCGCCACCAATCACCACCACATCGACTTCTAGTTTTCTCACCCTATGCCTCCAGAAATGATCGTGGCTTCGCTGCCACGCTTCAAATGATTGCCTCAGATTTCTTCCTGCGACTTTTTCAGCGTATATCGCGAGCATTTTTCTTTCCCGGATAGTGCTCAGTTTGCACATATTCACGCGCGCGCTTCGGGCAGGTACACGTCCTCTCAAAAACCTGTACCTTAGTTTTCAAGTTTTCCAGGGGGTTAGGAAGTGAGAATGCGACAGAATCCAAACAGCTAACCGCCCTGCGTTAAACTAAAACCATGCTTTTATCTGACCGCGATATCTCCCGGCTATGCGCATCCGGGAAAGTCGAAATTGATCCTTATGATTCGGCAATGATTCAGCCAGCCTCTATTGATGTGCGCCTGGATCGCTATTTCCGTCTATTTGATAACCACAAATACTCGGTAATCGACCCGGCTCTGCCCCAAGACGACCTCACCCACCTGGTGGATGTGGGTGGTGATGACCCATTCGTGCTCCACCCGGGAGAATTTGTACTCGGCTCTACTCTTGAACGGGTTCATTTACCAGATGATGTGGCCGCCCGCCTAGAGGGCAAATCATCCCTAGGACGCCTGGGGTTGCTGACCCATTCCACTGCCGGATTTATCGACCCTGGCTTTAACGGTCACGTCACCTTGGAGCTATCGAACACTGCCACGATGCCGATTTTGCTTTACCCAGGGATGAAAATCGGTCAGCTCTGTTTCTTCCAACTATCCTCACCTGCAGAAATACCCTACGGGTCAGCTGAACGTGGTTCTCGCTACCAGGGGCAGCGCGGACCGACTGCCTCTCGCTCCTACCTGCGATTTGACCGTACCCAAGTGCCGGAGATGGAAAACGGCAGTGAGTGATAATCCCCTTACCGATACCTCTACCTTTGCGCGGGTTGAGACCGGTAAAATCCCTGCGCTACGGGTAACCAAGCAAGGGGTTAAGTCACAAAACCAAGTGGCAGCGATTAACCCAGGTGCATCGTTGATGCTCAGCCAGGGAGCGCTTCCGACAACTGAATTTACCGAGGTGGGGTGCAGCCAGCTGGTAGTTTTTCCCGCTGGGGTTGGCGGTGAAGAAGTCGAAGCACTCGCGGTTTCTCTTTGGGAGGACGCAGCTTGGATTGCTCCCGGCAGGTTGCGTCTTAGCGGGCAGGCACAGCTGTGTGGTCCTTTCAGTTTGAATCAGGAAAATCGCAAAATTTTGCAGCTACCCTCCGGCTGTGGAATCGCGTTTCGTCTTGACTGTCCGCGCCAACGGGCAGGCGCTCTTGCCCCCGAGTTACAGGGAGCTGATTCCCTGACCGATGCTTTCGCTGCCAGTGAGCCGATTGGTTTGGAATATGAAGTACTCAGTGGTCTATTGGCAATTTGCCGCCGCCTCGGGGGAAGTTTGCGGATTGGGCCGGGTAATCGGGCGAAAGATTCTTCAGCCGAGCTACTTTCACCAGACCCGGATTCGGCGGTAAATCTAACGGTCTATTCGCCCTATTGGATAGAGATTGAACAGTTAAAGTCGCTGTTAAATCCAGTGTTGGGGGAGCTTAGCTTGGACGGGGAGCAGCTCAAAGAACCTACTCGCCGTGTCGAGCGAGCGAATCGGGAAGCTGAAGAACTGGTTAAAGCCCAACTGGGTGAGAAAGAACTCCAGCGGATAGCGGCAGAAGCAGCAGCTTTCGATAAGGAAGTTGGTTTTGATTTAAGAAACAGCGAAGCCTATGCCCTCTATGGTTCTGTGGGGAAGGGCGCAGATTTTTGCGTTGGTGTTCAAACCAGCCTGCAGCTACCCTCATCTTTGCGTTTCCATCCGCACCAGGGGCAGCCTTTTGCTAGCTACCAGCTACAATGGCTTAGTGAACCTATGGGGCGTAGACGTCTGAGCCGCATAGAACGGGTAGCGCGTCTAAAGGTAATTAATGCTTTTGAGGACGCGGCTCGCCTACTAGCACGCATTAGTGACGGTAGCGTAGTCGATGACGACTCATTCTTAATCACCTGGACTTAGAAACTTCTGCCTCATGGGGACTAGCGCCGACGTTTAAAGATAGCTTCCGGCATCATCCGGTGTCCAAGTAGCTGACAAACTAGCGAAATAATGCCTGATAGGACTAGACTTTAGCGGTAATTGTGCTAGCTGAGGTGTTAAATGTTTTCGAAAAATAAGGCAGCTTCCCCCGGTAACTCTTCAGAGGTTCTACAAGTACTGTCAGGCCTTTTAATGGTGCTGTTTGTGGCAGTAATGTCAGTAACTATCATCGGGACTGCATTGCCGACTATGATGGCGGCGCTGCATGGCACCGAATCTCAATACACCTGGATAGTAACGGCCATGATGCTGGCCTCTACGGTGGCAACCCCGGTTTCGGGAAAACTGGCAGATATGTATGACTCGAAGAAACTCTTGATGGGGGCAATCGGGCTGTTTACTTTAGGGTCTTTGCTTTCAGGGGCGGTTACCGAGGCTTGGCAACTGATTTTCACCCGCATTGTGCAGGGGATAGGCATGGGGGCGATTATGTCGCTCACCCAAGTGGTTATGGCGCTGATTATTCCCCCGCGCGAACGCGGACGCTATAACGGTTATTTTGGGGCAGTCATGGCCATCTCCAATATCTCTGGTCCGTTGGTTGGAGGTTTTATTGTGGCTACCCCTTGGTTAGGGTGGCGTTGGTGTTTATGGGTTTCGGTTCCGTTTTCCCTGGCTGCCATGGCGGTGCTTTGGCGTTTCTTGAAAGTTCCGGCTGCGCAAATCTCGAAACCACGTATCGATTTTGTGGGGACTGGTCTGATAACTGCTGCCGTATCGACCTGTCTGATTTGGCTCTCGTTAGCTGGTAAATTCTTTGAATTCAATTCTTGGCAAACCGGGGTGATGCTCGCCCTATCGGGGCTGTTTGTGGTGTTGTTTGTGTTTTGGGAGCTGCATTTTCCAGAACCGGTGATACCGATGTGGATGTTTACCAAGCGCACTACTTTGCTGGCAATTCTGGGGTCAATCTCGGTGGGAACTGCGCTTAATGCCCCGCCGCTGTTCTTCACCCAGTTCTTCCAAATTGCTAAAGGTATGAATCCCGCGCTCGCGGGGATGGCACTGCTTCCGGGTATGGTCGGTACCTTTATCGCCTCCACTTTAATCGGGTTATTGGTTTCGCGAATAGGGCGCTGGAAACGGTTTGTGGTCGGTGGTTTCGCAGTGATGTGTGTGGGGATTTTCTTTATCACCCTGATTGATAAAAACACCCCCTACTGGTTTATCGCCCTAGGTATGTTCCTGCTGGGAGCTGGGCAAGGTGCCAGTATGCAAAACCTGGTGTTAGCGGTACAAAATGGAGTGAAACTGCGCGATATGGGGGCGGCTACCTCTACGGTTACTTTCTGTCGTTCTATGGGGGGTGCAATCGGGATACAAATTTGCGGTTTTGTGTTCACTTGGGAGATTGCGCGTGCGGTCAGCTCTGCGATGGCGAAACTAGGGGATAAAGGTGCCGCAATGGCAGACCTATCTACCCTGGAACTGGATAAACTGCCAGCTGCGCAACAACAGGTTGTCCGCGATGCCTATGCGGGCGCTCTCGGGGATATTTTTGTTCCTTTACTGCTGCTGTCCCTGATAGGTTTGGTTTGCGTATCCTTGATGAAAGGGAGCGAGCTGATTTCTGAATACGCCGAGAATCCCCAAAGTCACCAGGCAAGCGAGAAAGAACGCGAGTTAGTGCGCCGCGCCCTCGAAAAAGATAAAGTTAGTCACGAGCTGTCTAGATGGGTACGCAATAAGGTTCGTAAGGCTGCTAAAAACGCTAGTCCTGATTCAGATTCGGCCGCTAGGAAAACTCAAGGCGAGGGCGAGGCGGATTTTCAAGCGTAAGAGCCTCATGGGGTAAGTTTATAGATAGTGAACTTCCAGGAAAGGTAAATAATGGATATTGGGTGGAAAGCAGCAAGCGCCGTGAGCCTGGCAGGAGCCGGACTGGTCGCTAACCTGGTTATTAATTCTGCATGGAAACTGGTTACCGGACATAAGCCACCCCAGGACGGTGAAGAGGCTGCTCAAGCCTCTGTGCTGGAAGTCGTTATTTTTGCTGCTATCTCGGGGGTAGCGGTTACCTTGATTCAACGTGCGGCTATGCGGCGGGCAAACAGCTGGTACGGAGGACGCGATAAAGATCCTTTAGAACTCGGCAATTAGGGTTTAACCAACTGGGACGAAAGCCAGTAATACTCACCTTTTAAGGGGAAAACCCTACTGGTGATAGGCTTCTACCTGACAGTAACGACAGGGGAGCCGAAAGGCTGAGAGTGTCCAGGTGGACAGACCCTCGCACCTGAACCAGGTAATGCTGGCGCAGGGAGTCGAGTCTCTTACTTGCATAGGCAAGTCCCCTCCTATTTGAATGGAGGGAGAACCATGCGCAAACTAGCGCAATTTGCATCAGTACTGGCAGCCGGGGCACTAGCTCTGGGATTAAGTGGCTGCGGGAGTGAAAAAAACTCTAGCGAAGCTAAAAGTGATAGCGGCACTGTAACTATTGTTACCAATGGTAGCTGGACGCTGGGTAAAGAGGCATTAGCCAAAGCAAAAGCGGCAACCGGGCAAGACATTAAACTATTAAATGGCGAGGAGTCCGGAACGCTTGATTCCAAACTGATTCTGCGGAAAGATTCACCGCTCGGGGATATGGCGGTTGGTTTAACTGCCAATAACATTGTGAAAGTTGCGAAAGCAGGGGTAGTAGCACCCAATAAGGTGAAAGTTCCCGCTTCAGCAGAAAAATACCTGGTTAAACAGGCTGATGGAGCGCTTCCACTAGACCGCTCCGATGTGTGCGCCAACTACGATATTGACTATTTCAAGACCCACAACTTAAAAATTCCCCAAAACTATGATGACCTGCTAAAACCTGAATATAAGGGATTGACGGTGGTAGAAAATCCCGCCAAATCTGACACCGGGTTGGGGATGCTGCTGGCAACCGTACAACAAAAAGGAGCCGATGGGTTCCTGCAATACTGGAAGAACCTGGTAGCTAATGGAGCTAAAGCCGTAAACACCTGGGACGAAGCCTATAACCAAGAATTCACCCAGGGGGAGGGCAAAGGTAAATACCCAATTGTCATGTCCTATTCTTCCTCTCCCTACTGGTCCGTATCTGAGGACGGTAAATCTGCTCCGACTGCCAATATCGAGGGAACCTGTTACCCGGCAGTCGAATACGGGGCAGTGCTAAAAGGAGCGAAGAACGCTTCGGGAGCTGAAAAAGTATTGACCTGGCTATATAGTCAGGAAGGTCAGAATGCTATTATGACCGAAAATATCACCTATCCCATTGATGAACAGGTAAAACTAGATCCGAAGCTAGAAAAGTTCGCGCCTCGTCCCCACAATGAACAGCAATTGGATGTGCTGGAAGTGGAACGTAACCGTGCTGAATGGATTCGCCAGGTACAGGCGGTTCTAGGATAGCGGATTGTCGATAAAACCCAGCACCTTATCGGTCACGCCAGGACGAGCAATGCTCGTCCTGGCGACCGTTATTCCCGCCCTATTTTTGGCGTTTTGCTTCTTCTATCCGGTACTGGCACTCCTATGGTTGGGGGTTGGTCAGGCGGAAGAAAGTGGCTACCTCACAACCTGGTGGCGGGTAATCTCGGATTCGCTCACTTGGCGAGCCATCGCTGACACCCTGTTTATGGCGATAGGGGGAACTGTAATCTCGGTGCTGGTTGGATTACCTCTTTCCTGGGTGCTTTACTGTCTTGATTTTCCTTTTAGAACCATTTTGCGGGCACTGGTAACTATCCCATTTGTCCTGCCCACTATCGGGGTTGCAGCAGCTTTTAAAGCTTTACTCTCTGAGGGAGGCTGGATAGCGTTCTTAGAGCTGGACGGCACTAAAGGAGCCGTTATCTTAGCGATGGTCTTTTACAACGTTTCTCTGATAGTGCGCACTGTGGGTCCAGTGTGGGCACGTCTTACGGGACGCGCCCAGCAAGCAGCCCGCACTCTGGGAGCGAGCCCAACTAGAGCTTTTTTTACCGTAACTTTTCCGCAACTACTAGGGGCAATCGCCTCCGGAGCCTCCCTGGTGTTTCTTTACTGCTGCTCGTCCTATTCGCTGGTAATGATACTGGGAGGTATCGGAGTATCGACTTTGGAGAGCCAAATCTATCAAACAACCTCAATTGATTTAGATTTAGCTTCCGCAGCGGTATTAGCCCTTTTGCAAGTAATCATGGTGGTGCTGGCGCTGAGTGTTTCCCAGTATTACCAAAACAAGGCTCGCACTAGCGCAAGACTTAAAACTGTTGAAATTGTTCGCACCGCAAAAGGGTGGCATTATTTAGCAATTGCCGCAGCTGGCGCGGTGATAATGCTACTAATAGTGATGCCCATGGCTCAGGTAATTACCCGGTCATTTCGTCGTCGCGGACAGTGGACATTGCAAAACTATCTCGACCTCACGCGCGCAGATGCCTCCGTTTTGATAGAACAACCGGTAATCAATTCTCTGGGGGTTTCACTGCGGGCAGCGTTCATCGGGGCAATAGTATCCACCCTGCTAGGAGCTTTAGTGGCGGCAGTAACCAGTCGCCACTACCGCAACCAACGTCTGCAAAAAGCAGCCGAAATATTCGACTCGCTAAATATGCTGCCCCTGGGGGTTTCCAGTGTAGTTATTGGTTTAGGTTTCCTTATTACCTTGGCAGCTCCCCCTTGGAATCTGGCAGAAAGCCCCTTCTTGTTACCGATAGCACAAGCCCTGGGAGCCTCCCCATTGGTAATTCGGCTCATGCGTCCTATTTTGCAAACCGTAAATCCCCGCCTGCGGGAAGCCGCTGCCACCTTGGGGGCGCGACCTTTCCGGGTTTTCTTAACTATTGACGGTCCCTATATTTGGAGTGCCCTGGTAGTAGCTTTCGGATTTGCTTTCGCGGTATGTTTTGGCGAGTTCGGGGCGGCCTCTTTCTTGGTACTTCCCGAGTCTTTAACCTTGCCGGTGATGATTTATAAACTTTCCGGCAGTGCGGGGCCAGCCGAAAACGGAATGGCAATGGCAGCAGCGGTAATTCTGTGTCTGACCTGTTCGGTAATAATGAGCGCGGTGGAAGCGCTGCGAAAGCGAAAAGTTGGTGAACACTGATGGACGGTTTAACTATTTCCCAAGCAAGAATCGAATATGGGCTGGTAGAAGCGGTAAAAGGGGTTAGTCTAAGCGTTCGGTTAGGCACGGTCACGGCGCTACTAGGTCCGTCAGGATGCGGTAAATCCTCACTGCTGCGCGCGATTGCGGGATTAGAACCTTTGGCTGGGGGCAGTATTTTATGGCAAGGACGCAACCTGGCGCAAGTGGCGGTACACAAACGTCACTTCGGGATGATGTTTCAAGATGGGCAGCTTTTCCCCAATCGCAATGTTTTTGGAAATGTAGCCTATGGACTGTCGCAGCTTCCTAAAACCCAAAGGCGCAGGAAAGTTCGAGAACTGCTGGAAACTGTAGGGCTTGCGGGGTATGAGGATCGGGCGATTGATACTCTTTCGGGGGGACAGGCGCAAAGAGTGGCTCTGGCGCGTTGCCTAGCTCCCCAGCCAGAACTGTTGCTGCTCGATGAACCATTGTCCGCCCTCGATAGAGCCCTGCGTGAGGAACTTTTGATAGTTTTGCGTCAAATAATTGGTGACCTGAAACTAACGGTTATCTATGTAACCCATGATCAAGATGAAGCATTCTCGCTGGCTGACCAAATCGTAATCATGGACAAAGGACAGATTCTAGTTTCCAATGCCTCCGAACAGATTTGGACACACCCGGGCTCTAAAACAGCCGCATCTTTCCTGGGATACCGCCCGTTTTTAAGCCCGGCAGCAGCAAAAGATTTCGGGATTGTAATCGAGGACGGTACAGAGCTTGGTTTAGCCCCAGGGGCTTTAAGGATGGGTACTGATGGGCAGGGGATACCGGCTAGAGCCAATAATTTACGGGTAAGACGCGGGAAGTATTTAGCGGAAGTGGCTTGGCATCACGGAAACGAAGAATACAGGGGACAGGCAGAGGCGGGACTCGAGATGCAGCTGTCCAAAAAACAAGCCCATCAAGAGGTCACTCTGCAGATTTACCGTGATGGAACCTGTGTAGTGCCCGTGGCGACTTGACCGGTACACAAGGCAGATATTTTCGGGTCAGCAATTGCGCTGGTTACCGTGATAGCGCTGGTAGCCTTAGAATCTTCCAGGCATTTGCTGATGTAATCTTTCGCCGTTTTGCCTCGTTCAATCTGCCCGGTATCAATAACCCGGACAATCTTTTCTGCTCCCTCTAATTTGCAGGAAACACGAGAAAAGTTCACCTGGTAGGAGCTGCCGGAACCATCTACGTTACTGACCCGGATACAGGAATCAACTGGGAAGGTTAGACCTGGTTCTGCTGGGGTAATCGGATTTGCAGCGCCTTTAGCAATTGAATAGTTTTCCTGGGAGTGCACTCCCCAAGCCCGTAATCCCTGGGGGCTGAGGGTGCGTATTTGTTTAGTGTCTTTTATGGGTTCTAGACGAGAATTCTCGGAGATTTCCTGACTCCATAACTCAATGCCATCGGCGGTAGAAACTGCCTTTAACTGCCCGTTTTCGGTGGTATAAAGCAAAATGTCTTGATGTATTCGTAAATCTTTAACATTTTCGCTAAAAGACCACAGTTGCGCGCCATTTTTGCGGGAATAGCATTCCAATTCTTTGTTGCTCGCAATATATAGGGCGTTTGGGGTCTGTAAAACTTGGCTGCCGGTCTGAAGCTTCATCTCGCTATCGTTAAAAACCGCCCGCAGGGATCGAAGCGTCGTCCAATCCATTTTGAAGAGCTTTCCGCCCTTTTGAACCATCTCTGTCAAGTGACCCGAGTTGTCAGCTGGCACGGTTGTTCCCTCGGGTAGGACGCTCACATGACCGCGTTGAGGCTGAATAAAGAAGGAGCGGACACAACCGTCCTTAGGGCTGAGTGCCCAGGCAGTATCGTCAGCATTTCGGATCATTCTTCCGGGGCTTGCCACTTGAATCTGATTAGTTTCCGGGTCTACCAGGTAATTGATTCCTTTATGGCCGATAACCCAAAGTGTTTGCGAGAAAGTTTCAAAACTTTCGGGAGCCTCTCGCGTAGGGTTGCCATCGAGATTGCATCCGCCAACATCAGGTTGGAACTGCGGGTCAGAGGGCTTTTGGGAAAGTAGTCCCTCGGTTAATTGTTCACCTTGCTCAGATAGACGCAGCAGAGAAAGATCGTCACCAACCAACACTATTTGAGTGCCTTCGGTGGCGATATTTACGTAATAGTCGTTAGATTCCCAAATCCACTTGGCAGTACCCATTTTTAAATCAACCATGGCGATACCGGAACCATTTCCAGAGCGGTAAAGACAGGGTAGGAAACGATTATCTCCTGATTTTCCTCCGATGGGTTGGCGGGCACAGGCAGTTAAGGGGGCGTTCAAATCAACTGACCAGCTAGAAGTGCCGTTTTCTGCCAGTTGTACAATGGCTCCACTGCCAGTTTTGGTAACCCCAGCCATAACGCGGTATTCACCGTAAGTTACGGGTTCTAGTGGGGTTTGCTGACCAAGGAGGGGAACAAAGGCGCTGATTCCATAGGCATTGGCTTGAAAGTCTTCCTCTAATGCCGGTTTCGTTTTGAAATAACCGGTAGCAGCCGCCTGGCGAGCAGAATAACGGAACCACAAAAAAGCTGCTCCACTGATGATTGCCACTAGCGTCAGAGTAAGAATCGTTACGACTAGCCGAAACAGTCTACGTTTTATGCGCCCAGAGCTAGCCACCCAATCCTCCCTCCTCTAAGTGAAATCTAACTTAGTTAAGTTTAACCCGCTGCTGTTCTTTATCGACACTAGCAGCAGAGGATAGGGTTTGAGGAACTAAACGAGTGAAAAACAAGAAAGAAAATAAGATATGGCATAGTTATCTAACGGGTTTCAAAGTTACGACGTGCACCGCGAAAATATAAACCTGTTTTTTAATTCAAGCAGGGGTAAAGCGATTCAGAAGTAGCCTATTTATGGTTAGAATGTAACCATAAAGTTTGAGCCTAAAGACTAGGTGCAACTGAGGCAACATATGCATGAAAATCCAGGTAAACAGGTAACCCCGCGGGTAGCGGTAATTATTCCCGCCAAGGACGAAGCCGAGCGGATTGGGATGACTGTTCGGGCGGTAAAAGCCCTGCCTTTCGTTAATCTGGAACTAATCGTAGTAGTAGATGACGGTTCAGCTGATGACACTCGTGAGATTGCTCGCCAAGCGGGTGCAGTTACTGTCCGTCATACCGTCACCAGAGGTAAAGCCTCTTCAATGGAAACTGGGGCGAAAGTGGTTGCCATGCGGGCTATTAGGGGGAAAACTCCTCCGTTACTACTCTTCCTTGACGCTGATTTAGGGGAAAGTGCTGCCGAGGCAGCCCCACTGATAGAGCCAGTAGTTAAAGGCGAGGCAGATTGTACGATTGCGGTTTTACCCAAGCCGGCAGGTGCGGGCGGTCACGGATTTGTGCTGGGGCTATCTAAGTGGGCTATTAGGCGCACTACTGGCTGGAATCCGCAAGCTCCTCTCTCTGGACAACGTTGCCTAACCAGCGCTGCTTTCCAAGCTGCTGTACCCCTGGCAGCAGGGTGGGGAGTAGAAACCGACATGACCATCAGCTTAATCACAGCCGGGTTTGCGGTTAAAGAAGTTCCCGTAAACTTTACCCACCGCGTTAGTCGGCGAGATTTTAAATCCCAAATGCACCGCCTGCACCAGTTTATTGACGTGTTGAAAGCAGTGCTAAAGCTCCGGGCCCGCCGGGTTCATATTAAACGCCGCAAGTTTTTGGAAGCGGCGCTAAACCAAAAACCAGGAATGGTTTATCGGGTCGCTCACCGTGAGCAGATACCCGAGTCCGAAAAGACACTATGACAATATGCCAGGGCGGCTCGCTGCGCGCCGCGTTTTGCGCAGGCATATTCTTTTGGCTCGCTAAGGGTGAGTAACATTTTCCTAGTATCGTGATAGCAGTGAAAAAGGAAGTGGAGATGAGTGCTTCAGTAACAAGCTATGCGTTCTTAGGGCCAGTAGGAACTTTCTGCCACCAGGCGTTACTGCAAGTAGCGCCAGACAATGCCCAGCTGTTTCCCTGCGCTGGGGAGCGCCTAGCCATGGATATGGTGCGCGAGGGTAAAGCGCAGCGGGCAGTGGTTCCGATTGAAAACTCCATCGAAGGGGGAGTAAGCGCCACTCTTGATTCCCTGGGTTGGGACAAACGTTTGCAGATTGTGGCAGAAATGATAGTCCCGGTCGGGTTCACATTAGGGGTGCGTCCCGGTACCCAGCTGAGCGAAATTAGACGGATTGGCACCCACTCCCATGCTTGGGCGCAGTGTCGAAACTGGGTTGCCGATAACTTGCCGAACGTGGTTCACGTAGCCACCACCTCTACCGCAGAATCAGCCCGGATACTTGCCGAGGAGGAAACCGCCTCCTTCGAAGCGGTTTTAGCTTCCTCCGCGGCCGTCCTCTCCTATGGGCTAACTGCTCTATTCGAGGACGTGGCCGACAATCATGGGGCGGTAACCAGATTTGTGGAACTAGCCAATCCCGGTCACGTCCCCGATCCTTGTGGAGCGGATAAAACTACGATTCAAGTGCGTTTACCTAATGACTATCGTTCTGGCGCCCTCCTCGAAATGTTGCAACAATTCTCGGCGCGAGGAATTAACCTTAGCCGGATTGAATCCCGTCCCTTAGCGGGGCAAGCTGGGCGTTATGTTTTCAGTATCGACCTTGACGGACATATTAGGGAAGAACGCGTACAGTCGGCGTTACGCGGTTTATATCGCATTAGTGAGGATTTACGTTTCTTGGGTTCATACGCTCGCGCCGATCAGATGCGAAATGATCATGCCCCGCGCACGGGGGACACTGATTTTAGGCGGGCAAGAGGCTGGGTAGACTCGATTTTACGTAAATAGGCGAGCAAATTGGGTGGAAGCTAAGGGGGCTAGGGGACGCGCACGACTATTGCCCCGTGGTCAAGCCAAGCAGAGATTTCACGATAGCTGCCCACCGGGTCCCCATCAACCTGAATCATTCGCGCCTCGCCATGTACCTTGGCGCTAGCTCGGCGAGTACGGGTCACATCGGTTTTTGAAACCAATCCTGCGGTTAGTCTTTTCAACCCCAAAGTGTCACGAAATACCCTAGTGGTGACTTCTAGTAAACCGATTAGGCCTCCCCGCACGCTCAGCATTAGTACCTCAAGCCAACCATCATGAGGATTAGCTTCTGGGAGTAAAGGAATCCCGCCAACCAGTTCCCCACAAGACGCAAAGAGCAGGGTATTTACTTTACGAGTACGGGTATGGGACTGGTCTCCAAAGGAAACATCCATAGTGATAGGAGGATTGTTAGAGGCGGCGATACCCGACACGACATAGGCTCCCCATCCGATTGAGGCTTTTAATTTAGTCGATACCTTATCCATAACTTCCGCGTCATATCCGATACCCGCCATCACCAGGAAAGGAAAATCTTCTCCAGTTTCAGTTTTTAGATGCCCTAAATCGACTTCGGTATTTTTACCTGTAAAAGCAATTTCGCAGGCTCGTCGCAAAGAATCAACCGGGATATTAAGGTTTCTGGCCAAAAGATTTCCGGTTCCTAGTGGCAAAATTCCGAGCGGAATTCGGCTTTCGGCCAGGGTTGCCGCAATAATCCGTAACGTGCCATCTCCACCAGCTGAAATAACCAGTCCCACCTGTTGCTCAATTGCTTGTTTTGCCTGATTTTTTCCTAAGGATTCCTCGTCTGTTTCGAGAAAAATAGGTTCGTCATATCCGGTGGCTTGGGCGCGTTGGGTTACAGTGCGCCGGAAATCATCCAGGTTAGAAATCTTTGTAGGGTTATATATAATCGCTACCCGTTTGGAAGAGTCATTAGCACAGGTAGCTGCGGGAGCTGAAAACCCTTGCTTAATCGCTAGTTTCATGGCGCGATTAGCGAGATGACGGGCGTTAATAGTTGAAACTAAAGAAATGATTCCTAAAAGTACAGCTACAATCACCAAAATCCAGAGCGCAGTAGTCATAGACTCAAGTCTAAACAATTCGCTCAACGATTGACGCTAAAGCAATCGATTACTGGTGCTCGGTCTATTAGCGACACCGAGAGGTGAAGCAAGATGAGAATCGCCAATAGATGACGATATGATAAAAACATGATTGATATTCGACAGTTGCGCGAGAACCCACAGATAGCTAAAGAATCCCTGATTGCCCGCGGGGATGATCCCTCCCGGATTGATGCGGTTCTTGCTGCCGATGCGGAGCGGCTGAACAAGCAGCAACAGTTCGAAGCGATACGAGCCGAACAAAAAGCACTTTCTAAAACCATCGGGAAAGCCTCTCCCGATGAGCGCGCAGAAATACTGGCGAAAGCAAAAGTGCTATCCACCGAGGTTAAAGCAGCTGAGCAACAGGCGGGGGAAGCAGAAGAAAAATCTCGCCAGCTCCTCGAAAAGCTTCCCAATATTATTATGCCGGGAACTCCTACCGGTGGTGAGGACGACTATGTAGTACTCGCTCACCGCGGTCAGCCGATTCGAGACTTCGCAGCGGAGGGAATCAAAGTTCGCGACCACCTGGAAATCGGGGAGATGCTGCAAGCAATCGACGTTAAGCGAGGCGCTAAAGTATCTGGCTCCCGTTTCTACTATCTACGAGGCATCGGGGCACGTCTGGAACTGGCACTGCTCACCTGCGCCTGGGATTTGGCAGAGCAGCATGGATTTATCCCCATGACTACTCCCACCTTGGTCACTCCCGACACCATGCGTGGAACCGGATTCTTAACTGAACATTCCGAAGAAATCTACTACCTACCTGCCGATGACCTCTACCTGGTAGGTACCTCCGAGGTCGCCCTCGGCGGTTATCACGGCGGGGAAATCCTGGAACTAGGGGAAGAGCCTCTACGGTATTCCGGATGGTCAGCCTGTTACCGGCGGGAGTCAGGTTCCCATGGAAAAGATGTGCGCGGAATTATTCGGGTACACCAGTTCAACAAGGTAGAAATGTTCTCTTATTGCCGTCCAGAAGTATCCGAAGCGGAACACCAGCGCCTATTGGCATTGGAAGAGGAAATGTTGCAAAAAGTTGAACTGCCATATCGGGTAATCGATACTGCCGCTGGGGACTTGGGAACTTCAGCAGCCCGCAAGTTTGACTGTGAAGCCTGGCTGCCCAGCCAAGAACGCTACCTAGAGCTAACCTCTACCTCGAACTGCACTACCTATCAGGCGCGCCGCCTGGGGATTCGCTACCGGGACGAGAACGGAAAAACTCAACCGGTCGCTACTTTGAACGGCACCTTAGCCTGTACTCGTTGGCTGGTAGCTATCCTGGAAAACCATCAGCAAGCCGATGGCTCCGTATATGTACCGCAGGCGCTGCGTCCTTACCTAGGGGGCAAAGAGCTACTAGAGCCAGTAGTAAAACCATAAAATTCACTGCAAAGCATGAAAGGATTGGGGGAGGGCGTCCACGGGCATCCACAGTAGCCGCCGATAGGATGGAGAGAATCAATGGCTGATTTCCTGCAATATCCCCAGGGGGATTACGTACCTAAGCTAGTTACGTGCGCTCTTGAAGAAGCACGCAGATACGGTTCCGATATTGTAACCCGGGCTACTATCCCAGAAAGTGCCCGCAATCGAGTGCGGTTTAATGCTTGTGAAGATGGCGTTATCTGCGGGATTCCGCTTGCTCGCGAGATTCTTTCTCAGGTACTGGGGGAATACCAGTTGCACCTGCGCGTAGCCGATGGAACCGAGGTAACTGCGGGAACCACCGTGCTTGAACTTAGTGGGAATACTCGCGGATTGTTGGAAGCAGGAGATTTATGTCTATGGTTTCTTTCTCACCTGTCGGGGATTGCTACCAAGACGGCGCAGTGGGCGCAGGCACTCTCGCAGACCAAATTAGTGGTGCGGGATACTCTCTCGGTTACTCCGGGCTTAGGTGAACTTGAAAAATATGCGGTGCGAGCAGGAGGGGGAATGACTTCCCGTCTAGGAATAGGCTCATTCCCACTGGTAAGAGCAGCACACTTGCAGCTGGGGACGGGGCTGGGGGATGTGATGAATCATGTGCGAACCAGCGCTTCAGGTAAACCTATCGAAGTAGAAATCGAGGCAACCAAATACCTAGATCCCTTATTAAAGATGCAGGTAGATTTGTTGCGTCTACGGGGATTTAGCCCTGAGCAAGCAACTTTGGCAGCCGAGCATCGGGCAACTATTAATCCCGGAACTTTGCTGGAAGTCAGTGGGAATCTAGATATCGAGGACGCGCCCTCCTATGCCGAGAGCGGAGTCGATTATCTAGCTGTGGATTCTTTAACCGACAAGGTATCTCCACTTGGTATCAACATGGAATTTCGTTAATACTTGTGCAGCTTAACCTGCTACCTCTGAATATAACTTACCTATAAAGGAGCTGAAAGATGTTTTGGTTCGACTCAATCGAGCATAATCGCTGGCTGTCTGCGCGTTTGCAAGATCTTTTGGATTACGGACGTAAATCGGAGGTAAAAACCGGATTCGCCTGCCTCGATCGTAACGGTGAAGTCGATTTGGATCAGCCTATTCAACTCTATTTAACCGCCAGAATGGTGCATGTGTTTTCTCTGGGGGTGCTGCTCGGGATTCCTGGTTGTCGCCGCCTGGTAGAACACGGTATTCGCTGCCTTAACCAGTATTTCCGGGATGAAGAAAATGGTGGCTGGTTTGATGCGATTGACCATGAACTGGATGAACAAGGACGTGCGGTCGCCTATCCGGGTCGTGATGATAAACATTCTTACTCGAATGCTTTTTTGCTTTTGGGGGCGGCTTCGGCGACTGCCGCGGATCGGATTGGCGCAAATGAGCTAATGCAAGAAGCTATTCGCGAGAATAATCTTCACTGGTGGGATGAAGATGCTGGCATGGTTCGTGAAAGCTATAACCGTGACTACTCGGTTTGTGAGGACTATCGGGGTATTAACTCAAATATGCATATGGCAGAGGCCTATATGCTTTTAGCGCAGGTAACTAACGACAGCCAATGGTTAGAGCGAACTATGCGGATTCTACAGCGGGTAGCTCGGGTATCTCGGGAGTATAACTGGCGACTTCCGGAACATTTTGATTCCGAATGGAACCCGCTGCTGGACTACAATCTTGACAATCCTCAGGAAACCCACCGTGCCTATGGATCCGATATCGGGCATTCTTTCATGTTTTCGCGCCTAATTTTAGAGGCCAGGGCGATGCTTAAGACTTCCGGTAAAGAAGTTCCTGACTGGATGATTGAGGCTGCAACTGGATTGTTTGAGCGTGCCCGCGAGGACGCTTGGCGCAGGGATGGTGCCCCCGGTTTCGTGTTTACTGTGGATTGGTCGGGGAAGCCTCTTATTCGTGACCGCCAAGCTTGGGTGCAGTTTGAGGCTATAGGGGCGGCAGTTACTTTGCTTAGGGTAGCCCAGCAAGAGGGGGCAGATGTAGAGGACGGCGAGCATTATGAGCATTGCTACCGCTCCTGGATTGATTTCGCCTATGAGTATTTCCTGGTGCGCGGGGGACGGATTGTCCACCGGCTTTCCCCGGAGAATCAGCCTTTGGATTTAGAGAATCAAAAGCTGCGTGACAGTGTTTATCACGCGGTGCAGGCGTTATTGTTACCGCGTTTGCCGTTAGCTCCGGCATTTGCGGTAGCGCTAGCTCACGGACAGTTAGATAAACCGTTGCCACCAGAATCTGCCAAGAGGAAAATCTTTGGCGGATTTTAGGGCGCGCGGGTATCCCCTGTAACATAGGGGATACCTAGTGTTCTAGGCACGGATAGGAGAGTTGTCCGAGTGGCCGAAGGAGACGGTCTTGAAAACCGTTATACCCGCAAGGGTATCAAGGGTTCGAATCCCTTACTCTCCGCAGATTGGCAGATATCTATATTGTTCCGGTTATCTGCCACCAGTAAACATCTTTGAGAATTTAGCTGGAAATATCCGGTCAAACAGTAGCTTTAAGGTCCAGCTTGCCAATACTATAGAAACAATCTCCAATAGTTTTAGGGCAAGAATTTCTAAATCGTTAAAGGGAACGAAGTTGCTAAATAGTGGAAGTATCAACAGCTCAAATTCTGGAATTAATATCGGATTGTGCAGGGCAAATACGTAAAAAGCGCAATCAAAAAATTTGGGCATATCTTTCGTAAGCCAAGTGGATTTTAATAGTAACCACATCCCAATTAATTGTAGCAATCCAAAATTTACATCTGAGAGCATTCCGGGGGAATAGTGCCACAGCACTGTTACGGTTACAGTAAGGAAAATACCAAATAGTACCCAGAAGTTATTGTTAGTTTTTGGTTTAACAATTAGATTTGGTCGAACTATTCCGATATATGCCCCTAAAATATAGCTCGGAAGATAGCTAATCATATTGCCATACCACCACCAGCGTTTAAATGCTAAAGGTTCTGGGAAGTAGCCTAAATGGCGAGCAATTAAATAGGTGAAGATAGCGATTGTCAGTACGGTTAGTGCTGATTTGTGCTTAATCCGCACTATTAGGGGAGCGGGCAACATCAGGATTAAAAGGGCAAGGCAATACCAAAGTGGTCCCGCAACTGGTGAACAGAAAAATGAATCTATCGGGTTGAGATGGAGTCTAGCTTCTGAGGGACGGGTCAGCGTCATTAAAATAAGAACTGTAACTTGCCATAATAAAAATGGCAGCAGCAGTGATTTAACTCGGGATTTCATTTTCCGCCCTATTGAGGGGGGGCTGGCATTGAAATAGAGTAAAAAACCGGAAGTAAAAAAGAAAAAATTCATTGAGGTAAAACCTAGCTGATTTGCTAAGATTACATAGGTTTTTGCTAGGATACCGATTTTAGTTTCCGGACTGGTGAATGCCGCCAAAGATTTTGAATGATAAATTACTATTCCCAAGGTAAATAGCCATCTATATAGGTTAATCTTCCGGGAAACGGTTATATCCATCTTACTCCCTTAGGGACAGTTATTTCAGACCTGGTATTTCGTAAGTAACGAATAAGCAGCAGAAATAATACTACATTATTCCCGAAAGAAATGGGTGAGCGTACCTATAAAACTTGGTGAGGTAAAGAAAAGAGTTCGATTATCTTAAAAACTCTCTGCCGGCGTCCGCATCAGAGGAAACTTCTGGTGCGGACAAAAGTTCTATTCCACTTTTGCAGCGGCTTCACCAGGTGAAACGGACAGGAATCGCGGCTGGTTAAAGCCAGAATCCTTAAATGCCTGTACTACCGCTTTGGCAGTGGCGTCCACCTGGTCAGCGCCAACCAAGGTAATCGCGCACCCTCCGAAGCCTCCTCCAGTCATTCTCGCCCCGTAAGCGCCCATATTGCGAGCAGTCTGTACTGCTAAATCTAATTCTTCACAAGAAACCTCGTAGTCACGACGTAAGGACTCGTGAGAAGCATCAAGTAGGTCGCGCCACTTCGCTATATCTGCTCCAGTTTCTAACAGCTCGCACAGACGCTGGCAGCGGGCAATCTCGGTGAGGACGTGACAAACTCGAGGGCGCAAGCTAGCATCAGAGAGCTTATCTAGCTGTTCCCTAACCCAGAGGGGAGGATAATCTGGTGCATCCAGATTGGTTAGATTGTCACGCTCCGAAATAGTGGTTGGCACCAGTTCTCCTAGTTCCTTTACCCCCAGAAATTCAGCGGCTTTCTCACACGCTGCCCTGCGCAGACCATACTGACCATCTGCAAGATTATGTGAGGTACGGGTATCAATTACCAGTAGCGATAATCCTCGAGCCGGTAAATCAAAGGGGTGTAGACGGGTGTTCCAGCTGGCACAGTCCAGCTCTAGTACCTGATCTTTTTCGCAGAGCATTGATGCCGATTGATCCAAACCTCCAGTGGGTGCGCCCACATAGCGATTTTCTGCTAGTTTGCCTGCCTCTACCAGCAGTTTTCGTCCTTCTGGACTTTCAGAAAGCCCTAGTGAAGCCAGCTCATCAATACCCACTGCAATTGCACACTCTAAAGCTGCCGAAGATGACAGTCCGGCACTTAAAGGAACGCTAGAAGCTACCGCTACTTCCAGTCCTGGGATTTTTTGTGCCAGTTGCTCAGCTTTTTGGGGTAGGCTGCGTGTTTTAAGCACCTCAGCTAACCCGAGAATCACCCCTCCGATAAAGGCTCCCGGACCGCTGCTGGGATAGTTTTCTGCTAAATCAGATAGCTTTAGACACTTTAGCTCGGGGAAATCTTCGGAAATGATTTTTACCTGATCGTCCTCGCGCGGTCTAAGCGCTACATATACGGCGTGGGGGAGAGCTAGGGGCAGCGCTTTCCCGCCGTTATAGTCAGTATGTTCCCCAATCACATTCACCCGACCAGGAGCTCGCCACACCCCTACCGGGGAGGTCGCGAAAGTCTCTTCAAAAAGAGCCTTAGCTTTGTGTGCGCCCTCTTGCGGGTCGTAAGCCTCTACGAAATCGGGTTTTATTTCCATGATTCCCCCTCTTAATAGCAATAGTCTATTTCAGTCTAACTAGACTATTTGGACTAAGGGCGCACTTGAGCTTTTTAGCTAGAGGAACTTTAGAATTTACAAACCGATTAGCGTAAAAACTGCGGGTTCCCTAAAAAAGTAACCTAGATAGGCGTTGCCGTGCCATTTTTACCGCGTCGGGGTTACGGGAAAGCCGGAATAGTTCCAGTAAGCGTTGGCGATAGGAGTCCTGTTGTTCATCAGCTGAATCTGCGATTAAAGATAGCAGTAAATCGAAAGCCTGAGGCTCATTTCCAGCTTCAAAGAAACGATCGGCCAACACTAAGGGATTGGAATCGTCCTGCCCTTTTTGGGAATTTAACCGCTGCGCCATAGAAACTTTATCCACTAATGCCTGATAGCGCGAGGCCTGTTCGGGGGAATTGCGAAGCAGTTTTTGCGCCTGTGCTAGGGCGTCATCGTATTTTCCGTCCTCTAATAGTGCATCTACGGCTTTTTCTTCTTCTGTGCGCGGATCTTGCTGTTCGAGGTCGTTATCTCCTGCCATTTTTGCGTGCAGTCCCGTTTGGGCAGCAATTTGGAGAACCTGGTCAATAAGCGGTTTTATTTGAGATTTTGGTTGTGCGCCAGTGAATAGGGGTGCAGGGCGGGCACCAATCAAAGCCATCACCATTGGGATAGACTGTGCTTGGAAAGCCTGTGCTATTTGTGGGGCTTCATCCACATTTATTTTCACTAATTGGAAACGCCCTTGATACTCGCGGGCGAGTTCTTCAAGGATTGGACCTAGCTGTTTACAGGGGCTACACCATGGTGCCCATAAATCCAGAATTACCGGTACTTTGAGGGAAGTTTCGGCGACTTCTTCAAAAGTGTCGTCACCGGCATCCCGGATAAACGGTCCGGGAATAAGCTCTCCTGCGTCTTGGGGATTGCCGCTCGAACTGTTCATATAGGTGGAATCTGGGGTAAGACCAGTAGTAGGAGCGGAGTGCGCAGGCTTTGACGAGTTATTAGCAGCGAACTGAGATAAATCTACCGCTCCATGGGTTTGCGCCATTTTGAACCTTCCTTACTTAGATGCTGACGTCAAAACCTCAGACGCCGCAATCACCCGTACTTTTGCATCCTTAGTGTTCTTGGGGGGGATCTGTATCATTAGGCAGATAACCCGACTCCAAGTTGCCTTTTCTGTGACTTTGCCATTATCTAGCAGATTAACCACATCTCCGCTAAGGGTGATGGGCTTATCTTGTTTTACATCGGTCAGCTTAACTTCCTGAGTGTAGGTAGTTGCCACTAGCGCGCCATTTTTCGCGGGGAGATTAATCGCTAAAGTGTTGTTTTTAAAGTCGCTGGGAGTGATGGTGGAAGCAACTTTACCGGCATTACCTACCCCATCGGTTAGCGCCTTTAGCTCTTGGCGTTTTCCCTCCATGAGGGGGTCTACAAAAATCTTATCGGCATTTTTCGCTTTCTGGTCGAACACGGTCTGTGCCCAAGCGGTTACGGCTGCTTCTGGGGAGAGTAACAAGTTGGAGTCATTTTTGAAATCTAAGGTTTTTGAACCTCGGGCAACCACATCAGTTTCAGGTAGCGCCGCTTTCGGTAGTAGTTGCATCCATTGCCACAGTTGGTAGGGGTTCGTTGCCTTACTTTGTCTGATTACTTGCACATATTTTGCACCGTTTTTATCTGCGCCAGTTACATTTATCAGGGAACGTGGCCAGCTGTTTGAAGAGGTAACGGTGGCTAGCTCTGAGGTGGTGGGCAGAGTGGTGGGGGTTACTTGGCTGTTCTTTTGATGCATTTTATATTGGGCACTGCGCATTGCTAGTGCCGGTCCGCCTACTCGCGGAGCGAGTTTTCCGGCATCAAATTTTGAGTCACCTGCCGCTAGAGCAGCATTTACCGCTTTGAGGATGGGGGTTACCTGTTCGATTTGTAGCGCCGGATAGCTCTCGGTTTGGGTGGCTTTGGGTACTTCTTTACGTTGGGCAGTAGAGGTGCAGCCTGCGAGGCTCGCAATCGTCAGGCAGCTGGCTGTGGTTAGGGATAACAGTGTTCGCGTGCTTCTCATTAGTTGCTACCTCCTTGGCTTTGCTCGAATGTTGATTCGCCCTCGAAATCGTCAATATCAGGGCCTTCGCCTAGCCCGTCTAAATCAAAGTTATCGTCTTCAAACCATTCACCCGTGTTTATCGGGGAGGAAGTAGCTTCGTAAGGCTGGGCTGGCTCGATTGATTGCGCGGGTTCGTAAGGTTGCGCCGGTTCATAGGATTGAGCGGGGTTATAGGAAGCGTCTGGTTGGAAGGATTGTTCCGGTTGGTAGGACTGTGCTGGGTTATAGGACGCTTCGGGCTGGTATGACTGCTCGGGCTGGTGTGACTGTTCTGGTTGATAGGAGTGTGCTGGGTTAAAGGAGGCTTCCGGCTGGTAGGACTGCGCTGCTTGTTCAACCGGGTAGGGCTGGGCTGGCTCGATTGATTGCGCGGGTTCGTAAGGTTGCGCGGGTTCGTAAGGTTGCGCCGGTTCATAGGATTGAGCGGGGTTATAGGAAACGTCTGGTTGGAACGATTGTTCTGGCTGGTATGACTGTGCTGGGTTAAAGGACGCTTCGGGCTGGTAGGACTGCTCTGGTTGATATGACTGTGCCGAGTTATCAGAAATCACTGGTTGCGCTCCCTGCATAGGCGCAAAAGATTCCGCTGGCAGTTGGCTAGCTGACGCGGAACTCAGTTCATCTGCGCCAACTTGGTTTACAGGCTGCGTTTCGGTAGCCATCGGCTCTGACGAGGACGAATCGTCAGCAACCGTAACCGGGGTAGCTATTTCGGGTACGGAAATTTCGGGTTCTGCGGAAGTGTCCGCCAGGGGGTTAATCGGGTTTCCGTCCTCATCGGTACGCACCACCGGAACCAAGCCCGTCGGGAACTTGACTCCCTCAACCTCGATTGTTTCCTCCCCGCGTTCACGTGCTTTCCGTAACTCACTACGGGAGGGAGGATGAGCGACTGTTTGCAAAGACGGCATTTGTACAGTTTGTTCCGTTTGACTGTCCGGAGCCTGTTCAGCCCGCAATTTACGTTGCTCGCGCACCTGCTCTTCCTCTTTAGCAGCCGCTTTCGCGAAACGGAAAATAACCACGGCAACTATCGCGCCGACAAGTATCAACAGCACTCCCGCAACTAGCAGTGGCCAGAACCAAGGGGTGGAGACTGCCTGAGTCCATTGCATCGTCAGTTGCACATTACCTTCCTCTGACCACGCAATTACTGACCACGCGCCCTCGGAACGATTCCAAGTTTCGCTAATCTGACCGCCGTCTGCCTCTTTGTATTTCAGCCACATATCCCTACCAGCGGCTTCTCCGGGCTGGCGCGAATCTGCTTTTCCGCGGTGAGGCTCGGTTAAAAGAGTGGTTTTATCTTTTTGCCCGGTCACTTCCACATAATTCAAATCAGCTGCCCAGGCGCTAACATCGGCAGAACGCCCAATTGCGAGCGCCACTTTTCCCTGACCGGATACCGTAATTTTAGTGGCAGAATTGTACAGTTCAAACATTCCCGGCCTGGTAATAGCTAGGTTTTGCTTTTGGGAACTGGAGGGTAAAGAAGCCGATACCTGTGGGGAGGGTTTCCAAACAGTGGCAGTGCCCACCCCGCAAAGCGCAACTATTGAACCTACGATTACCAGTAGCAGTGGAAGCCAATATCTACGTAAGAAAGTGTTCACCAGTTTCCCCCAACCGTCAATTACCAACTATTTATAACTGTACTTTCTTTATGCCCATGATGCTTACAGCTCGTCCAGGGTGTGACTAGGGTCAATTTTAGATTACTGTTTGGTTTGAAGCCTTAATAAGTGAAAGACTAGGCAATGATACGGGGTTTCGCGCTATTGAAACAATGGACTAAAATGTTCCAGGTAGTGCCCAATCTCAGCAGCTAATCTTCAGGGAGGACCAGGTGGAAGAACAAACCGATTTCCCGATCGTAATGCGCGGTTATGATCGCGTTCAGGTCGATTTACAGATTCAGACTTTGAACAACCAGATTAGCGAGTTGCAACAGCGACTCGATACGGTTGATCAGCGCAATGTAGATTTAGGTGAACAGCTCGCAGAAGCACAAAAGCAGCTGCGTTCTTCTGATCGCAGCTCCTATACGGGGATTGGTGCTCGGATAGAACAGCTCCTGCGCAGCGCGGAAGAACAGTCTACTGCCGTCATTAACAAGGCTAACGCCGAGGCGGAGCAGCTGATGGAAAAGACTCGCAAGAACGCTCAGGATATGTCAGAGCGAGCAGAGGCGGAAGCGGCTTCCTTAATTTCAGAGGCGCGGCGTGAGGCTGAAGAGCGCACCACCACTGCTGCCACTGAATCCGAGACGGTTCTAACTAATGCCCAGCATCGTGCGGACGAACTGGTTGCCGCAGCAGAGCGGGAAGCATCCTCGCTGCGGGCAGAGACTAACACCCAGGTTTCTGACCTGAAAGCAACTGTTGATCGGGAAACCGAATTGCAGCGTGCTCAGGCCGAAAAAGACTATGTAGAGATGCGGGTAAAGGCAGAGCAAGAGGCTTCCCAACTGCGTAATGATGCTACTGCGGAGGCACAGGCGTTGCGCGAGTCCTCTTTGACCGAAGCCACTAAGACTCGGGAAGAAGCTAAAGAACAGGCAGAAAAGACTTTGGCTGATGCTCGCAAACAGTCTGAAAGCATTCTGAAAGAGGCGCGGGAAAGCGCCGATAGTATCCGTGCCGAGATTCAGCAGATGCGTCAAGAGGCAGAAACTGAGATTGCAGCAGCACGGGCAGCTGCTCGCGAGGCTGATGCTCAGGCTCATGAACAGTCTCGTTCCGAAACCTCCGCGATGGTGGCTGCCGCTAAAGCTCAGGTGGCAGACGCCGAGAAGCACTTGGGTGAAACCTTGCAGCGGGCAGAGCGCTTGCTGACCGATACTGATGCGGTCGTACGTCGCCGCCAGGAAGATGCGCGTCGCGCGGCAGAGGCCACGATTGCGGCTGCCGAGGGCGAAGCCGAGCAGGTGCGTGAAGCTGCTCGTATCGAAGCTCAGGCAGAGCGCGCTGCCGCGCAACGCACGGTGGAGCGCTTGGAGCGTCAGCGCGAATCCATCGCCGCTTACCTGGAAGAAATGCGGGGCTTGCTCGGCTCTGAGACCGCTACCGGTTTAGAGGGGCTGACTCCCATGCAGCAGCTTCCGGCGGTGCTAGCACAACCGGAATCGCAGAGCGAGGGCGAACAGCCGGCTCCGGTGGAACCTGCGGTATCTCCGGTCACTCCTGATGAAGAATCGGCAGCTACCGATTTGTTCACCAGCGAGAATTAATCAACATTTTACTTAGCTGAACTTTTAGGGTGTGCCTTTGAAAAATCAAAGGCACACCCTAACTGCGTGTATACCTTTCCCGCCAGCGTGCTTAGATTGAATAGTAGGATGGACAGTGTATTTTCATTCTTTACAGTTCAAAATCCAAGGAAGCGTCGAAGGACTTTTTTCTGCTAATGAACAAGAGTTAGACATTGCTGACCAGTTTTCCCATCTATCTCAATCGTTGGGGTTTGAGGGGGAGTCAGGTATTTATGCAGGTTTATGGGCTACCCAGTTCGTCTACGATGATTATTCTCTTCTTGAGGGTGATTTTTTAGCTAGAGGCTTACATCTCGACCTGCTTTGTGACAGCGATTATCCCATCCCATTTAGCGCCATTTTCTTGTGTCTGGGAGAAACTCTAAAACGAATAGCTAACTGCGTCGTAACGGAGCTCACTGTTTCGTGTAAGCCTTATTCAGTTAAGGCGAATATACCTAAGGGAAAAAGCAGCAGTACTCTTGAAAAACTCAGCGAGCCAAAAATAATAAACCACGCCCTCCCGGTTACCCAAGTCTCAACGATTATGTATTCTTGCAAGGGTAAGCGGAATACTCTTCTAGCATCTGGAGCGATACCTTTTACCATGACCCGATGTTACTTACCAGAACTTGCGTTACCATTTTCTGCAATCTATTCGCAATGGGGAAAGAGAATGCTGAAACATGCAGAAACGATTCAAATTGTAGCCAATTAGCATATTGCTTTTTGTTTCCGCCTTAACGCTTTCGGGTTGCAGCCACGAATTGGGCTGTAGTCTCCCTGTTAAACACTCGACTACCGTATTAAAAATCTCTCAGGGTGACCCTATAGAAGTTGTTCCCGAAGATAGCGCTTTTCGCAGGCGGATTCTAGGGGAGTTCTTTCGGGGGGGGAGAGAGGCTAATTCTTAAAGGAATGTATGGGGGCGGGGATACGTCCTCCGCGAGCCGCAAACCTTTCTGAAGACAGCGAGGTTACTTCCATAATTGGTGCCCAGCCCAGTAGACCTCCAAAATTCGCTTGGTCGCCTACGCCTTTGCCCGGTACTGGAATCACCCGCACCGCAGTAGTTTTCCCGTTGGCAACCCCGATAGCGGCTTCATCAGCAATCAAACCGGTAATAGTAGCGGCAGGAGTGTCACCGGGAATCGCGATCATATCCAGACCTACTGAACAGATAGCGGTCATGGCTTCCAGTTTCGCCAGACTCAAAGAACCGCGCTGGACTGCTTGAATCATATTCGCGTCCTCGGAAACCGGAATAAAGGAGCCGGAAAGTCCCCCTACCAGTGAACACGCCATCAGGCCGCCCTTTTTAACCGCATCGTTGAGCAAAGCCAAAGCCGCAGTAGTGCCGGGCGCTCCGACCGCTTCTACGCCCAGCTCTTCTAAAATTGCTGCCACCGAATCTCCTACTGCCGGGGTAGGGGCGAGCGATAAATCTACAATCCCAAAATTTACCCCTAGACGTTTAGCTACGGTTTGCCCCACCAGCTGCCCCATGCGGGTAATTTTGAACGCTGATTTCTTAATGACCTCTGCGCATTCTTCAAAAGGACGCCCCTTTACTCCCGCGAGCGCCCTCTCTATTACTCCCGGGCCCGAAATCCCTACCGATACCACCGCATCGGGTTGGCTCACGCCATGAAAAGCGCCCGCCATAAAGGGGTTATCTTCTACCGCGTTGGCAAACACCACCAGTTTTGCGGCTCCGATTCCGTCTTTATCGGCAGTTTTATGGGCGGCGGCGAGAACTTGCTCACCCATTTTTGCGGTCGCGCTCATATTTATGCCGCTGCGAGTAGAACCGATATTTACCGAGGAACATACGATATCGGTAGTAGCTAAGGCCTCGGGAATGGACTCCATCAACGCTAAATCGCTGCGGGTGGCACCGGCCTGTACCAACGCGGAGTAGCCACCCACAAAATCTACTCCTACGGCTTTGCCGGCACGATTGAGTGTCTGAGCGAAGGGGAGGGGATTATCGGTGCGGCAAGCCGCTGCCACCAGGGAGATTGGGGTTACCGAAAGGCGCTTGTTAATAATCGGCACCCCGAACTCGCCCGCGACTTCCTCGGCAGTAGCAACCAGGCGGGAGGCGGCGCTTAAAATCCGTTCTTCAATCCGCGCGCAGGCCCGCTCAATATCAGTATCCGCACAGTCCAGCAGGGATAGTCCCAAAGTAACCGTGCGCACATCGAGGTTATCCTCGGCAATCATCTGTATGGTTTCCAGGATTTCCCCGGTGGTATCCAGTCCCATTATTCTCCCTTGCGATTAAGGCTCCCCGCGTAGGTTCACGGTAAGTAGCTTAGAGTTTGTGCATGGCGTTGAACAGGGATTCCGCCTGCACTTTAATAACCAGCCCTTCGGTTTCCTCTACTGGATTCATAGCTGCCTGCACCTGCGCTAACCCTATTTGTTCCTCATCGAATTCCAGCTGCATAATCATGGTGAAATATTCATCCATCAAGGTCTGCGACACATTGATGATATTCACCTGGTTTTGGGCGAGCGCTTGGGACACCGCCGCGATAATCCCGGTGTGGTCAATCCCGGTAACTGTCATAATTGCTTTCACGTGCTTCAGCTTACGTTCTTCTACGGCTTTTTTGCGATTCCTCGCCCCTGTTTTCTTCACTTCTGAACTCTTTCGCAATAATGGAGGGGTGACCTCTAGTTTGATTTTTTCGACCCTCGTGCAAGCGGTAGTGCTATTTGTAGCCACCAATATTGACCACTTGGCGTTACTGGCTTTGTGGTTTGTTCACGGACAGAATCGTCCGGGAACTACTGCGCGTATCTGCGCCGGTCAATATGTAGGTTTCGGGGTTATCCTGGCGACCGCCATAGTCTTAAGCACAATTTCTGGTTTGGTGATCCCGCAGGAGTACCTGCGTTTCCTGGGGCTGATACCCCTGGCATTAGGGGTAAAAGCTGCAATCGGAGAAATCCGGGAGCGTGTTGGGTCTAGGGACTTCGAGGACGAGGACGAGGCACAACTAAAGGGGAAAAAGGTTAGCGTAGGCGCAGTTGCTCTGGTTACTATGGCTAATGGGGGCGATGAAATCGCAGCCTATCTACCAGTTTTTGCCCTCTCCACCTGGTGGCAAATCGCGCTGTTTAGCGCAGTGTTCTTAGTGCTTGCTGGCGTTCTGCTTGCTCTTGCCCGTTTCATCACTGGACGTATGGGGCTGGCAGAGGTCCTGGAACGTTTTGAAGCAATTATCTTCCCCACTGTACTTATCCTACTAGGAGTGCTAATCCTCGCCGATTTGCTTTAGGTTGATTGATTAGCAGTGCAAGATAAGCGATTACCAGTCGCAGTCAGGAAAAGAAGCGATTGCCAATAGCGCGGGAGTAGATTTTTCCTCCCGCCCAAGAATTTGGAAAACGTAGCGACGTTTTCCAAATTCTTATGCCCACCGCTCCCACTCGGATAAAATCTCCTCCCGCGCTCCTGTAACGCCGATTTGTTTTAGACGCGCATACGCAGGCGGGGATGCTGACTTATAAAGCGGTAAAATCACCAGGCGGTTAAACTGGCTGAGAAAGTTCCTAGGAAAGCTGGTGCGGTTATGGGGAAGAAACACGTGAAAACTAACGCCTTGCGCATCCTCGAAAATGCGGGGATTACTGTGCAAATGACGCAGGTTTCTTCAAAGGGCGAGTTTTTGGATGCCCTCACGATTGCACAAGAGCTAGGGGTAGGTGCGAATTTAGTGTTTAAAACTCTAGTTCTCGAGGGTGAGCCGGGGCAGCACTTTGTAGCGGTAGTGCCCGCTACTCACGAGTTAGATTTGAAAGCTGCGGCCAAGTGTTTTGGGGTAAAACACCTGGCAATGTTGCCTTTGAAAAAGCTAACCCCGCTCACCGGTTATTTAAAAGGAGCGTGTTCGCCCTTGGGAATGAAGAAAGATTTACCGACCGTGATTGATGAGTCGGCGTTTGCTTACGAACAGATTTATGTATCGGCTGGTAAACGGGGCTATCAGATGTTGGTTTCTCCGATAAATCTGCAAGAAATATCCCATGCTTTAAGAGGTCAAATCGCTCGTCCTTAAAAAGAGCATCTCGGTTATAACTGTCGTGGCGGCAGTTTTCGTCTTTATGGAAAACAGAGTAAAGTTTCGGGTGTACGAAATCTAGATACAGAAGAGCCGAAAAATGCTTTGATGGGAAAGGGAAAGCCTTGGCAACCGAAATAGTTTTCCCAACTAAGGAGGAATGAGCTTCACCGATGAAAAGGCAACTAACCCCAGATTCTCAAAAACTGCCCCGAGCTGAGCAGACCGCTAAAAAAGGAATTTTGCCTTTACTCGGGCCCGCTTTCGTGGCAGCAGTAGCCTATGTGGATCCCGGAAACGTGGCGGCGAATATCACCGCCGGTGCTCGCTACGGTTACCTCCTAGTGTGGGTATTAGTACTGGCCAACCTGATGGCGGTTATCATCCAATATCAAAGCGCCAAACTGGGGTTAGTAACCGGAAAATCCCTACCGCAGCTCTTAGGGCAACGTCTACCGAAAACCAAACGAATCGCTTTTTGGATACAAGCCGAAATAATCGCGGCCGCAACCGACTTGGCTGAAATCGTGGGGGGCGCAATCGCCCTGCAGCTATTGTTTAACCTCCCCCTGCTAGTGGGAGGGGCAATCGTAGGTTCAATCTCCCTGGGGTTACTTATTTTTCAAAACGAGCGCCGCCAAAAACAGTTTGAAACTATCGTAATTGCTTTACTGGCAGTAATCACCGCCGGTTTCCTGTCCGGTCTGCTGATCAGCCCGCCTGATCCGGCGGGAATGCTTGGGGGGCTGCTGCCGCGCTTTGCAGGTGCCGATACGGTGCTTATCGCGGCCTCTATGCTGGGAGCAACCGTGATGCCCCACGCTATTTACCTGCATTCTTCACTGGTCAATCACCGGTTTCCCCAGCGCAAACTCAGTGAGCTGCCCCGGCTGCTACGAGTCTCTAAACATGATGTCGGGTATGCGCTGATAGTGGCAGGAGCGGTAAATGTTGCCCTGTTGCTCCTAGCGGCATCGGCGCTAGCTGGCAAAAGCGGGACAGACAGCATCGAGGGCGCACATCACGCTATCGAATCCGCATTAGGGACGACCATTGGGGTTATTTTCGCCATTGGACTGTTAGCCTCCGGGTTGGCCTCTACCTCGGTAGGAGCCTATGCGGGTTCAGAAATCATGGGCGGGCTGTTACACGTGCAAATCCCCTTGTTTGCGCGTCGGCTAATCACCCTAATCCCCGCGTTATTGATTCTCGCCCTCTATCCCAACCCCACCTGGGCTTTAGTTATTTCGCAGGTAGCGCTGTCTTTTGGGATTCCCCTGGCGTTAGTTCCATTAGCTAGTTATACCCGCAAACGCGAACTGATGGGCGTTTACCAGGATTCGCGAGGAATGCGCCTAGTAATGGGGATTATTGTTGCCCTGGTGATTGCGCTTAACCTGCTGCTGGTGGTGCTGACTTTTATCGGAGTCGAGATTTAAGTACTCATTTCCGCGAAGCCGTGGGGGTGGACGAAGAAATATAAAAAATCAGTTAGCGCCCTCGAAACGATATTTTCGTTTACGAGGGCGCTAAGTGCTAGATTCCTAAACCTTCCTGCTATCCTTAGCTTTCTTTAGGGCGCAGCCACAGGCAACCTAGTGGGGGTACTCGCAGCTCAACCGAGTAGGGGCGACCATTCCATTCCATTTCCTCGGCACTAACCTCACCGAGATTAGTAACCCCCGAGCCACCATATTTTTGGTCATCGGTATTGAGGATTTCTTCCCATTCCCCACCATCCGGCAGACCAATACGGTAGCCTTCGTGCGGGTTACCAGCAAAGTTGCATACGCACACTAGCTTATGTTCGCGCCCATGGTCATCACGAGACTTACGGACATAAGAAATTACGTTATGTTCAGAATCGTTTACCTCAATCCATTCAAAACCGGTATGGTCATCGTCCCAAAGTGCCGGCTCGCTAGTGTAAATGTGGTTCAAATCGCGCACCAAGGATTGAATTCCCTGATTGCGGTTATCATCTAGCAAGAACCAGTCCAGTGAGCGATCTGCATCCCACTCGGCTCCTTGAGCAAACTCGGAGCCCATAAAAATTAACTGTTTGCCTGGGTGAGACCACTGGTAGGCGAACAGGGAACGCACTCCCGCTAACTGGCGCCAATAATCGCCAGGCTGCTTTGCCAGAATCGAGCCCTTGCCGTAGACGACCTCATCGTGGGAGAGAGGTAAAATGTAATGCTCAGAAAACGCATATACCAGTGAGAACGTCAATTCGCCGTGATGCCAGGAACGATTTACCGGATCTTCACGTAGATACCGTAAAGTATCGTTCATCCAACCCATATTCCACTTCAAACCGAAGCCTAGACCTCCGGCATCTGTCGGGGCAGTAACCCCAGGCCAAGCCGTTGATTCCTCGGCAATCATGCAAATCCCAGGATGTAGGCGATAGCAGCAAGCATTAGTTTCTTGCAAGAAAGAAATTGCTTCCAGATTTTCACGTCCGCCGTATTGGTTAGGACGCCATTGCCCATCCTCACGTGAATAATCCAAATACAGCATCGATGCCACCGCATCAACCCGTAACCCGTCAATATGGAACTCATCAAGCCAATACAAAGCATTGGCAACCAGGAAATTACGTACCTCGGTACGTCCGTAGTTAAATATCAGGGTTCCCCAGTCAGGTTGTTCTCCGCGCATCGGATCAGGGTGTTCATACAGCTTTGTGCCATCAAATTCTGCGAGAGCGAACTGGTCTTTAGGGAAGTGACCGGGAACCCAGTCCATAATCACCCCGATTCCCGCTTGGTGAAGTTTATCAATCAGGTAGCGGAAATCGTCGGGAGTACCATAGCGGGCAGAGGGCGCGTAGTATCCGCTCTGCTGGTATCCCCAAGAACCATAGAATGGGTGTTCGGATACCGGCATCAGCTCAACGTGGGTGAAGCCTAAATCTTTCACGTAGGAAACCAAATCCTCTGCCAAATCGCGGTAGGCAGTGTCATAAGACCAAGAACCGATATGGAGTTCATACACCGACATGGGGGAGGTATGCGGATTCGTGTTTGCCCGCTTCTTCATCCATTCGTCGTCTTCCCATTGATGATGTTTGTCGGTAACTACCGAGGCGGTTAAAGGGGGAACTTCACAAGCTCTAGCCATAGGGTCGGCTTTTTGTCGCCAGTTCCCGTCCGGACCTAAAATCTCGAACTTGTAACGGGCTCCGATTTCTACCCCCGGAATAAATAACTCCCAAACCCCGGAGGAACCTAACGAACGCATGGAGGACGCTTCTCCGTCCCAATAGTTAAAGTCACCTACTACCCGCACTGCCTGGGCATTTGGTGCCCAAACCGCAAAGGATGCCCCTTTGGTTTGTCCCATTTCGGTATCGTAAGTACGCAGATGAGCGCCCAGAGCGTCCCATAGTTTCTCGTGTCTACCCTCACCGATTAGGTGCAGGTCAAGTTCGCCTACTGTAGGTAAGTACCGGTAGCCATCATCGGTCTCTTTTGTGTCCTCTCCGTAGGTGGTTCGCACCCGGTAGTCGGGAATATCAGTCCCCTCTAAAACTGCAACCCAAATGCCGTCTTGTTCATGGGTTGCGGGATAAGTGCCTGAGGAAGTGACTATCTCTACCGCGTCAGCTAAGTGGGCGACCGTTCGGATAGTGACCGAATCCTCTCCGATGTGGGTTCCCAGTACTGAATGTGGATCAAAATAGCGTCCATGGGCAACGTTAGTTAGTACTTCTGGGTCTACTGCTACAGGTTTTGCGTTCATGGTTCTAGAGTGTCACGAATCGCCGAAAAATTCTTTGGAATAGCGCCCCGATTTCCAGATTTTTTAATCCCCACCGTCACCAAGCGTGCATTGAAATCATATGAAGGTTACCCAGGGTTGAGGTCAGCGCGTCGGGTGCGGTTAGTGTCGGTTCTCTTCCGTGTCGGGGCTGGCTCGGTAAAAGCACTCCGAGATTCTGCGGTCGGCTTTGTGGGGGGGCGCGGGGAGGAGGATTTTGCCTCCTGCCCAAAGAGTTAGAAAAGACTCTAGTCTTTTCTAACTCTTACGCCCACCTAGCCTAATCGGCATAAATACTCCTCCCCGCTGTATCTAGTTAGCGTGGCTCTCTCACATCTTTTACCCGCCGTGCCCTTGCCTGTCTGAAAACTGTGGGTGCGGGGGAAAGTTTGTCCTCCTGCCCAAGAATTTGGAAAACGTGGCGTCGTTTTCCAAAATCTTATGCCCACCGCATCTACTCGGATCAAACTTTCCCCCTGCTATCGCTAATTAGGGTGTCTCTCTCATATCTTTTACCGGCGCGACCTTTTATGGTGACGTTTTCACCCTCCCGGTGCAGTTTCACCCTCCCGAGATGGGAAATGTGGTCGTAATTGGAGTGTTTTGCCGGTTTTGGGAGGGTGGTTTTGTCTCGGGAGGGTGGAAACGGCGCGTATGCCTGGAATCGGGAGGGTGAAAATGTTGCTCTGGTGGGTGTGGTTGCTTGGTTGCGTGTCTGAAAACTGTGGGTGCGGGGGAAAGTTTGTCCTCCTGCCCAAGAATTTGGAAAACGTGGCGTCGTTTTCCAAATTCTTATGCCCACCGCGCCTACTCGGATCAAGCTTTCCCCTGCTTTTCCTGTCTTGACTCCTACATCTTTTACCGCCCGCGCCTCTTTTGGTGACGTTTTGACCCTCCCGGTGCGGTTGCGCCCTCCCGAGATGGGAAATGTGGTCGTAATTGGGGCGTTTTGCCGGTATTGGGAGGGTGGTTTTGTCTGCGGAGGGTGAAAACGGCGCGTATGCCTGAAATCAGGAGGGTGATTTTGTCTCGGGAGGGTGATAATGCTCCTCAGGTGAGCGTTATTTGTTGGTTATATGCCTGGAAGTTGTGGGTGCGGGGAAAGTTTGTCCTCCTGCCCAAGAATTTGGAAAACGTGGCGGCGTTTTCCAAATTCTTATGCCCACCGCACCTACTCGGATCAAACTTTCCCCGCGCCCTTCTGCCAATACTCCCGTATCTTTTACCGGCCGCGCTCAATGATGTTCCGAAATCCTGCTCCTCGGCATATAACTGCTACCTGCGTCTGCTTGAACGAAATTTTTTCCCGCCCTTCTGTCATTACTTACGCATATTTACCGACCGCGCCCCTTTTTGGGTATTAACCCCTTTTTGGTGACGTTTTTACCCTCCCGAGAGGGGACTAAGAAAACCATATCCCGAGCGGCAAATGGCGGCTAGGAAAGCTAAGGGGGGGCAGTAACGGGTAGATATTTTGCCGGCAGTAATCACGGGTAAAGACCGCGCCGTTTGTGTGCCTGCAAGACGCGCTCCACCGCCAATACGGTAGCTGCGACCCGCAAGGTAACGCCCTTTTCTTCGGCGTAAGCCTCTACATCTTTCCAGGCGGCGGTAATGCGCTGTTCCTCTTCCTTTTGTACCCGCTCTAGCGGCCAGAAGAAGTTGTCGCGTCCTTGTACCCATTCGTAGTAGGAGACGATCACGCCACCGGAGTTTGCCAGAATGTCGGGAACAATCATTACTCCCTTTTCGTTCAGAATCTTGTCGGCGGCAGAATCGGTGGGGCCATTGGCGCCCTCAACAATGATCTTGGCTTTCACATCGGGAGCATTGTCCTTGGTGAGGACGCCTTCAATGGCGGCCGGTATCACTACGTCTACATCGAGTAGCAGCAGCTGGGCAGCATCCATGGGTTCGGCACCGGGGAAGCCTACGACTTTGCCTTTTTCGTCCACGTATTCGCCGAGAGCTTTAGTGTCGATACCCTCGGCGTTGTAGATGGCGCCGAAGATGTCGGAGATGGCGACTACTTTGCCGCCGCGACGCTGCGCGATTTCGGCAGCTCCGCGCCCTACTTTACCGAAGCCTTGGATGGCCAGGGAGGCGTCCTCGAATTTGATGCCATTTTTCTTTAGAGCGGCTTCTACCATGATTACTACGCCCAGGGAGGTTGCTTCCGCGCGTCCGAGTGATCCGCCGAGAGAAACGGGTTTACCAGTACAAATACCGGGGACGGTGTAGCCTTGGAACTGCGAATAGGTGTCCATAATCCAGGCCATGGTCTGTTCGTTAGTTCCCACGTCCGGGGCGGGCACATCCTTTTCCGGGCCGATAATCGGCAGAATCTCGGAAATGTAGCGGCGAGTTACCCGCTCTAGTTCTGCCTGCGAATACTTGCTGGGGTCAATAGTCACCCCGCCTTTAGCTCCGCCGTAAGGCAGATTCACTAGGGCACATTTCCAGGTCATCCACATGGATAGGGCGCGAACTTCGTCAATATCGACGTTTTCGTTGTAACGGATGCCGCCTTTGGCCGGTCCGCGCGTCAAGTTGTGTTGTACCCGGTAGCCGTGCAGCACTTGATGGGTGCCGTCGTCGCGACGAATCGGAATAGAAACGCTCATTTCGCGGCGCGGCGAAGCGAGCATCTCGTAGTCGCCCTCGGAAAATCCCAGGATTTTCTGAGCTTCCCGCAGCTGATTCTTCGCGTCCTCATAGGGATTCGGTTTGTAATCCTCGGACATAAATAGTTATCTCCTTTAGGTTTTATTTATGGTGTGCCTGGAGACGGTATTACCGGCTTTTTGCCGCGGGCGGTGGGGGCGGGTAATACCCAGTACCCTCGCAGCCACTTCCACTGTTAAGCGGCGGCAATCACATTTTATCTAGGACGTAAGTCCAAGGCAATAGGTGATATGAGTAATAAATAAGAATGAAAAAATGGGGAGTCAATATCCGCCTACTACAGGGGCGATTTTGAAAGTCTGTAACTCATATTCCAGGTGTTTGCGACTCTCGACCGAATCGTAGCGAGGGCAACCAGGGATAATGCAATACCAACCGAATAGCAAAGCTGCCTGGGAAACAAGGAGTCAAGTGTGATGACCTTGCTACCCAGGCAGCTAATAGGAGGTGTTGAAAATGGGAATCCCTAACGTTCTTCCCGCAGTTTGCGAGCCGCAAGCAGCCCTGCACCTATAATCGCGAAGATTAGCGAAACTAAAGCCAAAGTTGCGCCGTTAGGTCCGGTTATCGGCAGGGAGGAGGGGGCGGAACTAGATGTGGAGGAACTGCCCATTCTGTCTTTCCCATTTGGAGCCTCGGTAGCTCCGCCATTTTGATTACCAGATGGTGCCGCAGTTGCCCCGCCAGTTTCAGCCGGATTCGGCTTCGTGCTGGGGTCGGCGGTCGGTCCGGAGGGCTTTCCGCTGGGTTCGCTGGGCTTAGAGGTCGGCTCAGTTGGCTTGGTGGGGTCAGTAGTGGGCTTTTCAGCTGGCTTAGCCTGGTTCATGAAAGGAACAGTCGAGTTTTGTACCCACTCGCCGTTTTCTCCCTGGCTAAAGGATAGAACCTGTGGCTTCGCTATTTGCAGACCCTTGGCAGTAGTAAGCTGTTTCAGCTGGTACTGCAAGGTTACGTCGTCAACCTTAACTTTATAGGCGCCGGTAGCAGCATCTAGGTCAGTAGGGTCAGTGGGAACCGCGAAGGTGGTAGTGCCACCGACAAAATCCGTGACCGTAAAGGCATCCCCGGCGGGTTTACCATCCTTGCCCAGGGGAGTGACCTGGAAAGAGGTTCCGGCTACTGCCTGACCTTTAGAATCAAGCACCTTCCAGGTGAGTAACCCGCTGACCGGTTTTGGATCAGTGGTTGGTGGGGGTGTTGGAACCTTCTGGTTCTTAATAACCAAAATGCCGTTCATTAAATCAACCCCGGTGTCGCCAACGGCAACTTGAGGATTGCCACCCTCAAAACTAATGGTGTAGACGCGGTTGTCTTTAACAAATCCGGCAGGTGTGCCAGTCTGTTTTAAGGTGTAGGTCTTAGCTAAATCCAAGGTTGCTTGGAAAGAGGAATCTGCCTTATTTTCAGCGACCGGCACTACCTCTTGCCCATTTGTGAGGGAGAAAGTTCCCCCCGATAACGGATTCGATTCTCCATCCACCAATTTCCAAGTGAAAGCCTTGGTCTTGATAACTGGAGTGTTCTCAAACTTTAGACCGCTACCTTCAACAATCTGGCTGTAGCTACCATCGGAAGAAGCGGAGAAACTCACGGTTTGTGCCGGGGTTTTAAGCCCGAAATCAGGGCTGGTAGTGAGCTGTTGCACCTGGTATTTCAAGGAGCCATCGGGAACTACTACCCGGTATTGTCCCACTGCTTTATTCAAATCAGTGCCAACTGAGGTAGTGGAATCGGTGACGATAAAAGACTTCGCCGCGTCCAAGGTTTTCCCGTCCGCTAAGAAAGGAGTAACCCTAAAGGAAGTGCCGGGAACATACTGCGCTTTATCGGCAGAAGAAACCACTTCCCAACGAATTTGGGCTTTAGTAGGTAACTTGGTGTTCTTTATTACCAGACCAGCAGTGGGTAGGTCGTTTCCACCTACTTGAGCCTTATAGCTTTCACCGCTTTTAACAAAAGTGACTTGGTAGCTGGAGCTATCCGCCGAGTAACCGTTAGGAGCGGTAATCTGTGACAAAGTGTAGGTCTTGGTCGGATCAAGATTCGAGGCCATATATACCCCCGGATCTGCCGCCTCTTGAGAAGTTACCGTGAGCGGAGCTTTTCCGCCAGTCAATCTGAAAGTACCTCCATTAAGCTCCTTACCGGCAGTGTCGGTAAGTTTCCAAGTGAAAGAGGTAGTAACCGGGGGTTTGGGTAGCTCACTATTGGTGAAAGTTAGGGTGCTTACTTCTTTACCGTTCACTTTTGTAGCCCAAATTCCGTTAGCCTGGTCTTTTTCTACAAAAGTGATGCTATAGGAAGTAGTCTCACCTAGCTTGTAACCTTTAGGAGCATTGCTCTGAGTTAAGGTACAGCTGCCCTTAGTCGGGTCTAAGGTAACGCTGTAAGTTCCCGAGGTAGTACCGGTGGCAGGAATATCAACCGATTTACCTGCGCAAACCAACTTGAAAGTGCCTCCTGGTAGCAAGTTCTGCTTTGTGTCTTGTAGCTTCCAATTGAAAGCTACCGGCTGGGGAGGAAGTGGAGTCTTGGCGTTAGTGATAACAAATGCGGCAGCGCTCACCGCCGTATTATTTACCTTTGCCTGGTATCCCTGAGAAGTTTTCTCGAAAGTTACCGTATAGGAGGTCTGGGCAGGTAGCTCGTATCCTTGAGGAGCCTGCGTCTGGGTAAGTACATAGGTCTTGGCAGGATCAAGATCATTTACGGTGAAAGTACCGGAAGTAGAATCTGGTACGTTTACTGCCGCCCCGCCCTTTTCAGTCAGGGTGAACTGTCCGCCGCTTAAGGCTTTACCCTGACCGTCTTGTAGCTGCCAGCTGAAAGTAGTTTTTTCCGGCTGTGGCTGGGGAGGAGCGACTGTATCTTCGCATTTGGTAACCGCTGTCACGGTAGTATCAGCGGTGAGTTTCGCCTGTGATAGGTCAGTCTCGCGTATTCGACTTCCGTTAAGCTCCCAATGGTCAATCGAACAGGTCTTGCCGGAAATCGTAGGCAAAGTTACTGCCGGTAGCGCCCCTAAAGAGGAGTTCGGGGGCAGATAACGCTCGGTGGTGTAAGCCTGCGGAAGGCTTCCGCCCTCGCCAGCTACTTGGTATTTTAACGAGTAACCCTGCGCCCATAGCAATCCGTCCTGAGTGTATAGCTGAGAGGTGACCGGGAAGGTGAACGCGCCCTCTGCTTGCTGATCCCCGTGATAGGCGAAGAGCCGCGGAGTCACCCCAGATTGCAGATAGTAGTTGCCAGTTTTGGGAACCGAAAATGCCAATCCGTTATAAAGGGTGCTGGTAAGAGCCGAGGAAAGCACGGTTTCGCCCTCGGGGGTAACCAGGGAGAAAGGTATGGTCTGTTGGTTTTGAGCTAGCTTGCTGACCGCCGTGGTGAGTCCCAAAGTTAAGGGCGAACCGCTGCCATCAACGCTGCCGTCTGCAAAACGTAGGTTTAATACCTGCCCCTTGCCCTTAACGGCATCAAGCGGCATATTAACCCCATTGGCTAGGGCGAACTTGCCGCGATTACTGCTGCCGTCAGTGCGGGGAGAACCAATCGGGGAAGTGACCTGGATTTTTGCCCCTGCGTCCAAGTTTGCGGTAACGGAGTTACCAGAGCCGTTGCTCTTAAAGCCGAGCCCTACGCCCGAGCTGGCTTGCCCGCCAATCAAATCCAGGTTGGGACTACCGGAAAGAGTGATTTGGGCTGGTACTTGGGTTTGTAAACCAGAACCAATTGCAGCACCGAAACCGTAGCCTAACTGTTGCTTCTTAGGTAGGCGAACTGGCTGGACATAGGCTTTCACGGTGGGGGAACCAGAGATAGTGACCTTAAAGGGATCAGCTACGTAAGGTTTGATGTAACCGGCGCTGCCAATCACCGCCCCGTGCCGAAGCCCAAATACCTTGGCTGTAACCTTTGCTTGGTCGCTAATGCTCACCTGACCAGAACGGTTAGTGGCTGCTCCGATTGCACCATTTGGTGCTTCATCGTCCTCTAAAGAATCGGTATCAGTTTCCGCGGTCACCTGGGCATTGCCAAAGATGCGAACCTGATTTTGAGATTGTCCACGCGCGGTGTCCTCGTCTAGGCGAGAGTTCCCCTCGAACTGCTCTGCTGGGGGAAGCCCGCCCGCTCCGATAGCTGGGGATTCGCGCACCACCCCGAGCGCTTTTACTTCGGCGTTATCGGAAATAGAAACGGTGGAAGCTCCGGAAGCGAAGCCTCCGCCGATAGCTGCTCCTCGCCCATTGGAATAGGCAGCAACTTGCGCATTGCCGGAAATTTTCACGTTTACGCTGGCGCTGTCAGGACCAGAGCCAATAGCGGCAATGTCACCAGTGGCCGCGAGGGTGGAGTCGGCAGTCCCTACGCTCACTTTTCCGCCGCTGATTGCTACTTCGCAGCCGGGAGTGAGCGGCCATCCAAAGTCAGCAAAGTTTTCGTTCCAGTTACCCACGCCGCGGCAACCGATATTCATAGCGCTGTTACCGGTGTCGGAAGCGCTAGGAGTCACCTGTACCAAGCCACCACTAATGTTTACCTTTGCATATGCCTGGGTGTAAACACCCTGCGCAGCGCCATCTTTGCCCTTCATGGGGGTGGTGAAACTGCCCGCACCTAAAGCAGTGTGATTTCCGTGGGCGTTAATCTGCCCGCCACTGACGTTAATAGCTACCGCAGCTCCGGTTTTTGCCCAAGAAATATCGGCAGAGGTAGGCATTTTAACTGCGCCGCGACCAGCACCGATAAATGCGCCACCATAGGAGCCGTCGCCAGTCTTGTCTAGGTTAATAGTGCCACCAGTGATGTTAATAGTTCCCCCAGCACTCCAGGGGGTTTCGTCATAGTTGTTGAGCCACGAGGGGTTAGTTCCCGATTTAACCTCGTAGAAAGCGCCACCGGAACCAATCATGGCTGCGCTTTGCGAGGAAGCCTGCAAATTCAACGTACCACCAGCGATATTGATAGTGCCGAAAGTCGAGAAATGCTGAGTACCGATGAGGGCAGCTTGCGAAAGTGGGGAAGTGGGGTTGGAAAGATTCAATACGGAAGAATCTTCACTGCCAATAGTCAGCTGGGTATCGGCTTTAACCTGCACTAACGGCAGAGGTGAGGGGTTGTCCTTAGTAGCATTTTCAGAGGAGGCCTTGCTGCGAGTAAAGGTATTGTCGCCCTTGAAAGTGAGCCGGTTTTGCGGGTTCTTATCCCCGGCAACCACGATAGCTTTATCAGGGTAAGCGGTATTGTCAATCTGCAAGTTGTTTACAGTCAGGGAGTGACCCTCGCTCACCACAAAAGTTAAACCTTTGAAAGTCTTGTTAGCTGAGCCGGTGATGGTGACATTGCCAGCAACGCTAATGCTGCGACCGTTAGCGTCGGCTGGTAAGTTGGCATCGCTTAAATCAATATCCTTGCTGACCTGGGTACCTAGTTCGTTCCAGTTCTTGATTACCTGCCCGTTAGCGGCATTGGCGATACCTACCGCTAGAGCCGGCCCGAGTAGGGCAATCATATATCCGACCAGGGATAGGACGAGCACTAGCGCTGTGGGGCGCTTTGCTATGGGATTGCGCATCGAAACTCCTGCTGATTTTCAAAAGTTAAAAAGATTACAATTCTGTAACAACTCTACCAGATTTAGGGGTTGGTGCGCTAGTGTGTTTACTCTGTAAAAACGACTGTTCTTGCAGCTTAACTTGATTGTGGCAGAAGTAGCATTAGCGCCTCTAAGGGGATATGTACCCAGTCAGGGCGTTGCGCCGCCTCGTAGCGTAATTCGTAAAGCGCTTTTTCCACTTCAAACGCTCTAAGCACCGCCAAGGCCGGGGCAGGCAGTTGCTGATCTGCGAAATATCCCTCCAGGAATGCTAGACGAGCGCGGTTCAGCCAATCGCCGTTTTGACCGCCCTCTACCCGGGCATAGTCAAACGATCGCAACATTCCCGCAATATCCCGCTCTACCTGGTCAGGGGCAGTTCGCTCCTCTAGAGGACGCAGAGGCTCGCCCTCAAAATCGGTTACATACCAGCGCCCACCGCTATAGAGGCATTGCCCCAGGTGATAGTCGCCGTGAACTCGTTGAGTGGGAGGCAGCGCTCCCAGTGCGGTCAGAGCCTGCGCTAAATGCTCGATTTCGTTGCCAATCTGAGGGTGGCTAGAAAGAGCAGGATAAGACGCTTTAGCCTGCTCGTACTGGTAACGTAAACGGCTGGCAAGCATAGTTCCCGAGGATGGATTCTCACCAGCTCCAAAAGCCGCTAATAGATGGCGGTGCATATCCGCTGTGAATTCTCCAAGCTCGCGGGCAAGGGTTTCGGGATTCTCGCCACTGCGTGCCAGGGAGCACACCAGTTTGAAACCATCTTTCGCCTCGTCAAGGAGGGTAGCTGCGCAGGCGGTAGTCACCTCTTGGGGCTTACCATCTTGATTCCAGAGGTTTAGTAACGAATAACCAATAGGCTTGGGAATACCCTCCCATCCGGTCTGGGCTAAGGCGTTAGGGGTGCTGACCTCGGGATTTAGCCCCGAAACTAGCACTCGGAAAAACTTGATAATTGTAGGATATTTCCCCCGGATGAGGACGGAAGTATTGGACTGTTCCCCGGTAAGAACCGTACTGGTTTCGCTGGCTTCCAACAGACGAGGAATAAAGTCTTCCGGCTCGGGCAGTAGCGGAAGCGTCCCGGATTGGTGAGCTAAACTCAGCCAATATTTCACATATTCAGGGTAGTAAGGGGCATCTACCAGGTAGTAAGGAGTGTCTTGCGGGCAGATTGTTCGTCCGGCAATACCGGAACCCTCCCAATTGGAAACCAGCGCTAAAGGCAGGTGATACCACACATTCTGGGCTTCAAGAATAAGTAGCCTGAAACGCGAATCATCAAGCTCGCGATAATCTAAAACCCGCACTTGGGAGCGTTTAAGACCAGCAGGAAACCAACGCCGCAAACTCAAATAATCCCAAATGGCATCAATAATGGCGTCCCGGTCTGGCCAAGGTAGCCGGAAGTTAGTTACATCAGCGCTCATTATCGTCCTCCTTCAATAACGAGAAATCTAACGCCGGATAGGAAAGCTGAGAGCCGGAAGAACCCGTGCTGTCTAAATCATTAATGGTGCTGGTAGTGTCCACAATCACCGGTAGGGAAGTACTGACTGTAGCCACTTCGAGGCTGAGTTCTTTATTATCTTCAACCTGGTCAGCAGCAAAAAGCTCCAACCAATAAAAACCGTGGCGATTCATAGTTACGGTTACGGTTTCATCTGCGCCCACCGTGGGGAACCAACCCCCGTCGAAAGCCTCACGCAAACCCCAAGAAGCCATGCCCGGCAAGAATAATTTCGCTGCCAGCGCGCCCTCGCCCAGATTGTAAATACAAAGGACGGTAGAATTTTTATCCCGGCGGATAAAAGCCAACACCGAATCCTGGTCGGCTCTAACCTGCGAAAGCGAACCTTGACCAAAACAGGTAAGGCGACGTCGTAAATGAAGCGCTTGCCGCAGCCAATGCAATAAGGAAGTAGGACGCCCCAAAGATTCTTGCACGTTAATGGTGCGGTTATCCCAACCGGGAGAGTCAATCAAAGGAACCAAGAAAGAATCCGGATCCGCGGTAGAAAAACCGGCGGTAGAAGAAGTATCCCACTGCATGGGGGTGCGTACCCCGAAACGGTCAGGAAGCCAAATGTTATCACCCATGCCGATTTCGTCCCCGTAATACAAAAACGGAGAACCCGGCATAGACAGCAAGAGGGCGTGCGCCAGTTCTACTTTACGCCGCGAACCCCCCAGTAAGGGCGCGAGACGGCGGCGAATCCCCACGTTAGCGCGCATACGTGATTCCGGGGCATACCAGGAATACATATCTTCGCGTTCCTCGTCAGTAACCATCTCTAGAGTTAGTTCGTCGTGGTTACGCAGGAAAGTACCCCATTGAGCGCCAGCAGGTAGCTCGGGAAGCTCTGCCAATATTTGACGAAGCCCCTTAGAGGAGCCGGTTTGCAAAGCCGCAAACAACCGAGGCATCAGTGGGAAGTGGAAACAAATATGACACTCCGGGTCGTTCTCAGTCCCGAAATAGTCAATCACATCAAGGGGAGGTTGATTGGCTTCCGCCACCATCAAAGTTCCTGGAAACTCCGCGTCCACCATTTTTCGAAGTTCGCTCACAAACCAGTGAGTTTTCGGGAGGTTTTCGCAGTTGGTGCCGTTTTCTTCAAATAGGTAGGGGATCGCGTCCAGACGGAAACCATCCACCCCGGTGCGACACCAGTAACGCACCACATTCATTACTGCCGCTTGCACCGCCGGATTCTCAAAGTTCAAATCCGGTTGGTGCGAAAAGAAACGATGCCAATAGTATTGCCCGCGTACCTCGTCATAGGTCCAGTTTGAGGTTTCGGTGTCGATAAAAATGATACGCGCGTCCTGATAATCGGTATCGCTGTCGCGCCAAACGTAAAAATCCCCGTATTCACCCTCTGGATTCTTGCGGGAAGCCTCAAACCAAGGGTGCTGGTCAGAGGTGTGATTGACTACGATATCGACCAATACCCTAATTCCGCGCTCGTGGGCGGCCTCCACCAGGGCGGTGAAATCTTCCATCGAACCAAAAGCCGGGTTTACGTCCGTATAGGCACTAATATCGTAGCCTCCATCGCGCATAGGCGAAGGATAGAAAGGGGGAAGCCATAGGCAATCCACCCCCAGCCAAGCCAGATAATCAAGACGCGAAATCAACCCCTGGAAATCCCCGATACCGTCCCCGTTAGAATCAGAAAAAGCCTGGATTAACACCTCGTAAAAAACGGCGCTGCGATACCAGTTGGGAGACTCAGAGGGAGAAGAAACCGGACGGGAACAAGGGCGGGGAAACAACAGGTTTCCCCGCGGCTCGGTTTCTTTAGATATGCTTTCGCTCAAGCAAGACTCCTTTAACTATTTCCAAGAACTGTGCCAATACCCGTTTAGTCGGATTCCACCGCGAACACGTGGGCTACGCGCTCATAGGGATTAAGCTCAAAATAGTTGCTGGCTCCCCACTGATAGACCTGTCCATCCAGTTCGTCGCGAACTTTGAAACACGATGAGGACGAGTATCCGCTAATCTTCAAATCCGCTAAATCCAGGTAGACAGAACCAATAGCGGTATTCTTCGGATCTAGATTAACCAGCACAATCACGGTATCTGCGCTTCCAGTCGGCGACTCCCAAGCATCTAGATGACGAGAAAAGCAAACCACACTGGGGTGAGTAGTGGGATGAATACTCAGGTTTCGTAGCCTTTGTAAAGCCGGATGCCGCCTGCGGATACCATTTAGGCAGGTTAAGAGGGATTGGATTTCTTGAGCGGTTTGACCGGAATAATCACGCGGTTTGAACTGGTATTTTTCGTTATTAATCTGCTCTTCAAAACCTGGTCGCTGTACATTTTCTATCAGTTCATACCCAGAGTAAATCCCCCAATTGGGAGAACCGGTAGCTGCTAAAACTGCTCGCATTTTGAAAGCCGGTTTTCCGCCCTCAACCATAACTTGCGTGAGAATATCATGGGTGGTTGGCCAGAATGACGGTCGCATATACGAGCAAGACTCCCAGGACACCTCTTGTAAGTATTTTTCAATCTCCTCGCGATTATTACGCCACGCAAAATAGGTGTAGGACTGATGGAAACCAACCTGAGCTAAGGTGCGCATCATGGCGGGACGGGTAAATGCTTCCGCAAGGAACAACACTTCGGGGTGTTTTTCGCGGAACTCCGCTAATATCTCTTGCCAGAACTGCACCGGTTTTGTATGCGGATTATCAACCCGGAAAATCGTTACCCCATGGGCAATCCATTTTTCGATTACATCACGGACAGCGTTATATAGTCCGCGATAATCAGTGTCGAAACTCAGGGGGTAAATATCCTGATACTTCTTTGGGGGATTCTCGGCATAGGCAATCGTGCCATCGGGACGATGCTTGAACCACTGGGGGTGTTCTTTTACCCAAGGATGGTCGGGAGAACACTGCAACGCCAAATCCAGTGCTACTTCCAGCCCCAGTCCTTTAGCTTTCTTCACAAAATAATCAAAATCATCAAAAGTGCCAAGCTCAGGATGAATAGCGTCATGACCACCCTGGGGGCTGCCGATACCATACGGAGAGCCAGGGTCACCGGGCGCAGCCTCTAACGCGTTATTGCGTCCTTTGCGGAAAGTAGTACCAATCGGATGCACAGGAGTTAGATACACCACGTCAAACCCCAGGGAAGCAATCCGGGGTAAATCTGAGGTAGCAGTACGCAAGGTACCAGAATGCCACTGTCCCTCTTGATCTTGGTAAGCGCCAATGGAACGCGGAAAAATCTCGTACCAAGAACCGTATAGGGCGCGTTCGCGATCAACCCGCAAAGGATAGGTGCGCGAAGATTCTAGCAGGTCACGCAAAGGGTGGGTGCGGAAAATGCCGCGGATTGAAGAATGAAGCCCCACCGATAGGCGCTCTTGAATCGGGCGGGTTTTATCCCGCATTGCTTTAGCGGCCTCATGCAGCCGGGTAACGCGCTCACTGTCAGGAGGTAGTTGGGCGGGATTGTTAAGTGCCTGCCCACGGGCAGCCCGTTCAAGAAGCAATGCCCCCTGCTCGAACTCTAGTTCAACATCAATACCTGCCTGAATTTTGATTGAGGCTTCTTTACTCCAGGTTTGATAAGGATCTGACCAGGTGTCTATGCGGAAACTCCAGTCGCCGGGAGTGGTTGGTTTTAGCCATGCCTCTAAACGATCCAAACCGGGGGCAACATCATACATTCGTACCCGCATGGTTTCCGTCCCCTCGGGGTTAAACAATACGGCTTCCGCCCCTAAAGCGTCATGCCCTTCCCGAAAGACGGTGGCACGTACCGGAAAAGACTCGCCTTCTACCGCTTTAGCTGGCCACAGCCCATCTTCGATAACCGGTTCCACTTCGGTAACCGGAATCCTAGCTAGGCGGGCAGAGGCAGGGAATAAGTTTCGCGGTTCTAAGGACGAGGGCGCAGATTTCGCTCTACTAGCGCGCTTGCGGGTGGTGGTAGTAGCGTTACTAGCAGCTTTCTTTTCCCCAGTTGTTTTCTTAACCGTAGAGGTCGTGGTGGTTTTCTTTGTGCTTGCGGCTTTAGCGGTCTTGGCTTGACGCACGCTTCGCTTTACCCCGGTGGAGTTAGGTTTAACTGTTTTTGTGCTGGCAGCTTTGCTGGACTTAGCTTTTGCAGCTGTAGTCTTTGTGGGCGAACTGGAGGTGTCGCTTGCCATGCTGTCTCCTTATTTGATGGACTCTGCTTATTCCAGCCTAACAAGTGCAACTGTCTCGCGCGCCTTTTCAATCCTGGTAAATAACGGGAAAATCAGCCATTCCCGCACGAAACCAGGTAGAAAAATCGCTAAAATCGGTCGTCTTTAGTCGTTAGTAGCGGAAGCTGATTCCTCCAAAGAAATTTTAGGACCGAGATAAGTTGGTTTCTGTTTGGTAGTTACCCAAACAACATCTTTGGTTCGTGCCACCCACTCGCGAATACTCCTCCCGGTCTGACCTGGGTAACTATTCCCGGCAGCCCCAACTCCCCAAGCCTCGATACCGCGGCTTTCGAAATCATAGAGGGCGCGTGGAAGATGATAGGGCTGAGTAACCACTATCGCAGTGCGCACCGAAAAAATAGCATCCGCCCGATAAGCAGACTCATAGGTCGAAAAACCGGCATGATCGGCGTAAATATCCTCAGCTTTTACCTGGTGTTGTCGCAGCCAGTTCCGCATGGATTTAATCTCGTCATAGTGTACTTGTCCATGATCACCACTAATCAGAATCTTTTTCGCAGCCCCCTCCTGATACAGATTCAAAGCGGTTTGTAACCGATGAGCCAGAATCGGAGAAGGCGACCCATCCGGATAGGTAGCTGCCCCCAACACCACAATCACCTGTGCGCCCTTATCTTTTGCCTCGGAAAGGGAAACAATCTGCCCCTTAGTTCGATGCAAAACATATAAATTAGTTCCGGCCACGCAAATAATGACCATCACCACCAGGGTGATTAGGAGTTTTATCAGTGTTCGCAGTGGTTTCATAGGGCTAGTAAACCATGTTCATTGCTTGACGTACCTCGCCCAAAGTCTCGTTTGCGACCTCGTTAGCGCGCTGATTACCGCGATGTAAAATATCCCATAAATAACCGGGGTCAGCTAGCAGCTCTGCCCTTCGCGACCTAATCGGAGATAAAGCGGCATCTAAAGACTCCGTGAGTACCTGTTTCAGTTTCCCAGCCCCCTGATCCCCGATTTCTTCAGCAATAACGCGAGGATCTTGCCCACTGGCAAGACCGGCAAGGCGCAAAAGATTAGACACTTCAGGGCGATTATCCGGGTCGTAAGTAATATGACGCTGTGCATCAGTCTTCGCGCGTTTGATTAGTTTCGCGGTCTCGTCACTGGTCATTCCCAGCTCGACCGCGTTGCCACGCGACTTCGACATTTTTTCGCCATCCAAGCCTAAAATCAGGGCTCCATCTCCGGAAAGAAGCCCCTCAGGGCGAGGGAATACCCGACGTTTTAGGGAAGATTTACGTCTAAATACCCGCTCAAAACGATCCGAGATTAGTCGTGCCTGCTCCAAGTGGGGGAGTTGGTCTTTACCTACCGGAACCAGATTCGCTTTACAGAACAAAATATCGGCTGCCTGATGCACCGGATAAGTGAGCAGCAGTGCCGACATAGGGCGCTCGGAAGCCAATAGTTCAGATTTCACTGTAGGGTTACGGTGCAGCTCCGCCTCGGTCACTAAAGACAGGAAAGGCAGCATTAACTGGTTTTGAGCTGGCACTGCTGAATGGGTAAAAATAGTGGTCTTTTCGGGGTCAAGTCCACAAGCAATATAGTCAGCGAGCATATTCAGGACGCGCTCGCGAATCGGACCGGTTCCCTCCCTATCAGTGATTACCTGATAGTCGGCAATTAGAATCCAGGTTTCCACCCCGCGCCGCTGAATCGTCACCCGGTTTTTAATTGTTCCGAAATAATGCCCTAAATGTAGGGCACCGGTCGGGCGATCGCCGGTGAGTACCCGGAACTTGCTGGGGTCTTTATCTATTGCTGCCTCAATCTCTTGAGATACCCGCTCCGCTCGTTGTAGAGAGGCTGCGTCGGTAGAATTTTCTAGTTTTTCGCCACTATCACTCATAGCCCCAGTCTACGGTGCCAATGATATTCCCGGGAAACCGGGTGCAATCCTGTAGCTATTCTTGTTTACCGAAGCGGTTTAATCTGATACTGGTTGCGGGTCTGGCTCGGTAAAAGCACTCCGGGGACCCCGTGACCTGCTACGCAGGTTGGAGGGATTGTTGGAATCAGTTGGAATGGGGACGTATCCGGTTTGCAGGTGATGATTTAGTGTTCGTCCCTCTCGTATCTTTTACCGGCCGCGACCCGAAAGATCTTTATCCGCTTAGCCACATCTGTATAAGAAATGTAAGCTGCTAGGTCTGGTTGCACCCGGTTTTCGGGAATGGAGATGAATAAAGGAGCGTGTCGGCTGTTAGTTGTGAGTGCAGTTTTTGTCAGAAGGATTGAGTGCGCGGTTCACGATCTAGTAGCAGGTGGCGTAGTTGCCGAGGAATTTCGGGTAGAGATCTTTCGTGGTGCTGCTTGCGGCGCGGATTTTGGAGTGTTCGCTCGTGATCACGCTGAGCCGGTCGCCAAAATACTTGAGTGCCCACTTATATTCAGCAAAATTCGAATCGTACTTGTATGCAGCAATACGACCAAGGATTGCACATATCCAGTCCGCGCATTGAACCGTTTGATACAGATGACTCTCCACCTCCATCGGCGGCTCCACAAGTTTCGTAGCATCTTCACTGCTGAACATGAACGCTGCTGCGCCAGCGAAAATCTCCAGTCGCTCCTTCTCGCCCTGTTTATCGAGCACCATCAACAGATTCTCAGCAGCAGGCAAATCCCAATTCACTCGTTGAATCAGCTGCTTCATCACATGGTCGTAACGCTCAGCATTCGTCTCAGGGACCTCAATCGGAGTACCGCGCAGTTTCTCCTGCCCATAAAACACCACGCGAGCATCCAACGATTTCAGCGTGTCTAAAACCCTGAAAATGAGGCGACGAGTTTCACGATACTTCTCGATATTCTTCGTGGTCAGCAACGCTGAGCCTTTCTTTTCCCAATGCTCCACGCGCTTACCTGCCGAGATTACTTTCGCCTCAATTTCTTCACGTAGCCCACGCTCCTTAACGAAACGGAAAATACCAGACAGCTTGCGAATGTTCTGGGCTGGGATCACAAAACCGCCGAGTCCGAATACTGGGTGAGTCTTATAGGACGGGTCGAATCGACTCACGTATGCACCGTTATGCCCAAACTCGTCGAAATACCCGACGTACACGTCACCTCCCGCTACGAACACGAAAGCCCGCGAAATCGCGGGCTTCGGAAGTGGAGCACCGAAGTGCGTCCACAGGTAAATATACCAGAGCCCTGCCGTCACCAGCAATAGCGGATACTAGGGTCAAGGGTTAATACCTAAACCACCCCGACACGCCCGGGAAAAGACACACCATTCGGGCATTAGCCCTAATTTTCACGCGTTTCATATTCCTACAGCTACACCTGCGCGTTAATCCTTTCGGGAATCTGCCAAGAAAAATTTGTTAGACAAAAATGCTAGTTGAGTAGGGTTCATGCTGCTGGTGGTGAACTTCAGCTCGGGGTTAGGTGGGGGCGGGGGGATATGTAAGATGCTTAGCCAGGTAGCCAGGGAAGCGCTAGCGGAAATCACCGCCACCATGAAATCTGCTCCTGCTTGCTAGGGAGGACGAGGCAAATATATAGTGACTAAACAGCAAGCTTTTCGCTATATAAGCCAGTAGGCAATGATGCCACAGAAAGATATCCGATGTTGCATACCGTTTTCGCTAGGTTAAACCCTGCTAGTCACCTGTGTCCCCCCGAAAAACCAAAGACTTTAAATAAAATCATTTCGGTTATCGGCATCTTGAGTCTAGTTATTACGGCTCTTGCCTTGGCCGCTCCTACCACTGCGCTAGCTAAGGAAAAGGAATCAATAACGGTAAATGCTACTGCTTTCGGTGCTGACCCCAGTGGTAAAACAGATTCTGCCCCTGCGGTAGAAAAAGCGATAGAAAAGCTGAAAGAGCTGCGAAAAATACACCCGGATAAATCAATAGTGTTACGTTTTCCTACGGGAAGATATGATTTTTACCCCGATAAAGCCCCAGAGCGCACCCTATATGTTTCCAACACGGTGGGTGCAAGTGAAAAATTCAAAAAGAAACGAATTGGAATCCTAATTGAGGATTTAGATGACGTGACTATAGATGGTAGCGGTTCACTTTTTATGTACCACGGAAAAATGACTGAATTCGCAGCCATTAATTCCAAAAAAATAAAAATACAAAATGTAGCTACCGATTTTGCGACCCCAACCGTAATAGATCTCGCGGTAGAAAAAGTTGATAGTGACACCAAGACAGCTACTCTTCTAGTTCCAAAACAATACAACTATTCTTTGAATGGTAATGATATAACGTGGTATTCCGATAGCAGTCCTTATAGTAACCAACGATACTGGACCACAAAGCAATCAGAATTTAGCTATATGCAGGCATATGATGCTTCCAAACAGCAAACTTGGAGAGCTGGCAACCCGAATAGCACAATCTTTGCTAATGTAACCTCTATTAAAGAAATAAAAACCGATAATGCCAGTCATCTAAAAGTTACCTATTCTAGCCCGCTTAACAAGTTGTTGAAAAAGGGAATGTATTTTCAGATGCGGCTGTTAGACCGAGACCATCCCGGAATGTTTATTTGGAAATCTAAAGATGTCGCTATTGAAAAGACTCAGATAGGTTTCTTACACGGCTTTGGGATTGTGGGGCAACATAGTGAAAATATAACTATTGATAATGTTCGGTTTGAGGCTCCTGCGGAAACCGGGCGTTCTACCTCTGGATTTGCTGACTTTATCCAAATGTCAGGAACAAAAGGTAAAATACGGATAACTAATTCCTATTTTTCTAACCCTCATGACGATCCCATTAATGTTCATGGCACATTTAATGAAGTAGTCGAAAAAATAGCCGCAAATAAAATCAGGGTACGTTTCAAACATCATGAAACAGCCGGTTTCCCCAATTACTTCATCGGGGATCAAGTTGAGTTCTCTACTAAGGGGAATATGATTACTGTTCCAGATTCTGTGCGAACCGTGACCGCAGTGGATGGTCCAGACGGTAGGGGAGGAATCCAGGGTGAAGGCTCTGGAAATCTCACCGATATTATTTTGACCTTTGATAAAGACATTCCTGCCCAAATTGGGGTGAACGGCACCCACGTAGTAGAAAATATTACCTACACTCCCGAAGTGGAAATATCGAACAATGTTTTCACCGCCACCCCCACGAGAGGGATTTTGGTAACCACCCGTAAAAAAGTGGTTATAGAGAATAACACCTTTGACGGAATCGGAATGGCAGGAATATATATTTCTAACGATGCTCAAGGCTGGTACGAATCCGGTCCAGTCAGAAACCTAACGATTAAGAATAATACTTTTTTGAATGGCAGTTCCCAGGCGATATTTATACAACCGACTAACCCGACTGTCAGTGAAACAAATACTGTTCATTCAAACGTGAATATTACCGGAAACAAGTTCTATATTCTGAGAGCAGGCGCGCAAAATCCTGCGGGCAGTGGGCGAGATGCGCAGCGAGTCCTAGATGCTAAAAGCACAAAAGACCTCAGTTTCACGGATAACACAATCTGGCTGCAAGACCCCGGAATCTTGACTTTATCGTCAGAGCAGAAGATAGTGCCGGTGGGAGGCAGTATGCGACTGCTTACTTCCGGCAGCCCAATGACAAATACCGCTTTATATCGTCTGCAAGGAAACAAAACCGTTACTATTGCCAATAACAAATATGGGCAAGGCATAGACACTTCCATAGATGTTTCCCAGATGGATTCCGCTAATATCAACATCAGTAATGATTTAGCCAAGACTAATGGGGCAGTTGTAACTAACCCCCCGACCTCACCGACCGTTACTCGCTACTTTGTTTCCTCGAATCCGAACGTAATAAAAGTAGATTCTGAGGGCATAGTTTATGCACTAAGTGAAGGTAGCGCCACACTCACCCTGACAGAAGTTGCAGGAACCGGAGATAAGGCGGTTAAACGCACTTCTAATCCCTTAACGCTGCAAGTTTCAGCAAATTCCGGTGCGCCACAGGAAATCTACAGCTTTACTGATAAGTGGAGCATAGAAACAGAAGATTCGGCTCACCAAATAAAACCTAACGAATTTGGCTTCACTTCCACCTATTCATCTGGAGGTCTTTACCAAGAACAACAAGGAAAAAACATTTTAGTTGGTCAGGTGATAGACCCTGAAAGCTCCAGTGATTTTGAAATTACCGTCAGGCAACAGGGACTAACCAGTTCTTCGTGGTCAGATACCGGAGTTTACCTGTATAAGGATCAAAACAATTACCTTGCTATTCAAAGAAAACACCGCAATGGTAATATCCGAAAGATTGCCCAGGTTAGAGAAAGTTCCGCAAAAGCACAGGAAACTTGGTACGGCGGAAATGAGACTGTACGAGCCGGTGAAAACGCCGAATCCGTCCTCATGAAGTTTTCAAAACAGGGAAATACTGTTACCACCTATTTCAGTGTTGATAACGGAAATAGTTGGAACAAAATCGGGCAAGCAGATGCTAGTTTCCTAGGTAAAGATATAAAACTAGCTTTTGCTTCCGCTAGTAGTTCTGAGCCCGATGGGAATAAGACCCCGGTTTCCTATACGGATATCACCCTAAACGGTAAAAAGATAAAAGTAGGAACGAAGAAAACTGTCCAGGACATAACGCCCAGCGGAAAGATTCCAACCGCAAAAAACACTCAAGCACGGATTACCGGTTCCGTTGCTGGGCTATTAGATGGCGAGATAACTACGATTCCCAATGTTTTTAACTACGCCGCTACTACTGATGCCGGTCATTCCGTGATTAAGGTTGCTTTCAAAACAAGTCCGAAAGCAACTATGCGGCTCCAATTGAATAACAAAGAACTAAAACCAGGTGCAGGTGGAACAATTAATTCTATTCAATTAGCTCCCGGCACAAATATCTTAAAAGCTGACGTTATCGCAGAAGATGGAATAACTCATTCGGTTTACCGATGGACAGTGTTAAATACTGATACTCGGGCTAATAGCACTCCGACCACGAGTGAATCCTCACGCAGCGCGCAAATTAGGGTTCCAAACGAGCAGGCAAACATGGGGACAGCGACTATAGAACCGAACACTATCAAGAGCGTAAAACTGTATAAAGGTGACACTGTTACTTTGAAAGCCACTCCCGCCGAAGGGTATCGCTTCACTGGTTGGCGTCTCGCAGACAAGACAGTATCTTCCGAACCCGAGTTTTCCTATACGCTCGCAGACAGGGATGTCGTATTTAACGCAACCTTCGCCCCTATTTCCTCCCCGGATACTCCTCCTATAGACACTCCTCCCAGCGATACCCCCACTACCAACCCGCCAACAACAGATGGAGCTACCCCCGATACTTCTAGCGGGGGCAAAGCTACCCCCAAGGACGTAGCTTCCCAAAAGGGAACCACAAGGCAAACACAAAGTGGTAAGAACTCAAAACCTACAGTAGCTGGGCTTACAAAAACTGGTTCTCAAGATGTATTTTTACTTGCACTTACATCACTCATTCTAGTTAGTGGGGGCGCAATAATCCGAAAGCGTAAAAGCTCTCAGCTGAGTAAATGATTTTGATTTAGTTTTTCTGCTAGAAAAAACCATGGCGTAGCTCCGCCCCGGTTATTGCTGGGGCGAAGCTAGCCGGGAAAAGAGACTAATCCTCGCGGGAATCGGCTAGGAAAAGTTTGATAGATAAAGGCTCAAGCAGGATATCGTCACCGGCCAGGTTAAGCGAAGGCACGTCCTCGTCAGCTTCTGTAATCGCAGAATCCCATACCTCGTGGTAGGCAGTTCCTCGACCCGGAGCTAAGCGCACATGTTTCGGGGAAAGCATCCCATTGAAAACTGCCAGCAAATCCTGATCTCCATAGGGGCGTCCGGAACGTAACATTTGGAAAACCCGGCTGGCAGGGTCATGCCACGCCCGGTCGCCCATTAATAGTCCCACCTGGTTGTACCACGACAAATCCGAAATCGTGTCCCCAGGGTGAGGTTTACCAGTCAAAAACTTTGAAGGACGGAAAACCGGGTGTTCACGTCGCAAAGTAATCAATTTTCGTACAGCTCTGTAGAGCTCTTTTTGCCACTCCGCCAGTTCCCAATTCAACCAGGTAGTCTCATTGTCTTGACAATAGGCGTTATTATTGCCACCTTGAGTGCGGGCAAACTCGTCACCTGCCAGCATCATCGGGGTACCGGAAGAGATAAACAGGGTGGTAAACATATTGAGGGTTGAACGAATCCTGGCGGCAGCTAACTCTGCTAAAGGAGAATCGGTTTGTAATATTTTCTCGGCTTCATGACCGGGAATAAACACCCGTCCTTCACTACCATGATTCCAAGACAGGTTGTTATCTGAACCGTCGCGGTTGTTCTCTAAATTATTTTCATTATGTTTATGGTCGTAGCTAACCAAATCCCCCAAAGTGAAGCCATCGTGAGCAGTCAGGAAATTAACCGAGCAACGCGGGGAACGGACTGCGGGAATATGCCCAGCCCCGTAAATATCTTGGGAACCAGAAAGGCGAGATGCCAGTTCAAAAGGGGGAGCCCCGCGAGATTCACCCCGAGACTGCGCCCGCCCATCGGATACCCAAAAACCGCGGACGGTGTCCCGGTAACGGTCATTCCAGGTAGAAAACGGTAACGGAAAATCTCCAGTCTTCCAGCCATCTGGTCCGACGTCCCAAGGCTCGGCAATCATTTTAACGTCCCGCAAAACCGGGTCATCTAAGCAGGCTTGGAAGAAAGGATGGAAACGGGTGAAATGCTCCTCGCCACGCGCGCAAGTAACCGCCAGGTCAAAGCGGAAACCATCAATCCCTACCTCGGAAACCCAGTAACGTAAAGAATCAAGAATCATTTGGACTACTCGCGGATGGGAAGTATCCAAAGTATTTCCGCAACCGGTGTAATCAATGTTTCCACCTTGGGAATTCAGGCGGTAATACATAGCATTATCTAGGGCGCGCCAAGAAATTGCCTGTCCATCTGAACTGCCTTCACAGGTGTGGTTATAGACCACATCTAGCAGCACTTCTATCCCATTTTCATGCAGAATCGAAACCATGTCCCGGAACTCATCAAGGACTGCGGTAGGGCCTAGACAGCGAGCCTTACTGGTGGCGTAGGAGGGTTCCGGAGCGAAATAGGACAGGGAGGAATATCCCCAATAGTTATTTAATCCCCGCTCGTTTAAGAATGCTTCCGAGAGTTTAGCGTGCACCGGCAATAGTTCAACCGCGGTGATTCCCAGGTCTTTTAGATAGGAAATAGTTACCGGGTGTGCCAATCCGGCGTAGGTCCCCTGTAGTTCCTGGGGTATTCCCGGTAACTGTTTGGTGAGCCCCTTGACATGAGCCTCGTATATTACGGTATTTTCCCAGGAGGTTTTAGGACCGGGAACTACCTCAAACTGTTTATCTACTACCACTGCGCGTGCCGTAAAGGGCGCCGAGTTGGTGGGGTCTAATTGGAAAGGATACAGCGGGTAGAGCGCCGCATCTGTTTTATGGGCGTAGGTTTGGCTGCAAAGCTCAACGTTTCCACTAATCGCGCGGGCATAGGGGTCGAGGGCGAGCTTATAGGGGTTAAAAAGATGTCCCTGTTCCGGATTCCACGGTCCCCAGGCGCGAAAGCCGTAGCAAGTTCCAGCCGTTATCCCGGCAACGTGGCCGTGCCAAATACCATCTGTTGGTCCGAGCAATCGGTAGCGCGTTTCTTGGGCTGTAGGTTCTCCGGAAGTGAAAAAACAGACTTCTACCGCCTGGGCATTAGGGGCGGTGACAGCAATATCAACCCCGTCTCCCTCTAGATATACCCCTAGGCGGCTAGGTTGGGTTGCACCAGCGTTTACCGAGGGACTGGACGGCTGAAAAGAGTCGTTCACTAAATGCACAAGGTGAATCCTATATCTTGACTGTCTGTCCACCTATTTATACAGGTAAAAAGCTTATCTGAGCTTTTTATTTTAGAACCTTTCCCCTTTGGAAAAGTGGCTAATCAGGGGTAGTCAGGGCTAATCACCGCTGCTGTCGATAAGGAATTGAGGCTAGGGGATAGGAGACTAATAGGGCGGTTATAAATAATGCCGATACCAGTAACCAGCTGCTATGCCAATTTTTAGCGGTGGCGAATACTTGCGCGGTAATACCTAGGGGAAACAGGTGCTGCGTCACTACGATAGTAAAGAAAACTAACGTAGGTGTAACTATAGATACTGCTCTACCGGCTAAAAGGAGGGCGAGCATGGACAGGGAACCCAAAACGATAGGGGTACCGAGAAAACCGATTATACCGGGAAGTTGATAGCCCAGTTCGCTCCATTTGATGCGTAAATACCAGGTGATAGCGGGTAGGCAAGGGCTAATGATCACTAAAGCGGTGAAAATGCTGTGGATCGCCCGACGGGTTGGGGGAGCTTTAAGCTCAGCCTTATTGAAGTGCGGCTTGGTAAATGTGGGGAGAAAACTGGCGGCAATGAGTGCGCATATCTCTGCGATACCTACTGCGCGGGCAGGAAACCCGGCTTTCACGCTAACCCCGATGTAGGTCATGGGGAAAGATAGGGAAAGTATGGATAACGCAATCAGGAACAACGCACCCACGTAGGCGTTGCGGGCGTGCAGGAATCCATTAACGGTGTTCATAGCGTTTTGTTTTTCAGGGAGCAGGAGGTGATGAGCTTATTTTGGGTGTGCAGGAAGGAGCTAAGTTCCCTCTCGCTCATGTGCGCAAATGTGGAGTTTACCTCCGGAGAAATATGTTCGGCTAGATTGGGGTATTTGGCGCGCTGAAGCAGCTCATGGGCGATTGCAGAATTGAGGTCGTGACTTTCGATAGTTTTCGTCTTGTCGATACAGCGGTCAGTGGTAGCCGCGCTCACCACTTGCCAAGCAATGCTTTCTTCCAGGCTATTAGCAACGTTTTCGCTATCATAAGGACCGGAATCCACAATGATGAAAGCCTCGCCGTTTCTCGGTAAATCTCGTTCAACAACGGCATCGTCGCTAATGGTGGTTAGCAGAGAATTGATTCCCACCTTTTGTAGCCGGGTGATACTTTTTTGTATCGAAGTGCGTGCTGGCAGGTTTTGTTCATGTAGGCAAACCTGGAGCTCTTGAATCCTAAAGCAACTGGTTTTCACCGGTCGGTGAACGGTTAGCAATTCTGGTCGCCATACAAAAGCGCATCCGACCAGCGCAAGGACGCATACTATGGGAACTATTTGGGGGAGTAGAAGATTTCTCTGGTGCGCAGATGAACCTGGGTTTTTGCCTGTAAGCGGGAAACTTAATGCGCTGTAGCCTGCTAACAGCAGCGTGCAGGCAAATATCAGCGAGAAGACTGCTACTGCCGGATTGGTTTCAAAACGAGCCGAGCCCGCTACCTGGTGAACCGGAAATAGCAGAGCCAAAGAACGCAGTATCGGTTCGGAAATTATTGCCATTAGAGCAAAAGTAGCGACCGATATCAGGGGTGCTATAAAGATTCTTTTTATGGCAACTCCGGTGAAAAAACCGATAGCGACTAGCGTTATAACCCCAGAAAAAGCGACCAGTAAGCTTGCCCACGACGCACTTTCACCACTCCCGTAACGGCTAGTGATGTAGGACGGATTTTGCGGACATTCAAAATAAAAAAGAATGTGGAGGTAACAGACAATGGCAAAATCATTATTTGAGGAACTGGGCGGCAAATACGAAAGGCAAGGGGATTATTTGATACCGTGCTTAACTGTACCCGCCGAAGAAGAACAGGCAATAGGCATCTGGGGGCAACGGCATTTAGATTATCTAAAACAGTACCGTAAAGTTACATACACCAATCTTCTTACAAGCGGCAGGCTAAACGCCTACCTTGCCGACATCAACAGACAGGCACAGGAACGCTTTGAAAGGCTCATAGAGGGTATGAAACAGGCACAGGGCATAACGGAACAGCTAAAGGCAGAAAACGCCTTAGAATGGACAGGATGCCTCAATAACATAAGGGCTTGTGCGAGGGAGATTGTGGAAAAGGAAATTATTTTTGCATAAACAGATGATTAGTGGCAGGGGGAAATCCTGCCGCTTTTTCTGCTTTAGTTTGTCAGCTTGACAAATAAAGGGTTAAGGAATATAATTAGATTCAGTATTATACAAGGAGTTAATAAATATGCGGCAAGGTATTCTTAAATAAACTGTCAATTTGATAGTGGGAACAAAAAGTAGCAGTCCCGTTTCACTTTTAATATGGGGCTTAGTTTTTTGTACCCAGTTTAAGAATACTTTTATCATGTAATTTTATATGCCCGAAAACATATAAGTGTTTTGGGGCTATTGGAGTTATTTACCCAGTGATAGGAGTATTTATCACTGGGTATTTTTATGCCCTTTTTTGGGTGTTGATAGGAGGAAAATCACATGAAAATAATTAACTTAGGCATTCTGGCTCACGTTGACGCAGGAAAGACAACATTAACGGAGAGTTTATTGTATACCAGTGGTGCAATTGCAGAACCAGGGAGCGTAGATAAAGGCACAACAAGGACAGATACAATGAATTTGGAGCGTCAAAGGGGAATCACTATCCAGACAGCAGTGACATCTTTTCAGTGGGAGGATGTAAAAGTCAACATTATAGATACGCCAGGCCATATGGATTTTTTGGCGGAAGTATACCGTTCTTTATCCGTATTAGACGGAGCAGTATTATTAGTTTCTGCAAAGGATGGCATACAGGCACAGACCCGTATACTGTTTCATGCACTACAGACAATGAAGATTCCGACAATTTTTTTCATCAATAAAATTGACCAAGAGGGGATTGATTTGCCAATGGTATATCAAGAAATGAAAGCAAAGCTTTCTTCGGAAATTATAGTGAAGCAAAAGGTTGGGCAGCATCCCCATATAAATGTAACGGACAATGACGATATGGAACAGTGGGATGCGGTAATTATGGGAAACGATGAACTATTAGAGAAATATATGTCAGGGAAACCGTTTAAAATGTCAGAACTGGAACAGGAAGAAAACAGGAGATTCCAAAACGGAACGTTATTTCCCGTTTATCACGGAAGTGCTAAAAACAATCTGGGGATTCGGCAGCTTATAGAAGTGATTGCCAGTAAGTTTTATTCATCAACGCCTGAAGGTCAATCTGAACTATGCGGGCAGGTTTTTAAGATTGAATATTCAGAGAAAAGGCGGCGTTTTGTTTATGTGCGTATATATAGCGGAACATTGCATTTGAGGGATGTTATTAAAATATCTGAAAAAGAGAAAATAAAAATCACAGAGATGTGTGTTCCGACAAACGGTGAATTATATTCATCCGATACAGCCTGCTCTGGTGATATTGTAATTTTACCAAATGATGTTTTGCAGCTAAACAGTATTTTGGGGAACGAAATGCTGTTGCCGCAGAGAAAATTTATTGAAAATCCTCTCCCTATGCTCCAAACAACGATTGCAGTAAAGAAATCTGAACAGCGGGAAATATTGCTTGGGGCACTTACAGAAATTTCAGATGGCGACCCTCTTTTAAAATATTATGTGGATACTACAACGCATGAGATTATACTTTCTTTTTTGGGGAATGTGCAGATGGAAGTCATTTGTGCCATCCTTGAGGAAAAATACCATGTGGAGGCAGAAATAAAAGAGCCTACTGTTATATATATGGAAAGACCGCTTAGAAAAGCAGAATATACCATCCACATAGAAGTCCCGCCAAATCCTTTCTGGGCTTCTGTCGGGTTGTCCATAGAGCCGCTCCCTATTGGAAGCGGAGTGCAGTATGAAAGCAGAGTTTCACTTGGATATTTAAACCAATCGTTCCAAAATGCGGTTATGGAGGGGGTTCTTTATGGCTGCGAGCAGGGGCTGTATGGATGGAAAGTGACAGACTGTAAAATCTGTTTTGAATATGGATTGTATTATAGTCCTGTAAGTACCCCCGCAGACTTTCGGCTGCTTTCCCCTATCGTATTGGAGCAGGCTTTAAAAAAAGCAGGGACAGAACTATTAGAGCCATATCTCCACTTTGAAATTTATGCACCGCAGGAATATCTCTCACGGGCGTATCATGATGCCCCAAGGTATTGTGCAGATATTGTAAGTACTCAGGTAAAGAATGACGAGGTCATTCTGAAAGGAGAAATCCCTGCCAGATGTATTCAAGAATACAGGAACGATTTAACTTATTTCACAAATGGGCAGGGAGTCTGCTTGACAGAGTTAAAAGGATACCAGCCAGCTATTGGTAAATTTATTTGCCAACCCCGCCGCCCGAATAGCCGTATAGATAAGGTTCGGCATATGTTCCACAAGTTAGCTTAACAGCTTGCAAAAGTCATATAAAATGAGATTTGAAAGGATTAGAGACTAATTATGATGAAATGCGAATGGATATTGTGTCCTGTTTGTGGGAGCAAAACCCGTAATAAAATTAGGAAGGACACTGTTTTGGAGAATTATCCCCTTTATTGTCCAAAATGCAGACAAGAAAGCTTGATTAAAGTTGACAACTTGAAGATAACTGTCATCAAAGAGCCAGACGCTTAAGACGCAGAGCCGATGAAATTGTGGAACAATTCACGAATCATCGGCTCTTTTTGTTTCGTATTTGAAAGAACAAACTCACCAAATAAAAAAAACGATATTCGGGTGGGTTATTTTGTTATACCCTAAATTACCCTCTGAATTTGTTTTTAAATTTGGAGGGATTTTTTTATGTTCTTTTTTCGGGCGGTTATTCATCTGCTCATACGAAGTAAAATTTATCAATACATAGCATATCAGAGAATGGCAGGAAACCAGTTAAAAAAATTTCTGCCAGTGCAGCGGTACTTCTCACCTTGAAAGTGGAAGTACAATCTCCATACAACAGAATTTGTATTTCCCATAACCGTGAAGGTCACAGAGCCTTTGCGGTTTTTCTTTTGTCGTTTTTTGTTGGAAAGTGCCGCAGGGCTGTTTCTGGTGTGCGTTGCCGCTCCCCGCCTCTCCATCTGGATTTTTACATTTCAAAAATTCAGATTGGAGGTATTAGCGGTGAAATACGCACCAAGAAAAGTATATATCAAAGAAAGCGGCGGCTATGTGGAACTGTCCTATACGGATTTCTGCCGCCGCAGGCAAGCCGACAAGGGATATATGGACAAGCTGTTTATCCCCGTCCAAGGTTGTCTGCTTGAAGTCGTAAGGGAGCAATATGCGGACTTCTACCGTGACAGGGAGCGGTGGCGTTACCTGCAATAATTAGATGCGAGGAACAGCCTGCTATCTCTGGACGGATTTACGGACAGCGAGGGGAATCCTCTGGACTTTATCGCTGATGAAGCGGCGGACATTGCGGAAACCGTTGTCAATGCTGTTATGGTGGACAGGCTGAAAGCCGCCCTGCCTTTGTTGTCGGATAGTGAGCAGGAGTTGATACAGGCAATCTTTTTTGACGGACTTTCCGAGCGTGAAGTCGGGGCGAGGTTAGGCATAACCCAGAGCGTTGTGAACAAACGCAAAGCCAGAATCCTAAGAAAACTAAGAAAGATAATAGAAAATTAAAATTTAAGGCGTTCAGCCCCCTTGTTTTTTCCTTTGGGAAAATGAGGGGGCTTTTCTCTGCCCTCTCAATCAATTCTGATTGGAGGAAGAAAGAATGGCATACAACCACGGACGGGAGGACAGGAAATGGCGTATCTGGAAAGAAGCGGAGGAAAAGCTGCTGCGTGAGTGCGGCGTTGATGAAGTGACCATTGAGCAGATACGCATAGCGGACAGGGCAGACTTCAATTCCAACAGGCGGTTTTACCGATGGACGAATGAAGTAAAGCAGTGGGGTGCAGCCAAGAAGATGCCCGGTAATAGCGAATGCAACGATGATTCCCAGTTGTCGCATGGCGGCTTTAGATCGCATTTTACCGGTGCTATTGACCTGAAAAATTCCTTGTCTAGGTCAAATCATAATGGCTATGGCACTGCTTGCCCCTGCTAGTAGAGAACCAGGAATCAACAAAGCATCGTGAAGTAAACGGTTAGTTTTTGACCAGAGGAAATAATCTGCCTGGAGGGTAGAGATAGAGGCGATGAAAGCTCCCGCCGCCATAATCACGAACACGAAAGCTAGAATAGTTTTTGGGATTGGCCACCAAGTTAGTTTCTGTTTTAGCTTCATACAACTGACGCTTTCAAAGAATCATTAACTGCCTGGTCATAGGCGCGCTCGATTGCGGTACTGGTGACGCTGTTTTCGCCGGTAAATCGGTGGACGAAATCGCTAACTGAACCAGCGAAAAATGAAGTCCCTCCACTGAGCAGGACAATTCTTTGGGCAATTTGGGTAACGTCCTCAATTAAGTGGGTACTTAAAAGTATGCAACGGTTTTTTGATAGTTCAGAGATTGTTTGCCGCAGATGATAGCGGTGCGAAGGATCTAAACCTACTGTTGGTTCGTCAAGAAGTAGTAACCGAGGATTGTCGATTATTCCTACCGCTAGGGCTACTCGTTGTCGTTCTCCGCCACTGAGAGTTCGCACCCGACGTTTCAGTAGTTTTTCTAACGATAGGGTATCGATAACTTGCTTAACGCTTTGCTCTTGGGAGTCGCCATTTTTCCCGCACAGCCACGCGGCATAGTTTAAGACTTGAATTACCTTAGCTCCCGCGGGCATTTCCGAAGATTGCGGGACGTAGCCGATTTTATATTGTTCAGGTATTTGTATGTTTCCAGAAGTTGGACGCAGCGCGCCAGTAATACATTTAAAAAGAGTCGATTTTCCAGCACCGTTCGGTCCTAAAAGTACCGTCACGCCCGCTTCAACCTCGAAGGTGACATTAGAAAAAACGGGGTGCTTGCGGTAGGCGAAAGAAAGATTATCAATAACCAAAAAAGCAACCTTTCATTGGAAAGCCGGGTGTTAACCGCAAGTAGCAATCTAGGCGGATTACCAAAGGCATCACTTGAACAGATGCAATAAGTATATACGTGAGGGCAGTAACATTTGAGGAAAAACTTCCTCTGTGAGCAAAGAGGACGTGCTGGCTACTTTTTCACTGGGAAAGCTTGTGGCAAGGTAGAAGTATGAGGATTGTCGTAACTGTAAAACATGTACCCAACCCGCAATCTGAGCGGCGAATCGAAAACGGTCACGTGGTGCGCGGAGAAGAAGATACCCTGAACGACCTGGACGAAAACGCCATCGAGGCAGCGCTCAGCGCGAAAGCGGCACTGCCGGAAGCCGAGATTATTGCCCTTACTATGGGGCCGGAGGGGGCAAAGAAAGCCCTGCTGCGCGCCCTCCAAATGGGGGCAGACCGGGCATATCACCTGTGCGATTCGGCGCTAGCAGGCTCAGATGTGACCGTGACTGCCCGGGTGCTAGCGCGGGCAATCCAAAAAATCGGGGACGTTGATTTGGTGGTTTGCGGAAGTTCTTCCCTTGACGGGATGACCTCGATGCTGCCGGGAGCGCTAGCAGCTACCCTGGGGTTGCCGGTAATAACCGATGCTTCTGAAGTTAGCTTCAGCGCCGAGGCGGTGGCAGCCACCTGTTATCAACAGGGAACTTACCTCGGCTTACGGGTAAAATATCCCCTGGTGCTTTCGGTAAATGATGAAGCTAACCGGCCGCACTATCCCGGATTTAAAGAAATGCTGGCGGCAAAGAAAAAAACCATTGTGCAATGGGATTTAAAAGAGCTAGAACTTAGCCCTGAAGAAGTAGGGGCAGCTGATTCTGGCACAGAAGTCTTGGATGCCCAGCTGTATAGCCAAGAAAAGAACCAGGGAACGATAGTTACCGACTCGGCAAACGCTGGCGAAGCATTAGCGAACTACCTGGTCGAATCCGGTTTTGCGCAGAAGAAGTAGGAGGAAATCGTGAGTGAGAAAATAGCAAAAGACGTCCTAGTTTTCGCCCATCCAGATGCGGCGCATCCTCAGCATTTATCGGTAGCGGCCGCGCGCCTGATTACTCTGGCGCGCGAAATCACCAGTGGCAAGGTAGTAGCGCTCGCGCCCTCCTCAATTACCCCCCAACATTTCTCGCAGGTCGGGGTAAAAAAGGTTTACTATTTCAACCCGGAAGAAACTGGAACCTGGCAGGTAGGGGCAATCCTGGCTGACCTGGTGGTTTCGGCGGTTCGCAGCAGCGATTTCGGAGTTGTTTTATTGCCTTCCACCTCTTGGGGGCGGGACGCAGCCGGACAAGGCGCGATTCTCCTCGGTTCAGGAGCTAGCGTGGACGTGACCAACCTAAAGGTGGCTGACGGAAAATTGATTGCCGGTAAATCGGTGCTCGATGGCACTTGGGAAACCAGCTACTATATGCGTCGCGGGATTCCAGTGGTGGCTATGCGCACCACTTCGCTTTCAGCGGTTCCGGCAGCCGAAGCCGGCGAAGTAGAAACCGAGAATCTCCCGGTTCAGCTGCGGGAATCCACAAAACGGATTCAAGTAGTCTCTAGGGAAGAAACCGGTTCCACCCATGCCGGTCTAACCGAGGCTCCGGTAGTGGTATGCGTTGGTCGTGGCGTGAACAGCGACTTGAAACCGGCTGAAGAACTGGCAGAAGTCTTAGGGGGCTCGGTGGGGGCTACCCGGGTAGTCTGTGAACAAGGGTGGATGGATCGAGCCGCCCAAATCGGACAATCCGGGATTTCTGTCGCCCCCAACCTCTATATCGGGATGGGGATTTCCGGGGATCACCACCATGTCTGCGGGATTAGAGGAGCCAAAAAAATCGTGGCTATCTGTGATGATCCCGAGGCGCGCATTTTTGAAATGGCAGACTTCGGGGTGGTCGGGGATTTATTCACCGTGGTTCCAGATGCCCTCTCTAGAATCAAACCGTTGGACGCATAGTGCAGCTAACCTACCTCGATAACGCCGCTTCCGAGCCGCTGCGCCCTAATGCTCTTGACGCGATGGCTGACGCTGCGCGTTCGGTAGCGAGCCTAGGGCTTAATCCGTCCTCGGCTCATGCCGCCGGGCGTAGGGGAGCAGCCCTGTTAGAAACTGCGCGCGCCCAGGTAGCGAGGGCGCTGGGCGCTGAACCGGCAGAAGTTATTTTCACCGGGGGCGGCACCGATTCTTGCGCCCTTGCCTTGCGCGGCCTGGCTAGGGCAGTGCGCCGCCAAAATTCTTCGCGTACCCAAGTGGTAATCAGCCAGGTAGAACATGATGCGGTTAGGCTCAATGCCCGCGACTTGGTGGCAGATGGATTTGAGCTGAAAGTGCTGCCAGTTACTTCCCAGGGGGTAGTTGATTTAGAGGACGTGCGCAGCCTTAATCCCGCCACCGTGGCAGTACTGTCGGTGATGAGCGTATGTAACGAGAATGGCGTTATTCAGCCTCTTCGCGATATCTGTCAGATCGTGCGGGAAAAAGAACGTAAATACGTACCGGAAAAGGCTGCTGTTCTTCCTGAAATATCTCTACCTGGTAATACTTCCAGGAAAAGTGCAGATAAAAGCCGGATCGCTATTCACACCGACGCGATAGCCGCCGCCGGGCGCCAAGAAATAAACTTCGCTAAATCACCCGTAGATGCCCTTTCTCTCGCCTGTCACAAGGTGGGCGGTCCGGCGTCCTTGGGAATTCTGCTAGCTCGCCGGGAAGTAAACATCGACAGCGATAGGCGCGGGGGAGGGCAAGAGCGGGCGCTCAGAGCTGGTACTCAAGATGTGATTGCTGCGGTAGGGGCAGCGGCAGCATTCGCGGCAGCCCAGCAGGAACTAGCAGAAACTACCCGACGCCACCAGCAGTTACGAGAAAAACTACTGCAAGGAGCGCTAGCAATACCGGGAGTAAAACTAGCTAGCGACGCCCCGGCAGTACCCGGCATTGTCCAGTTTGTGCTGCAAGGTGCAGAGGCAGAAGGACTGCTATTTGCCCTGGATCAGGCGGGAATCTGTGCTTCTGCCGGGTCAGCTTGCCACACCGGGGTAGCCCGCCCCTCCCCGGTACTATTAGCACAAGGCTACAGCGAAAAGGACGCCCTCGGATCTTTACGGTTATCTTTTGGCTGGTCCACGTGTCAGGAGGACATAGACCGGTTTTTACAGGCACTACCGCAAGCCTTGAGTGCCTCCCGGAAACTAGCAGAGCGGGAGAGGAAATAAATGAAAGTATTAGCAGCGCTCTCTGGTGGAGTAGATTCCGCGGTCGCCGCCGCCCTCGCAGTCGAGGCCGGACACGACGTTACCGCCGTACATATGGCGCTAAGCGCTAACCAGACCCAAAACCGTTGCGGCTCGCGCGGATGCTGCACGGTAGAAGACGCTTCCGATGCCCGCCTGGCTGCCTCCATGCTGGGGATACCGTTTTACGTGTGGGATATGGCGGAAACCTTTGAGGAAACCGTAGTAGAAGATTTCCTCAATGAATACCGCCGGGGACGCACCCCTAACCCCTGTGTGCGTTGCAACGAGTTCGTAAAATTTAGGGAACTCGCTACCCGCGCCGATGCGCTGGGATTCGATGCGGTGTGTACCGGGCATTACGCGCGCGTTTTGAACGGACCGGGTGGAGTAGAACTACACCGCGCCAAATGTATCGAAAAAGACCAATCCTACGTATTGGCGGTAATGGGGCGGGAAACTCTCGAGAAAGTGATATTCCCGCTAGGGGAGTATGAATCGAAAAGCCAGGTGCGCGCAGAAGCAGAGCGGCGCGGTCTGCCCATGTCTGCCAAACCAGATTCCTACGATATTTGTTTTATCGCTGATGGGGACACCGGCGGTTTCTTACGTTCCCACCTGGGTGACCAGGTGGGAAAAATCGTGGATACCTCCGGCGCGGAAGTTGGCACCCATTCGGGGGCGTACCAGTTCACTATCGGGCAACGCAAAGGACTAAACCTGGGTAGACCGGCTGCCGATGGTCGTCCCCGCTACGTCCTCGGTACCGATATGAAAACCAATACGGTAGTAGTTGGAGCCAGTGAGCTACTCAGTGTAGACATCATCGAAGCGAGTGACGCGGTATTACTGACCGATTCGCGAGATTCAGCGCTAGCGGGGCAGGTAGAAGTAACTTTGCAATATCGCGCCCACGGGAGCGAAGTACCAGCGAAAGTATGGCTGCGACAAGACGGAACTTTGCGCGCCCAGCTGCTCACCCCCACCCGCGCAGTCGCCTCCGGACAATCCCTAGTGGTTTATTCCGGGAATCGTGCAATATGTGAGGCAACTATCGAATGTGCATTTAAGCAGGAAAATCCGTCAATGTGATAGAACGAATTGGCAAGGAGGGGCTGGGGTAGGTTAATATATTCAAGCCAGCGCGAGTGGCGGAATTGGTAGACGCGCTAGATTTAGGTTCTAGTGTCTTACGACGTGCGGGTTCAAGTCCCGCCTCGCGTACCACAGCAAAATGCTTTAGCCAGCGTAAACGCATAGTTTAATCTACTTTCGTATTGCTAGAGTTGCGCCAGATAGATATGCTCAGGTAACAACCGTGAATCTTAAAAGGAACAACATTGGCAGAACTACAGGTTGGGCAAATAGCCCCAGATTTTACTTTACCCACTGAGCAAGATCAGGAAATTAGTCTCCAAGAACTGCTGAAACAATCCGAAAAAGGCGCCGTAATCTACTTTTACCCCAAGGCATCGACCCCTGGCTGTACTACTGAGGCCTGCGATTTCCGGGACTCATTAAACTCACTAAAATCAGCTGGATACGCAGTCATGGGGATTAGCCCCGATAAAATCCCGGCTCTAGAAAAGTTCCGGGAAAAGCAAGACCTAAACTTCCCCTTAGCCTCCGATCCGGAACGCGAAGTAATGAGCAGCTATGGAGCATACGGGGAAAAGAACTCCTATGGTCGCCTGGTAAAAGGAGTAATCCGCACCACCATAGTAGTAGGTAAAGATGGAAAAGTCGTGCTGGCAAAATATCGGGTACGCGCCAAAGGACACGTTGCTCGTCTGCGTAAAGAACTGGGAATCGATTAAAAACAGTTAGCGCCTTCGGATTAGGGGTAAAACCTAGAAGTGGCTGGTAACAAGGGAAATAGACCTGGTACGCCACCGGGGACTCGAACCCCGAACCCTCTGATTAAGAGTCAGATGCTCTAGCCAGTTGAGCTAGTGGCGCAGGTAAAAGTCAAAACGACTTTCGTACGCCACCGGGGACTCGAACCCCGAACCCTCTGATTAAGAGTCAGATGCTCTAGCCAGTTGAGCTAGTGGCGCATCGCTGCTAAACGCAACGAAATAAACTTTATCCCGCCAGGTGCGTCCTAGGGAAACCGATAACCGCATTGGGAGCAGATTCACATGCGGAAGAAAACTAAGACAGAGCCGGGATAAACTGGTGGGCATGGCGTCAGCGAAAGATTTTGTTCATCTTCATGTTCACACTGACTATTCCATGTTGGATGGGGCAGCACGTATCGGAAAACTGGTAGAGCGGGCAGTCGAAATCGGGCAACCAGCAGTAGCAATCACCGATCACGGATACCTGTTCGGGGCATACGAGTTTTATAAAGCCGCCACCGACGCTGGCATTAAACCCATAATTGGGCTTGAAGCCTATATCACCCCCGGAACCTCCCGCTTTGATCAGACCCGGCAACGGTGGGGAGAAGAAAGCCAGCGGGCAGATGATGTATCGGCACGCGGCGCCTACACCCATATGACGCTACTTTCCCGCACCACCGAAGGAATGCACAACCTGTTTCGCTTAGGGTCGCTCGCCTCCATCGATGGGCAGATGCAAAAATGGCCGCGCGCCGACCGAGACCTGCTGGAACGCTATTCAACCGGACTGATTGGAACCAGCGGATGCCCCTCGGGAGAAATCCAAACCCGTCTGCGCCTAGGACAGTGGGAAGAAGCCAAAAAAGCCGCTGGAGAACTGCAAGATATTTTCGGTAAAGAAAACTTCTTTGTCGAACTGATGGATCACGGACTCAAAATTGAGCGCCGGGTACGCAGCGAGCTACTTGAACTCGCAAAAGTTATTAACGCGCCCCTCATCGCCACCAACGACTCCCACTATGTTCTCGAAAGCGACCAACCCACCCAGGACGCTCTGCTGTGTATCAACTCGGGTTCGCGCCTAAACGATGCTGACCGCTTCCGATTCGAGGGCTCAGGGTATTACCTGAAAACGGCAGAGCAAATGCGTGAACTCTTCTCCGAATTCCCCGAAGCCTGCAATAACACCCTGAAAATCGCGGAAATGTGCGAAGTACATTTCAAAACCACCGCCGAGGGCGCCGACTATATGCCCCAATTTACGGTTCCGGCCGGAGAAGACACCACCAGCTGGTTCGTAAAAGAAGTCCAACGCGGCCTACACCGACGATACCCGCAAGGCATACCCGAAAAATCCCAAAAACAAGCCGACTACGAATGCGGAATCATCACCCAGATGGGATTCCCCGGATACTTCCTGGTAGTAGCCGACTATATTAACTGGGCGAAAGCGCAAGGAATCCGGGTAGGGCCGGGACGTGGCTCCGGAGCCGGATCCATCGTGGCCTACGCGATGGGGATAACCGAACTCGACCCCCTCGAACATGGGTTAATGTTCGAGCGCTTCCTCAACCCCGAGCGGGTATCTATGCCCGATATTGACGTAGACTTCGATGAGCGCCGGCGCGGAGAAGTCATCGATTACGTGACCGAAAAATACGGGAAAGACCGGGTCGCACAGGTAGTCACCTACGGCAAAATCAAAGCCAAACAGGCCTTAAAAGACTCCTGCCGGATCATGGATAAACCCTATGCGTTAGGCGATCAGCTCACCAAGAAAATGCCCCCCGCGATTATGGGTAAAGATATTCCGCTCTCGGGAATCTACGATGACAAGCATCCGCGCTACGGGGAAGCCAGCGAATTTCGTCAATATGTTTCCGATAACGAGGGCGAAGTAAAACCAGTTATCAAAATGGCGCAAGGTCTAGAAGGGCTAACCCGCCAATGGGGAGTGCACGCCTGCGCCGTAATCATGTCCAGCCATGATTTAACCGATATTGTCCCCATGATGAAACGACCCGCTGACGGGGCAATCATCACCCAATTCGACTATCCCACCTGTGAAACCTTGGGACTGTTGAAGATGGATTTCCTGGGGCTACGTAACCTGACCGTCATCTCGGACGCCCTCGACAATATCGTGGCTAATGGGAAAGAACCCCTAGATTTAGAGCAAGTTCCCCTAGATAACCGCCCCACCTATGAGCTACTTTCCCGGGCAGAAACCTTGGGGGTATTCCAGCTGGATTCCGCGGGAATGAGGTCGCTAATGCGGCTAATGAAACCCACCGAATTCTCCGATATATCCGCGGTCGGCGCCCTCTACCGGCCTGGTCCTATGGGGGCAAACTCGCACACCAACTATGCTTTGCGAAAAAATGGACGCCAAGAAATCGAGCCCATTCACCCCGCCCTCTCCGAAGCCCTCGCCGATATTTTGGACGAAACCTACGGCCTTATCGTCTACCAGGAACAGGTAATGGCAATCGCCCAAAAAGTCGCTGGCTATTCCCTGGGGCAAGCAGATATTTTGCGCCGCGCCATGGGCAAGAAAAAGAAAAAGGAGATGGATAAACAGTATTCGCGTTTCCATGACGGAATGATTGAACGCGGATACCCGGAAGAGGCAGTCAGTAAACTATGGGAAATTCTGGTTCCATTCTCCTCCTACGCGTTCAATAAATCGCACTCTGCAGCCTACGGGTTAGTTTCCTATTGGACGGCGTATCTAAAAGCCAACTATCCCACCGAATATATGGCGGCACTGCTGACCTCCACCAAAGATAACAAAGATAAACTAGCCCTGTACCTGCGAGAATGTCGGCGCATGAATATTGCGGTACTCCCGCCGGACGTGAATGCCTCCGCCTCAGATTTCACTGCGGTTGGCGAGTCTATCCGTTTCGGTCTATCGGCGGTGCGCAATGTCGGAACTAACGTGGTTGCTGAAATCGTGAAAACCCGAACCGAAAAGGGAGAATTCACCTCTTTCCACGACTTCCTAGACAAAGTTCCGATTGAGGTTTGTAACAAACGAGTAATCGAGTCCTTGATTAAGGCCGGAGCTTTCGACTCTTTAGGGCACAGTCGTCGTCCCTTAGAATCTATCCATATCGAAGCGGTTGATTCAGTAATCGATGTGAAACGAAACGCCGCTATGGGGCAAGAAGACCTCTTCGGCTCGATGAGTAAAGATGCGGGCGTATCGTTCACCATCCAAATTCCAGATTTACCGGAATGGGATAAATCGCAGAAACTGAAATATGAACGCGATATGTTGGGACTTTACGTTTCTGACCACCCTCTCCAAGGAATGGAAACTATTCTCGCTCACAACAGTGACACCGAGATTATTGATCTTTCTTCCGATGATGGGGTGAAGGACGGTCAGCAAATCCAGATTTGTGGGTTAATCACTGGTTTGCAACGTAAAACCACTAAACGAGACGGTAACCTGTGGGCAATCGCCACGATTGAAGATATTTCCGGGGCTACCGATGTCTTGTTTTTCCCGCAAACCTACCAAAAGTATTCACAAGACCTGGTAGAGGACGAGATTGTCAGTGTACGAGGGCGGGTGCGGGTTCGTGACGATGAAGCCTCGCTATATGCGCAGGAACTAACCTTGCCAGATATTAGTCAGGTTAAAAACGGCCCGCTAAATATTTATATCCCCGCTAATCGGCTAACCGAAGAAGTTGCTGGGAATCTGCGTGAAGTGCTTGCTTCTAGTCCCGGACAAAGTCCAGTACGAATGCATCTATATACTTCCACCGGTTTTACAATAGTTCAGCTTGGAGATAACTTGCAGGTAAACTATGGTTCTGGCTTGGCTGCGCAGCTTAAAACCCTGCTAGGTTTACATTGCCTAGAAAAACGCAAATAACCTTCCGTACACCGCCGGTTTAGTCCTGACGTTCCGCCTGAGACAGGCGGTATCCCACCGTACGGGTTGGGTCGTAAAAGCGCTCGGGGCAGAAGTTTTTCCGTCGGTTCCCGCACGGAGCCTGGGTTTTTCCTCCCTTCCGCGCACAGGGGCGGGCGTGGGGGAGAAGTTTTTCCTCCTGCCCAAGAATTCGGAAAACGTGGCGGCGCTTTCCGAATTCTTATGCCCACCGCACCCACTCGGATAAAACTTCTCCCCCATGCAAGGGGCACAGCTGGTAGCAGATTTCCGCAAGGTACGTACTGAGCGTGCAGGAGCGGATTTAGTTCCCGCATCCTACCCCTCGGCATGAATCTGCGCCCCCGCTCCTAGTCGGAGGAAACTTTCCCTCTGCATTTCTGGTCTTACTTCCGTATCTTTTACCGGCTATGCCCCTTTTGGCTGACGTTTTGACCCTCCCGGTGCGGTTTCACCCTCCCGAGATGGGAAATATGGTTGAAATTGGGGTGGTTTGCCGGTTTTGGGAGGGTGCTTTTGTCTTGGGAGGGTGAAACTGTTCTGGGAGGGTGGTGTTGTTGTCCTGCATATTTCCTGGTTGTATCTGTCTGCCTGACGTTATCACCCTCCGGGGACGGAATCGCCCTCCCGAGATGGGAATTGTGGTCAATATGGAGGCTCTTTGGCGGTATTGGGAGGGGGATTTTGTCTGTGGAGGGTGAAAATGCTCCTTAGATTGTCGTAATTGCCTTTGCATATGCCGGGAAGTTCCGCGCTCAGAATGGGGGTGCTTTTAGCGATCTAGGGTGACAATAACGAAAGATATTAAAGGGAAACCTGCGCGCCGTTAGTACCCTCAGGGAGATTAACCCGCACCACATCGCCGGGCTTAAGGGCACTGCCACGGCGGGTTTCTACCTCGCCATTGACCGTAACGTCACCGGATTGAATCAGTATTCGCGCCTCGGCTCCGTCCTCTACTAGGTTGGCAAGTTTTAGAAACTGTCCTAGTTTTATGACACCGCGCACGGAAATAGCGGGTAAGGTCGGGCTGTTATTATTTGTCACGTCTCAAATGATACTAGACTGATAACAGTATGACTTTATTGATGCACGGTGGAGGAGCTAAATGAGCAACCCCGAACAGGTAAGAATACCGGACGCAAATAATCAAGGCGGAGCTAACTGGCCCTTTGCAACTCCGCAGGTTCCATCCAGCTCTTCACCACAAACCATGTCTGCATCTGGGCAGCCAGCTCCGGCATTTCCGGCTCCTGCCGCTCCTCCTGCCCAAAATGTTCCCCAGTACACTCAGCCGAGTACCGCTTCTACGCCCTACACCCCTGCGGGATTCAACCCCCTGCCGGCTAGTTCACAGGTTGCATCATCTTTAGAGCAGCCAGCAGCTAATCAATCAGTATCAACACCGGCAGAGGTTCCTAGCGTTCAGCGGCAACCAAGCAATTCACTCCCGGCGGCGGTCACAGGTTTTTCGGAAACTGCTGAGCTAGCGGCTTTACCAATAGTTGATCCGGTACTTGAACAAGTCTCGGTTCAGCAGGCGTCCTCGAATATAGCTGAGAATAGTTCGGCAGCTACCGCCCACAGTGAACCCGAGCCTGAAAAAAATGAAGGTTCAACGACTTCTAAGGTCAAAGACTTGCAGGTATCGGCGGTAGAGATTAAACAGTCATTACATCAACAGGCGCAAACGCCCTGGTGGTTAGATGCGCTGGTGGCGCTATCTTTGGCGGGCGTGATGGTGTTCAATGGTTTCGGTATGAACCTAGGAATGCGGATAGGATCCCTGATAGTAATGGTTATCGCCCTGGTCTTAATTACCTGGTATCAGGGGGATGCGCAAGAAAAATCCAATACTTTCCTGGCGGCAGTGCTTTTGGGTACGGTCTGTGGATTCCTATCGGGTCTGATAGTGGTTGCTGCCTCTCTCTATATGGTTTCCCCGATTCCCGCCTGGTATCCCTGGGTATTGTGGCTGGTCTCGGCGGTGCTGTTGTATTTAACCTATCGAGGTTTCCGCGATTGGGTAATGCGCAAACTTAACCAGAAATCCGAAAAATAAACTGTAAACAAAGTCAAAACATTTTATTTACTGGACTTCGCAGCGGCGAAAAGCGTTAAAGGATTTAGCATATCCTCATGCTGTCAATTACCGATTTTCGCTCAGGTATGCCTACCGGAATAGCGCTACGTGACGCGCTTCCTCGCGCAAGTATGAACGTAGAGGACGCAGCCGAGAAAATTCGTCCCGTTCTGGAGGACGTAAAACTGCGAGGTGCGCAGGCGTTACGGGATTGGGCAGAAAGATTTGATGGGGTTAGACCGAAATGTTTACGGGTCGAAGCCGCAGAGCTTTCTAAAGCACTGGAACAATTAGATCCCCAGGTTCGCGAAGCAATGGAAATAGCTATCGCCCATAACCAGGCGGGACATCGCGCGCAACTGCCAAATGAACAGGTAACTCAGATAGTGCCGGGGGGTACGGTTACGCAACGCTGGATTCCGGTAGAGCGTGTGGGGCTATACGTTCCGGGGGGATTAGCGGTCTATCCGTCCTCGGTAATTATGAATGTGGTGGCAGCTTCAGTAGCCGGGGTGGAACAGATTGCGGTAGCTTCCCCGCCGCAAGCACGTTTTGGCGGTAGGGTTCACCCCACAATCTTGGCTGCTTGCCAGTTGCTGGGAGTCAGCGAAGTCTATGCGGTGGGCGGAGCGCAGGCAATTGCAATGTTTGCGTATGGCGCGAAAGGGCAGGCAGGTCTGGATTCCGATACGCTATGTCAACCGGTAGATGTGATTACTGGTCCAGGAAATATTTTTGTGGCAGCAGCTAAACGCCTGGTGCGCTCGGTATGTGGTATCGACGCGGAAGCCGGTCCTACCGAAATTGCAATTATCGCAGATAGCGGCGCAAATCCCACCTTGGTGGCTGCGGATATGATTTCGCAGGCAGAACATGACCCGAACGCGGCTTCGCTCCTGTTTACTGACAGTGAGGAACTTGCTACTGCGGTTGAAGACCGAATCGTTAGGGAAGCGAAAGCGACAAAACACTCCGCGCGGGTGCGGGAAGCCCTCAGCGGCAAACAATCCGGAATCGTATTGGTAAAAGATATGGAGGACGCGGTTAAGGCGGTTAATGCTTACGCTCCCGAGCATCTGGAAATTCAAACCGAAAATGCTCATGAGCTTGCCCAAAAAATCCGTAATGCAGGAGCTATTTTTATTGGTTCTTACACTCCGGTTCCGCTCGGGGACTACCTGGCAGGTTCAAACCATGTGCTGCCCACCGGAGGAACAGCCCGCTATGTGGGAGGACTTTCGGTAATGGCATATCTAAAACCGGTGCAGCAGGTCGAATATGACCGCACCGCCTTGAAAACAATGGCGCATCCGCTCACCGCCTTTGCGGATGCCGAAGATCTTCCGGCACATCAAGAAGCTGTGAACTGCCGATTTAGTTAATAAAAGATAGGAATAAGTATGGCTGAGAATAATGTACGTATCCCCAGTGTGTTTAAACAACTGCTGTTTTGGGTGTTGGTAGCAATCCTTGCCGGTGCGCTTATAGGTTTGATTCCCGGTTTACCTAAAGGATTTATTGCCCCGTTTGCTACCTTTAACGATATTTTCGGAAAATTTCTGAGTTTCTGTATCCCCTTGATTATCTTGGGGCTGGTAGGTCCGGCTTTAGCAGATTTAGGGCGCGGAGCTGGCAAATGGTTACTGCTCACGGTAGGTATTGCTTACGGATCTACCTTATTTGCCGGTTTTGGAACCTACGGGATTGCATCGGTCGTTTTCCCCCGGATTCTGACTGAATCGGCTCCCGAACTTAAAGAACCCAAAAATGCGGTGGCCTCCCTGCTAGGAGATAACCTGAACATTTCCCCGGTGTTGGACGTTACCGGCGCCTTAATCTTGGCGTTTATCCTGGGGATTTGCATGGCAGCGCTTAACACTCCCACGCTACATCGTGCCTATGGAGAGTTTCGGGAAATCACGATGTTGATGATTAAGCGGGCTATTGTTCCGCTGCTTCCGCTGTTCATTTTCGGAACTTTTCTAAATATGTCTTACTCGGGGCAGATTGCACTGGTAGTCAAAGTGATGATTAAAGTAATCCTAGTGTCGGTAGTCCTAACCGTGGTTTTGCTGCTGATTCAATATGTAGTGGCAGGGATGATTGCCCAGGTAAATCCGTTCGTAGCGCTTGGGAGAATGGCGAAAGCCTATTTCACGGCGCTAGGTACTGCCTCTTCGGCGGCCACTATTCCGGTTACTTATCAGTGTGCTCGTAACAACGGGGTTTCTGAAGAAATCGCTGGTTTCGCAGTTCCGCTGTGTGCCACTATCCACCTGGGTGGTTCAACGGTTAAAATTACTGCTTTTGCCCTGGCAGTTATGCAGATGACTGGGCAATCTATTTCTTTCGGGAAAATGGCGATGGCGATTCTTATCTTGGGGGTCACTATGGTTGCAGCTCCGGGCGTACCCGGAGGGGCAATCGCGGCTGCCCAAGGGGTGTTGATGGGATTCCTTGGCTTTTCTCCCGAACTGTATTCGCTGATGGTGGCGTTATATGTGGCGATTGATTCTATCGGTACTGCCACTAACGTTACTGGTGATGGCGCGATTGCTCTGATTGTGAACAAGCTGGCAGGTGGCTCACTGGGCTCTGAGAAAGGTAAAGCTATGTCTACGGCGGAAACTATTGTTTCTGCTACTGACTAGAACCAAGTTAGCACCTTAAACAGGGGTAACGTCCGCGGGGTTTAGGCGTCCTCGTCAAGAGAAATTAGCTGGCAGAGGACGCGCACTAAATCCTCGGGTAAAGCCTTTAGAATGGGAGCAAGAAAGGAACAAGTTTTTTATGAATCAGTCCCCCTTGCTGCCGTTACGTGAAGAACTGGCCGCTGTCACCCCCTATGGAGCGCCTCAGTTGGAGGTTGAGGCGCGCTTGAATGTAAACGAGAATCCCTATTCTCCCAGCCCGGAAATGGTAGCTGATATTGCTAAAGCGGTGGCTAGGGTAGGGGCAGGGTTGAACCGTTATCCAGATCGGGATTTTGTGGAACTTCGCCAAGCCTTAGCGGACTATTTGCTCCTAGAATGCGGTCATAGTTTCCCTGTTCAACATATTTGGGCCGCTAACGGCTCGAATGAGGTGATGGCACAGCTGCTGGGTGCTTATGCGGGGCCGGGACGGATTGTTTTAGGAACCGAGCATTCTTACTCTATGTATCCCGAGTATGTGCGGGGCGCGCACTCGCGCTATGTTACGGTTCCTCGGCAAAGTGACTTTAATGTTGATTTAACGGTTTTAACTGGGGCTTTACAAGATTTGCGGCCTAGCGTTTTGCTACTGGCTAACCCGAATAACCCTACGGGTACGGTTATTACTGAAGCTGACCTGAAACAGATTTTGCAGGTAGCACAGCAGACCGGTCCCATTATTGACGGTGAATCTACCGCAACAGTAGTGGTAATTGACGAGGCGTACGGGGAGTTCCGGGATTCGGGTCAGCCCAGCGCCCTCGCCCTCTTAGAAAAATTCCCGCACCTGGCAGTTTCGCGTACCATGTCCAAGTCGTTCGGTATGGCCGGTTTGCGGCTGGGCTACCTGGTGGCAGCAAAGACCATAATCTACGATATTATGCGAGTGCGTTTGCCCTATCACCTGTCTGCACTTACCCAGGCGGCGGCTATCGCGGCTTTGTCTCACGCGAGCGAACAACTTGACCAGCTTGCCCAGTTGCGTAAGCGCCGAGATAAACTGGCTAGCTGGCTTGCAGCTCAGGGGTATGTTGTGCCGAAAACTCAAGCCAATTTTGTGCTCTTTGGTCCATTTGAAAATCGACATAAAGTGTTTAATGACTTATTAGAACGCGGAGTGCTGATTCGAGAGGTCGGACCGACCGGGTTTTTAAGGGTTAGTATCGGTAGCGAACGGGAAGATCAGGCGTTTCGCGCCGCATTGGAGGAGGCAACCAAATGAGCCGTGTCGGCAAGGTAACGCGAAAAACCCAAGAATCAGAGATTACGGTAGCGATTGATCTCGACGGTTCCGGGCAGAGCCAGATTTCTACCGGAGTTCCTTTCTATGACCATATGCTGACTGCATTGTCTAAACATTCCCTGATTGATATGCAGATTCAGGCTAGTGGTGACCTAGAGGTTGATGTCCACCACACGGTAGAGGACACTGCGATTTGTTTAGGTAAAGCCTTGAAGCAAGCCTTGGGGGACAAACGGGGGATTCGCCGCTTCGCTGATGCGACTATTCCTTTAGATGAGGCTCTCGCCAGGGCGGTGGTAGATGTGGCAGGTCGTCCTTATTGCGTGCATGGCGCAGAACCGGAAGGACAACAATATCACCTGATAGGCGGGCATTTTACTGGGGCTTTAACCCGGCACGTGTGGGAGTCGTTTGCTTACAATGCCGAGATTTGTTTGCATGTGCAACTGCTTTCTGGACGCGATCCGCACCATATTGTAGAGGCACAGTTTAAGGCGGTTGCGCGGGCTTTGCGGGGCGCGGTAGAGCTAGATTCACGGGTAGAAGGTATCCCCTCGACGAAAGGTGCTCTGTGACGGTTTCAGGAATTCCAGAGGACGATCAGGGACGTAGTGAAAATAATCGCTCTGGTAGGGGCGATTCTTCCAGTGAGGGCTGGTCGCGTAATAATGATGATTTCGGCGACTTGGATTCTCAGATGAAACCGGAAGATTTCTTCGATGAAGTCATTGCCCAGTCGGGGCTGGATGGTGAGGAGCTAGACGGATTCCAGGAAGAAGTAGATCAGGATTTACAGGCCTGGAAACACCTTGAAGACCTGCCTCCGGAGCCGGGAGATGTCGCATTGGTGCTGACTAATCTGTTAGAGCCGCTTCCCCTTGCCACTATGATGGCGGCGCATGAAATAGATGGGCGAATTGTGGAAACCGAGTCGGGTTGTGTGGTTTGGAAAAGGCTGACTACCACCCCTGATGATGAGCTTGAAGCTCTGCTAGGTGAGGCGCGTCCGGTTTCTAAAGAGGCGGAGGCTCTTGCCATGACAGTATCTAAAATTACTCCCTACGGGGCAGTATTATTTGTCTCTACCTTGCGTTCTGATTCTGATGCTGACCCTGGTGTTCAAGGGCAGATTAGTGCCCGTGTCTATTATGATGGTCGTTTTGACCGCACGATTCCGGCGGGACCTTTAGTTTCTTGTGCTGATGAACGTATCGAGGATTTGTTACTTGGTCGCACTTCCCCCGAGGATTATCCTCAGGTAGAGCCACCGCGTCTGCGCGATTTACCAGGTATTTTATTGCGGCAACTTCGTGGTCTCCAGCAAGATGTCCGGCGTCAAAAAGGCAAAGATGACCAGAAGGGCGATAATGGTGACTAAACAGGTTGCGGTTTTCGACTATGGTTCTGGCAATGTGCGCTCGGTGGTTAATGCCCTGCGTCATATCGGGGTAGATGCGCAGCTAACCAGTGATTTTTCCACCTGTATGCAAGTAGATGGTTTGGTAGTGCCTGGGGTTGGGGCTTTTGCCTCGGTAATGGCAGATTTGCGATCTCGACGCGGTGATATCCTAATTGATCGCCGTCTGGCAGGAGGGCGCGCGGTACTGGGGATTTGTGTAGGTATGCAAATCATGTTTGAACGAGGAATCGAACACGGGGAAGATGTCTTAGGACTGGGGGAATGGCCGGGAACAGTAGAGAAACTGAACGCTCCGATTGTCCCCCATATGGGCTGGTCAAAGCTGAAAGTAGGGGAGGGTTCTTCCCTATTTTCAGGAATAGAGGACGAACGTTTTTATTTTGTACACTCTTACGGGGTGTTAGCTGACCCGGCTGGACATTACCGGCAGTCTGACCGAATGAAACCCCCGATTTTTTCGTGGGCAACCCATGGGCAGCGTTTTGTTGCCGCCGTTGAAAATGGGCCGTTATCTGCTACCCAGTTCCATCCGGAAAAATCAGGGGAAGCAGGGATGGAGCTTCTTCGTAACTGGACGCGGGCGTTATAGGGGGAAATAGATGTTAGAACTGTTACCGGCCGTAGATATTGTGGACGGTCAAGCTGTACGTTTGCATCAAGGCCAGGCCGGCAGTGAGAAGGTTTACGGCAATCCTTTACAGATGGCGCTCTCTTTTGCGGATGCCGGTGCTTCCTGGCTGCATCTTGTAGATTTAGATGCGGCTTTTGGGCGAGGAAATAACGCGTCAGTGGTGCAAGAAATTGTGAAAACTGTGTCCCTAAAGGTTGAGGTTTCTGGGGGGATTCGTGATGATGACTCGCTAGAAAGGGTGCTTGCAGCGGGGGCGAAGCGGGTAAATCTGGGTACTGCCGCTATCGAGAAACCGGAGTGGACTGCCAAAGTTATTGGTGAATATGGCGATGCGATTGCGGTCGGTTTAGATGTTCGTGGTACTACGGTGGCAACTCATGGTTGGACTAAGGATGCGGGGGATCTTTTTGACCTGATTGGATACTTGGATGCAGCGGGGTGCGCCCGCTATGTGGTTACCGATGTGATGCGGGACGGGACTTTGAACGGCCCTAATACTCACCTGCTGGCACAAGTTTGTCAGGCAACCAAGGCGAAAGTGGTCGCTAGCGGCGGGGTTAGTTCTCTAGAGGATTTGCGTGCCTTGTGGGCATTGACCGACCTGGGGCTGGAGGGAGTCATTGTCGGGAAAGCGCTTTATGCGCAGGCTTTCACGATTGAGCAGGCTCTGATGGTAGCTTCCGGGAGTGAATAGTTTGTCCGCCATCCGCCGGGGAAATCCTGCTTTAGGTTTCGATAAGTCTTTACCTCCCTCTCAAGAGGACGCGATTTTGCGTGCTTTGACTCGCAAAGTTAATCCCGCCGACCGAGGCGATATTGAGCCAAATATGGCGGCAGCATTTGCGCAATCGGATTTTTCTGAATGCCTTAAAGCTATTGCTGCTGCTTTAGAGCTAGGACGAGTCATTTTGCCGGTTGTTCCGCACGCGGTTACGGCGGAAAATCCCTGTTCTAGTGGAAGTTTGCCCCAGCTTCAGTTAGAAAAAGTTGCCGGGGTGAGGGCGGTTCCGGTTTTTTCTTGTCTTTCGACTTTTGAGGCGGCTATCAAAACCGGCTTGGCTGCTTCTTTGCTGAATGAGGACGCACAGGGGGAAACTACTAGCTCGGCTAGTGCCCGCCCTTTGCCGGTTAATGCCCGCGCCCTCGCCCTTACTGCTTTAAATAATCCGGGTAGGATTTTGCTCGATGGTCGGTACCTTTTACCTCGTCCCTTGCTTAATGCGCTTGCCAGTGGAGATGAGTGGCTTCCGGCTTGGGAGAATCCTAATTTTTTAACTCAGATTTCACTCCTGGTTGAGCAGGTTTTTCCGGGTGCTTCTTGGTCGGTTGTTCCTCGCCCAGCTGGGATTGATCAGCTGCTAATCGCGCTTGACCCCACTATTACTGACCTTGCTGACGCTTTAAATAGCTTGCAAAACCGGATTAACTGTCTGGAAAACTTAAGAGAGTCGGTTGATTTATTGGCGGTCACCCCGGTTCCTACCTCTTGACGCTAGCAATCTCTAAGGGCGTGCTTAGCGGTGTTCGCAACTACTGATTTCGGATGGTGTTCGCAAATGTTTCCGGTACACCAGAGGACGAAGCGCGGCTGCCAGCCCATATAGGGTTATCAACCCCATTACGATTGCAGAGCCGGAGGCGGCGGCGGTGAAATAGGAAAATACCAGTCCCGCTATACAGGTGAGCATTCCCAGTAACATAGCCCATCCCATGGTGGCGTTGAATGAGCGCGCATATATTTGGGCAATAGCTACCGGCACAATCATTAGGGCTGACACTAACAGTACTCCCACTACTCGCATAGCGGTCGATACTGTTAGAGCGCTAACCAGCGCTAAACAGATGGTAAGTCGGCGTACCGGGATTCCGCAGGCGAGCGCAAACTCTTCATCGTTGCAGATGGAGAAGAGCTCGCGGCGCATTCCTAGCCCAAAAACGAGAATTAAAACTGATAGCGCAATAGTTAAATAAACATCCGACCAGGACACCGCAGCGATGGATCCAAAGAGGTAAGAGTTTAACTGGTTGGTAGAGCCTCCAGCTAGGGAGATTACCAGCACTCCGGAGGCGATACCGCCGTAAAAAAGGAGCGCCATAGCCACGTCTGCACTGGCTGCGCCTTTGGCTCTTACCAGTTCAATAATTACGGCTCCGATTATTGAGGCGATTACGGCTCCGGGAATGGCTAAGGCGTCACCTCCGGCTATTTCGGTTAGGTTACCGACTACCCACCCTAGAGCCACCCCGGTCAGGGCAACGTGCCCGATTCCGTCTCCTAGTAAAGATAGGCGGCGCTGCACTAGATAAGTGCCAATTACCGGTGCGCTTAAACCAACGAGAACTGCCACTATCAGTGAGCGCAGGAAGAAAGGGGAGGATAGGAGGGATTCCCAATCGGCGGTAAAGCTGGAAGTGAGGGAATGTGTCCTCGGGTTTAAAGGTAAACCGTACGCCTGTCCGGGGGCGGAAGTTGAAGATAACGAGCTAGGGAGGTAGCTGGGGTAATTAATCATTTTTCTTCTACCATCAGGGAGGATTGGGGCTGGTTAGTGGGAGTGTCGCTGGCAATTTGCCCGGATACCAGGGTGATGGTGCGATCGATTAGGGGGGCTAAATAGCCGTGTTCGTGTAGCACAATCAGCATGGTTTTACCGGATTGTTTTGCTCGGTTAATTATGTCGGCTAGGCTCTTGGCACTTTGACGGTCAATACCTGCCAGGGGTTCGTCCATAATCAAGAATTCTGGCTCACGTACTAGGGCGCGGGCAATCAATACTCGCTGTTGCTGTCCGCCCGAGAGGAACTGGAATTTTTTGTTTGCTGCCTCGCCTAGTCCGACTTCTTGGAGCGCTTTCAGGGCGCGTTCTTTATCGGAGTGTTTTTTCCTTAGCCGACCGGCGGGGAGTAGCCCAGAACGCACCACTTCCAGGGCGGTTGCTGGTATTGTGCCGGACATTGTTTTTCGTTGAGGAACGTAGCCGACTCTAGCTAGGGCTTTAGCGTGGGTTTTATCGCTGGTTTTCGCTCCAAAAATCTCAATTTTACCTGCACTGACCGGGTTTAGTCCGATTGCGGTGCGTACCAAAGTAGATTTTCCGGAGCCGTTTTCTCCGCACAGTGCCACTGTGCTTCCCGCTTCGATTGCTAGGTTTATATTTTTGAGAATCAAATTGCCCGTTAGGGCGACAGATAAATCTGTCGCCCTAAGAGGAATGGATGTGGTTTCAGCTTCTATACGCATTTCATGGCTTTGCTTAGTTTTGTGAGGTTATCTTCCATTACTTGCAGGTAATCCCGGCTTTTATCTACTTGGATTTCTAGGGGGTCAAGCACTTCGGATTTGATTCCCAGCTGCTCGGCGAGAGTTTTGGTGTCTTTATCTCCTAGGGCGCTTTCCGAAAATAGTACGTTAACTTTCTTTTGCTTGGCAATGTTTGCGACTTCTTGGAGCCGTCCGATAGAGGTTTCAGCTTCCGGATCGACTCCTTTTACCCCTATCTGTTCAAATCCGTACCGTTTCGCTAGATATCCGTAGGCTTCGTGAGCAGTGATTACGGTGGGAGTAGCGCATTTTTTTAGACCGGTTTGGTATTTTTTGTCCAGCGAGCTGAGCTTTTCTTGTAAAGCCTTGCCATTTTTTTTCATAGGTGGAGGCGTGGGCACTATCGGCTTTAGACAGGGTTTGCACTACCTGGGGTACGATTGCCGATAGGCGTTCTGGGTCTAGCCAAAAGTGGGGATCGAAGCCTCCGTGATGATGATGACCGGATTCATGGTTGTGTTCTTTTGATTCCTTAGCCTGTCCTGCTTCTTCGTGCTGATGTTCTTTTTCGTGTTCTTCGTGATGCTCGTGCTCTTCCTCGTGGTCTTCGTTTTCTGTAGAGGAGAGCTTATCTAGTTTGGCTGCTTTAGCTACGTCTAATGCGTTCTTGGGGGCTGCTTCTTTTACCGCATCGTCTACCGCGGATTGGAAACCTGACAGGTAGATTAGGGCATCTGCCTACGACATGGTGGTGAGGTCTTTTGCTGATAGTTCTACCTCGTGGGCTTCGCCTGCGGGGGTTAGGTTGGTTACGTTTACCATTTCTCCGCCTACCTGGCTAGTTACATAGGCGAGGGGGTAAAAGGAGGCAACGGCGTTTACTTTGCCTTTTTCTGAGGTTTGTGCGGTGTTAGAGCATCCGCTGAGAGCTAGGGCGCCTATCGCGGCAGCGCAGATTATTGTGGTCATTCCTTTACGCATGAGCAAAAATATAAACGATAACCGTTCTCAAAAGCAAAATGAAGTGCAGGTCGTGTTTTTTTGCTGACCAGATTACGGGGCTCTTTAATCTCGGTTACGCTCAGGTTTAGAGGTGTAAATCACGCTGAAGCGTTCTAGTGCTAGTAAAGCGGAACGAAGCCGGTAGAATCTGGGAAGTGGCGCTTTTGCGCCGGAAACAAGGTTAAGGAGACAAAAGTGGCTGAAACCCCCTCGAAGTTAGATAGCGTAATCAATCTGGCAAAACGGCGTGGATTTGTCTACCCGTGTGGGGAAATTTATGGTGGAACCCGTTCCGCCTGGGATTATGGTCCATTAGGGGTAGAGCTAAAAGAAAACATTAAACGGCAGTGGTGGAACCGGGTGGTGCGTTCGCGCTCCGACGTGGTGGGGCTAGATTCTTCAGTAATTTTACCCCCCAAAGTCTGGGAAGCCTCCGGTCACCTCAAGGCTTTCACCGATCCTTTGATTGAATGCACCTCCTGCCATACCCGTCACCGCCAGGACGAACTGCAAGAAGCCTATGCGGAAAAACACCAGCTCGCTTCGGCAGACGAAGTATCTATGGAGGACGTGCCTTGCCCTGGCTGCGGAAAGCGAGGACTGTGGACTCAGCCCAAAGCTTTCTCCGGTTTGTTAAAGACTTTCCTCGGGCCGGTAGATGATGAAAAAGGTCTACACTTCCTGCGCCCCGAAACCGCGCAAGGTATTTTTATCAACTTCGCAAATGTGATGTCATCTGCCCGTATGAAACCTCCTTTTGGAATCGGGCAGATTGGAAAATCTTTCCGCAACGAAATCACCCCCGGTAACTTTATTTTCCGCACCCGCGAATTTGAACAGATGGAATTAGAATTCTTCTGTGAAGCTGGTTCTGATGAACAGTGGCATCAATACTGGATTGATGAGCGCCTAGATTGGTATCGCAGCCTGGGAATCAGTGATGATAACCTGCGTCTATATGAGCATCCGAAAGAAAAACTCTCGCATTATTCTAAACGGACTGTAGATATTGAATATGCTTTCGGTTTCCAAGGCTCAAAATGGGGCGAACTAGAGGGAATTGCCAACCGTACTGACTATGACCTGGGAGTACATCAAGAAGCTTCCGGGAAGAATCTAGATTATTTTGATCAAGACAAAGGTAAGCGTTGGACTCCCTATGTGATTGAACCCTCTGCCGGTCTAACCCGCTCTCTGATGGCGTTTATGGTGGAAGCCTACTGTGAGGACGAGGCTCCCAACGCTAAAGGGGGAGTAGACAAACGCACGGTGTTACGTCTGGATCGACGCCTCGCCCCGGTAAAAGTGGCAGTTTTGCCCCTTTCACGTAAGGATGAACTCACCAGTCCGGCTCAAGAGCTGGCACAGGAACTGCGCGCTAATTGGAATATCGACTATGACCAGGCAGGACAGGTTGGTAGACGCTATCGCCGTCAAGATGAAATTGGCACGCCTTTCTGCGTCACTTACGATTTCCAGTCCCTAGATGATCAATGTGTTACTGTGCGCGATCGGGACTCGATGGAACAGGAACGGGTAAAAATTGAGGAGCTAACTACTTATCTAGCTTCCCGTCTGCTCGGCTGTTAAGGCAGGGTGCTTTTGCATCTCCATTCCACTCATTCAAAGCGCCTTAGGCGAGATGATAGGGTACTTCGACGTGCCCGCTTGCTGCTAGGTGCGCTGATAGTACCGATTTTACTGGCAATTATTGGCGGGATTGTAGCTCTATATACCCCTAATCCTTTAGGGGATTCTGTGCAACAGTGGGCGCAGCAAGGGGCTAATCGTTTAAGCGGTGAGGTGACTGGTCTAGACGGTAACAAATGTTTGATTAGTGGACTTAAGTTCCCGCAGAGCTCTGCTGACCCTACCGGCGGTATCCAGGAGACTCAACCTTTAGTGTGCGTAAAAGTCCTGGAAGGACAGTGGAAAAACAAAATAGTTCCAGTCAGGATTCCCGAAGAATCTAAATCTGCGATTCGGGTAGGAACTGCGGTTTGGATGCTTTACGATGTCGATGCGGCTTCTACGGGTACTCCGTTCCTATTCACCGATATTAAACGAGGCAACGCCCTATTGATATTGGCCGCGCTTTATGTGGTGGTGGTGCTGGCAGTAGCAGGTAGGCGCGGTTTTTTGGCGCTCCTGGGGCTGTTGGCGTCCTCTTTGGTGATTGTGTTCTTTATTCTGCCGGCTTTAATGGCAGGTCAGCCCCCAATGCTAGTTACTTTGGCAGGTGTGGGGGCAATAATGTTTCTTTCGGTGTATCTGGCACACGGGGTTACTATTCGCACCACGACTGCCCTAATAGGCACCCTTTTGGGGCTGTTAATAACGGTTCTGCTTGCCTATATCGGTACGCGGGCGGTAGGTATTAGCGGGGCAAGCGACGAGGACGCCTTGATTTTGGGTACGCAACTGCCGGTATTGTCGCTTCCCTCCCTGTTTATGTGTGGAGTTGTAATCGCGGGTCTTGGGGCTCTAAATGATGTGACTATTACCCAGGCCTCGGCGGTGTGGGAGCTAGATGAAGCTGATCCCTTGATGAACCGGCGGAAACTGTTTTCTCGGGCGATGCGGATAGGGCGCGACCATATTGCTTCCACGGTTTATACTTTGGCTTTCGCCTACGTGGGGACAGCGCTTCCCACCTTGATTTTAGCGATGCTCTCGCAGCGTCCGTTTTTGGAGCTGCTTACGGTGTCCCAAATTTCCGAAGAAATAGTTAGAACTCTGGTTGCCTCTGTCGGACTGGTTTTGGCAATTCCAGCCACTACTTTGGTGGGGACATTCCTGGTCAAATTGGTTTCTAATTCTTCTGCAAAGAACCTATCGGCAGATAAGGGTAGTGAAGATTTGGCAGCGCGCTCCGCGAGCGATAACGGGGAGGTTTCCTCCCTCAAGTCGGAAGTGGACAATTTCGATTCAAAATCGATTGCATCAGTATCGGAAAACCTAACTACCTCGGCTAATAAACTAGCGTCAGCTAGCGTTTCAGTGCTTCATACCTACGGAAATAGTGAATCTAGCTCTCGTGACCTGGGAGATGGTAATGTCCACTAAATTAGGGCAAATTACGATTGGAACTGCGCTGGCTTTAGCCCCGATGGCGGGGGTAACTAACGCGCCATTCCGGCGGATTTGTCGTCAGCAAGCTCAAAGGGCCTTGGCTGATTGCGGGATTAAATCTGACACTACAGCCCCCTATGGGATTTATGTTTGTGAAATGATTACTGCCCGGGCACTGGTAGAACAAAATCCTGTCACCCTTAGCTTGCTGAAACCTGATATGGAAGAACAGCTGCGCTCGGTGCAGCTGCATGGTGTTGATCCGTGCGCGATGGGCTCGGCTGCGCAGATTCTGGTTGAACAGGGACTAGCCGATCATCTAGATATCAATTTTGGCTGTCCGGTACCGAAAGTGACTCGCAAAGGCGGGGGAGCAGCTTTGCCTTGGAAACTTGACCGTTTCCGTCAGATTGTTGCCGCAGTTATCGCCGGAGCCAAGCGGGGAGCAGATAAGGCTGCTAAAAGTTTTCCCGTGCCGGTGACCTGTAAGATTCGTGTTGGGATTGATGATAACCATTTGACCTATTTAGATGTGGCTCAGATTGCTGCCGAAGAGGGGTGTAGCGCGGTTTTCTTACATGGACGTACCGCTAATCAATACTATTCTGGCAGCGCTAACTGGGCGGCGATAAAAACCCTAGTGTCACTGCTTGATATTCCAGTATGGGGTAATGGGGATATTTTCTCGGGTCAAGACGCCCAAAAGATGTTGGAGCAAACTGGTTGTGCCGGGGTGCAAGTTGGTCGCGGTTGCCAGGGACGTCCGTGGCTGTTCTATGACTTAACCTGTGCTTTACATGGGGTAGATCGTCAGGCTGAACCTAGTTTAGGGCAGGTTTGTGACCTGGCTTTTAATCATGCTCAGTTGCTGGTTTCCTGGATGGGCAGTGAAGAACGTGCTCTGCGTGATATGCGTAAGCATTTAGGATGGTATTTTCGGGGTTTCCCATTGGGGGGAGAGTACCGGGTAAAACTTAGCAGCACGTCCTCCTTAAAAGAGTTAGAACAATTGTTTTCTAGTTTAGATAGGGATTTGCCATACCCGCCCTCGGCTTTGGGTAAACGAGGGCGCGCCGGTCATGCCCGCAAGACTCATCTGCCGGAGGGCTGGCTACAATCACGGGAGGTTGATGAGCAAGCAGAGCGAGTATTGCAGGCGGCTAAACTCGATACTTCTCTTGATGCGGGTGGTTATTGATCGAAAATGCTTAGCGGGCAGTTTAGACTGGGAAATGTGAAAAGTGCGCCCTATTCTCCCCGTGACCGCGAACGTTTCAAAGCTGAGCCTCCCAAGTCCTCGGAGCGTACCGACTATGCTCGCGATCGGGCACGGATTATGTATTCGTCGGCGTTGCGCCGTTTAGGGGCAAAGACGCAGGTAGTAGGGCCATCTACGGATTCTTTTGTGAGGACACGCCTGACACACTCTATCGAAGTCTCCCAGGTGGGGAGGTCTTTGGGACTGGAACTGGGGTGTGATCCCGATATTGTGGATGCTGCTTGTCAAGCTCATGACCTGGGGCATCCTCCTTTTGGGCATAATGGTGAGCGCGCATTAAATCAGGTGGCTGCGAGTATTGGGGGATTTGAAGGCAATGCCCAGACTTTTCGGCTGCTTACCCGCTTAGAACCAAAAATATTGGGAGACGATGGTCGCTATCTGGGGTTGAACTTGACCCGCGCCACTTTGGATGCGGTCTGTAAATATCCTTGGCTCAAAGGGCAGGGGGCGGATTCGGATTATTCGACCCGCAAATATAATTGTTATGACGAGGACGCGGAAGTTTTCACCTGGATGCGTACTTTTTCTCCGCCCCATCAGAGGTGTTTGGAAGCCCAAATCATGGATATTTCTGATGATATTGCCTATTCGGTTCACGATGTAGAGGACGCGATTCAAACCGGGGAGCTAGATCCGGCTTCTTTTGAGCAGTCTCAGGTGCGTGAACAGGTGTTTCAATCCTGTATTGACTGGTATGGGGCGGGGCAGGTAGAGCTGCTTCCCCTTGCATGGGAGCGAATTACTTCCCATCCGTCCTGGCTTAATAGTTTTAATGGTTCTTATCAGGATATGGCTCAGCTTAAAGATATGACCAGTCAGTTGATTGGGCGTTTTTGCCAGGCGGTGGCGAGCGCTACTTTAGAGGCGGCTGGTTCGTCTCCGTTACATCGTTATGATGCTGACCTGGTAATTCCGCCAGACACTTTGTCGGAAATTAAGGTGTTAAAGGGGATGGCAGCAGCTTTTGTGATGCAGCCTCGCGAAAAAGACCCGATTCATTTACAGCAGCGTACCCTGGTTTTCGAGCTTTCGGATGCGCTCTGGGAGCGTCCAGAGCTTTTAGAGGAACCGTATTTGACGCTTTGGCGCAGAGCAGAAAATGATAATCAGCGTCAGCGAGCTATAGTTGATCAAATTGCTTCTTTAACCGATACCTCGGCACATCAGTGGCATGGACGTATCTGTGGAATGTTCCGTTCCCTACAGAGCTGATTTTTGGCTTAAAAACCGTCGGGGTAATTCTTATTATTTGGAAAGCCATTCCATTTTATTTGGGATTTAGATTTTTCTGCTTTCTTTTCCTCAATTATCCCTCTAAATATCTCAGCAAATGATTTTGAGCTGGCGTCATCGTCATTATTATCTTTGTCGGAGTCATCGTTATTTTCGTCCTTTTCCAACCAGCGATCAAGTGGGTCTGCAATAAAAGGTAGGATAAACGGTATTGGTATCCACAGGAGACCGAGAGCTATAAAGACAGTACTCCAAGGAATTTTTATCCCGGGGACAACTAAAACAAAATAGAACACGTTGTTTTCGAGATATCGAACAAATAGAGCCAGAAGGGCAACCCCAAGTCCAATTAATGCAGCTTGTGCGAGCCTGGGAGCAAGTAACAGATAATCCTCTAGAGAATTAATTACTCTGTCGGAATTGGGCTTAGGCATAACCGGTAGGCTGTTTCCGGTGACTTTTTCCTGGTTAGAGTTAAACGGAGTTGGTTGTGAAGGATAAGAGGTAGGGGTGGTTTGAGCGGAGTTTGCCTTAGCTAGGGGCTGAGGTGGGGAAGGTGGCTGCAAAGATTGATTATCCTGGGCAATCTGCGGAGGTCGTGGAGGTAGTGGAGGTTGCGATTCTTGCCAAGGCTGCGCCGGTTGTGCGTCGCTGTAAGGTTGCGGAGACTGCGGAGACTGGAGAGGTGGATTCGGGGGTACGGCATTGTATGGTGATGAACCAGGGTAGCCTAGCGGTGGAAGTGGTGGCTGAGGAGGATTGTTTGGTGGAGTCATGGTTGAATGCCAGCTTTCTGATTAGAATAGTCATTTTCGGAAATGGTTAGACAATCTGAACCAATTCCGGGATTATTCTTAGGCTACTTCTCTAGTCTATTTTTAGTGCCGACTTGAATGTCTGAGTTGTGATACAGACCGAGCTAGTTGTGATAAAGATAAACAGGAAAACCCTTGAATAAAAAGAGGTTTAAGAAAAGGACTATTTGCTTTAATAATAAAAGTTGTGAGGATAATCGTGTTACTAAAATAATTACTTGTAATTCCGTTTTATTAAAGCTATTTTGCTGCTTAGAAAAGCATTATTGCTCTATATAAATCTTTTTTCGTTAGAAAGTAACGTAGCTTTCTACGCCCGCCCTCGCCTATGATATGAAATATGGCTGGGCTTATTCGACGCGAGGACATTGATCAGGTACGCGAGCGCGCCCATATTGATGAAATCGTAGGCGAACATGTGGCACTGCGTCCTGCCGGGGTGGGATCTTTAAAAGGGCTATGTCCTTTCCATGATGAGCGCACCCCCTCATTCCATGTTCGTCCTGCTCAAGGGTATTATCATTGCTTTGGTTGCGGTGAGGGCGGCGACGTTATCAAATTTGTGGAAACCATTAATCACCTGTCTTTTAGTGAAGCCGTTCAATATCTGGCAGACAAAACCGGGGTGACTTTACGCTATCAAGAGGGGACAGACAAAGAATCAACAGACCCGAACCGGGTTTCGCGTTCGCGAATCTTGGAAGCAAACCGGAATGCCTCCCAGTTTTTTCGCTCGCAATTGGGCAGTAAAGAGGGACAGATTGCCAGGAATTTTTTGAACCAACGAGGGTTCGATGCCGACGCTGCTGCCCGCTTTTCTTTAGGATATGCCCCTAACTCGTGGAACGCCCTCTTGTCTTATTTGCGTAAACGCGGATTTACGGAAGTGGAACTGGCAGCTTCCGGGTTGTTTTCTACCGGGCAGCGCGGTCCTTATGACCGTTTTCGAGGGCGAGTTATTTGGCCCATCTGCGATTTGACGGGGGCGGTCGTGGGTTTTGGGGCGCGGCGATTGAGCGAAGAAGATAAAGGTCCGAAGTATTTGAATACCCCTGAAACTGCGGTTTATAAGAAATCGCAGGTACTTTATGGGATTGAGATGGCAAAGAAAGCCATCAGTAAGCAGCGCCGAATTGTGGTGGTTGAAGGCTATACCGATGTAATGGCTGCTCATCTTTCCGGGGTGGAATGTGCCGTGGCTACCTGTGGCACTGCTTTTGGGGATGGGCATGGGCGCATTGCTCGGCGTTTACTGGGGGACAGTGCAGATGCCGCTGCCGGGGTAATGTTATCATCTGGTAAAACCCGTGGTGGGGAAGTTATTTTTACTTTTGACGGCGATGAAGCGGGACAAAAGGCGGCTTTGCGGGCTTTCGGGGAAGATCAGTCCTTTGCGTCTCAAACATTTGTAGCTATCGAGCCGAGCGGCAAGGATCCTTGTGATTTATGGCAAGCTCAAGGGGCAGGAGCGGTACGAGGTTTGGTGGATTCTCGTCGCCCTCTGTTCGAGTTTGTTTTACGCACTACCCTAAAGTCTTTTGACTTGGATACGGCAGAAGGACGAGTTTCAGGTTTGCGAGCAGCCGGACCTATTGTTAGCCAGATTCGCGATCTTGCGTTGCGCTCTGAATATACCCGCCGCCTGGCTGGTTGGGTGGGAATGCCAGAAGAGGAAGTGCGGCGGGCAGTGCAGAATTCTCCTCGCCCCGAGCGTGGCGGTTTTGGCGGGGGCAGGGGGCAGTTTCCTAATTCACAGGTTTCCCCGAACCTAAATGTCTATCCCTCAACTTCGCCCGCGCACCGTTCCGGAACCCCTGGTGCTGGCGTTGGCGCTGGTTTTCCGGGTGCTGCCTCCAGGGTTAATTTGCCCAATTCCACAGATCCGATTGCTAAGTTGGAGCGGCAAGCTCTGGAATGTTTGCTACAGCTGCCGGCTAGTCTTTTTGGGGTAGGGGTAGAGACGGTTTCGACAGCGGCATTTCGAGTACCCATGTTTAGCGCCCTTTTTACCGCGATTATTGCTTTGGGCGGGCTGGATAAATATGCGGAGCTGTGGCGCGACGCCGAGGACGAACTGGGACTTAAAGGGCAGCGAGCGGTGATTCTGGCCAATAAACGATGGGGTGAACTCTTAAATGCGCAGGTAGATTCGCAGTTGCAGGGGCTGGTTTCTGCGCTGATTGTTTCCCCACTGCCTCAAGATGATTCTGCCCGCCTAAGCGAGTATGCGCGGGGGGTGTGGCAAGCGGTGATTCGCGGTGACCTGTCACGCCAAATCGCAGAGACAAAGGCGCGATTGCAGCGCTGTGACCCTCAAGATGAACAGTATCAACAGATTTTTTCTACATTAATGAACCTAGAGAATGCCCGCCGTAACCTGCAAGAATCTAAATAAGCAACAACTTAGGTACTCAATACTAATTTAAGTAATGACGCTATTGCTATTTAAATTTAGGGAATACTGTTTCAATTATTAGAAGCTAAAAAGCTTTCTATCAGCAGTTATGGAGTTTTATTAATAGGGGTGACATTTTTGTGTTTAATTGCTTTTACTTTGTTGCTTCCCTTTGTAGATTGAAATTGTCTTTATAAAAAAACTTCAAAGGAGGAACACAATGGCAATGCCAGGAGTAAATTGTTCAGCTAGTGATTGTGCCTTTAACGATAATGGTTGCAACGCTTACGCGGTGACCATCGCAAAAGGTGGATGCGCAACCTTTATTGCCCTAGACGAAAAGGGGGGACTAGGAAAAGTTAATTCCCAAGTGGGGGCGTGTCAGCTTGCCGACTGCAAATTCAACAAACACTTGCTCTGCCAAGCTGATTCCGTCAAAGTGGGAGACGACGAAAAATGCCTTACCTTTGCTACCGCCTAGGTAATCAGGTCAGCAGCAGTTAAGAATCTGAATTCTTAACTAAACAGGCAGGATAATAACTTAAGGGGCTGAGGAGTAATGATGCTCCTCAGCCCCTTAAGTTATCGGTTTCACCCCACAGGCGAACCTTCACTTAAAGATTCGCTGACCTAAAACTGTTCCGGGCTAATGGGTTCTTATCTACAGTTAAAGGAACTAGCTATAGCAGTTGGGCACGTAGCTGCTCGGGGGAGGACGGGGAATACCAAGCGGGGGGAATATCCAGGACGCTGGCGGCTCCGATATGTCCGTTTTCGTGCAAACGTACCAGGGCGCGAGCGCTGGCGGTCACCATTGAGCCGGTGAAATCGGGGTTGGAATCTAGTTGCAGCTGGAAGCGGATCAGATGTTTGACCCCCTCTTGAGTGTGACCGAGACGGAGGACTTGCCCTCCGTGGGGCATACCGGCGTGCTCACGTGCCAGTTCCTGGGCGGAAATAAAGTTTACTGTGGTTTCATAATCTGCGAAATACTTCGGCATTTCTTTAATTTCGCGGGTAATCCGTTCTTTATCGGCGCCTTCAGCGGCAACTACATAGCACAGGCGTGAGTGTTTATCTGCCGTGCTCAGCTCGGGGTTTTCTCCGCTTTCTACCGCCTTGATTGCTGCTTCGTTGGGGACAGTGTATTGCACTGCGCCCTCGACCCCTGCAATCCGGCGAATTGCGTCCGAGTGTCCTTGAGATACCCCGCGTCCCCAGAAGGTTTGGGTATAGCCATTCGGGAGTACCGATTCACTTACTACCCTGGCAATCGAGAACAGCCCCGGATCCCAGCCGGTAGAAATCAAGGCAGAATGTCCCGCTTCCTTGGCGGCAGTATCCATATCGGCAAAATAGGCGGGAATATCGGCGTGAGTATCAAAAGAATCAACAGTGTTAAAGTATTTAACCGCTGCCGGTCCTTGGGTGCGCAAATCCGTGGCGCTGCCTCCACAACAAATACACACATCAACTTGTCCGGAAAAATCTGCCATCTGCGAGACAGAATAAACCGGAGTGCCGGCAGTTTCTAAATCTTTAGGATTCCGGCGAGTAAATACCGCGACTGCCTGCATATCTTCGGCGGCATTAACTGCTCTTTCAACCGCGCGTCCTAAATTTCCATATCCATTGATTGCCACTTTTATAGTCATAGCCAGATACTACAAGTTGTATCCTGTTAGATGTGAAAACTGCCCAAAACCTAGACAGGGAAACGTCTAGGTTTTGGGCAGGACGGTAACTAGGTAAGTATTTAGTAGCTGAGCGGCAAATCGGGGTATTCGGCTTGCCAAGTTTGCCGATAGTAATCGGTCAGTTGCAATTTGCTGGCGGCAGCTTCATCAGCGATGATGAATGCGTTTAGGTGGTACTGCAAAATAGAGGCAGGCCAAAAAGCGCTGACCGCGCCCTCTACCGTTGCGGCAACGGCATCGGCTTTTTGGGAGCCGAAAGCCAACAAAACCGCTTGACCCGATTTCATAATGGTAGATAGCCCCTGCGTGACTGCCTGCTTGGGGACATTAGCTTCGTCGTTATCGAAGAAGCGGGCGTTGTCGGCAATAGTTTGGGCGGTTAAGGTCACCACATTTGTGGGGTTAGCTAGGCTGCCGGTCGGTTCATTAAAACCGATATGTCCATCGGCGCCGATACCTAGAATCTGTAAATCAACTCCGGGGGCGATTTCTGCTTCATAATCTCGGGCAGCCTGGCGAGGGTCGGAAGCAGTGCCATCGGGGGTGTGTAAGTTTTCGTCCTTGAGACCGGTCTTGTCGCTGCCAACCAGTTCGCGGCGCAATACGTTACGGTAGCGTTCGGGGTGGTCGGGAGCGATTCCTACATATTCATCTAAAGCCCAGGCGGTGCATTCTTCCAGGCTAAATTGTCCTTGCTCATGGGCGGCGCGGAGCTCAGCGTATAGACCTTCGGGAGTAGAGCCAGTTGCTACCCCCAACCTAAATCCCGGTTTGACTTGGGGAATAATCAGTTTTGCCGCTAGTTTGGAGGCATCTTCGGGGGTGGGGGTAATCGCAATATGCATGTAAATCTCCTTTGGTAGGACTTTTCCATCGTTGGCTATTGAAAGTCCCTCCCATTATCTCACACCTGCTAACTTGGAAAGGATTGCTAGCGGCTAAGCTTAAGATTTCCGGTTTTCCTGTTACCGAGGTTGAACGTGAGAAAATAGGGTTAGACGGTAGTAGGAGGACGAAATGGCGCAGCGCAAAAGAGTTACGTTAAAAGATATTGCACAAGAAACTGAGTTATCAATATCTTCAGTTTCACTTGCGTTGCGCAATGACTCGCGAATCTCCGAACCGGTGCGTGAACGGGTTAAGGAAGTTGCCCACCGTTTGGGGTATCAAGTGGATTTGTCGGGGGCGATGCTTCGCAGTTCTAAACCTAAGATAATTGGAATAGTTGCCCAGCTAGATCAAGAGTTACATAACAAATATGTCGAGAATATAAACCGTTGCGCCCAAGAAGCTGGCTATCGTACGATTACTCAAAACGCTTCCCTATTTAATGATTATCGGCAGGGATTAGAGGCTCTGTCTCAGCTACGGATTAACACTTGTGTAGCGATTAATCCTGTTTTTAGCGGTGAGGAACTCCCGGCAAACCTAACTCCCGCAGTAGTGGTGGGGCAAAGCGCGTTAGCGGGCGCTGACTTGGTGCGTTCATCTAACTATAGCGGGCTGCTTGAACTGGTTTTGCATCTAAAGTCTTTAGGACATGCAGAAATAACTTACTTGGACGGTCCGAAAAGCTATTCATCTAAAATTCGTCGCCAGGCACTAATGCGTGCTGGCAAGGAAGCGGGCTTAAAAGTTCATCCGATTTTGGCAGGTAATACTGTGGATGATGGGTTTAAAGTCGTGCAGCAACTTTTGACTGATTCTTGGAGTCGCCAAAAATCTCGTAATGATTTGACTCGGGTTGCTTTATTGGGGGTCACAGCGCTGGCTTGTTATAACGATCAGGTGGCGCAGGGGGCTATGGTGGCTCTATATAGAGCTGGTTTTTCTATTCCCGCTGATATTTCGGTGAGCGGGTTCGATAACTCTCTGGGGGCGTCCTCCCTGGCTTTTAATTTAACCACTGTGGATAGGGGGGCGGCGAAAGTTGCTGAGCACGTGACTTCACTGGCGATTAGAAGAGCTTCCGGTCAGGTGGCAGCGCCGCAAGAGCTCACTGTGGAGAGTTCTTTGGTAATTAGGCGCTCTACCGGTACAGCTTTCTTCCTGCAGAACTAGGAGGGGAAAAGATATTAAAACGTTAAAACAAAAAAATCTAAAAATAGCACTTTTATGCTCTTTCGTAAATTAAGGCTGCTGATAAAACCTATTCAAACGTTTGACTTAATGTGAGAGATATTTTATTGTAGGGCTATGTGCTAAAGCACATCTAGGAATTATTTGCAGCAAAGGAGCTACGAATATGCGTTCAAAGTTAAATAACCTGGGATTCACGGCGACTTCATTTCTGTCGCTGGTGCTAATCACAGTAAATGCGCAGTTAATTTATGCTTTTTGGGACATTCGGAACACCATTCCCAAAGATTTTCCTACCGCCATGGGGGTCACCGACGCTCAGGCAGGGAACCTATATTCAATGCAAGGTTTAGTTATTATCCTGGGAACCATTGCCTTGGGATGGATAGGCGATCGTTTTGCGATTCGTACTATCATGCTGATTTCTTCTCTGGGTGCGGGAGGGATTTCCCTATTCATCACCGTATTCTCACCCAATCTCTCCCTGGGGACGCTGCTCGTATGCTTCTTCTTGATGCTGCTGTTTACCGAGGTATTATTCAAACCAGCCAACTTCAAAGCAGTTAGCCTCTCAACTACTGAAGAACATCAAGGCAGTGCATTTGGCTTTTTCGAGTTTGGACGCGGTCTGCTCGCGTTCCTGGTTTCTTTGCTTTGGACCTTGATGCTGGCATCAGGAGCCAGCGCTCGAACCATCATGTATACCTCCTCGATAATCGTCCTGGTAGCCGGGCTAATGGTGTTCTGGGCAGTACCAAAAGGACAAAAAGTCGGCAATGAAGACACCCAAGCAGCTAACACTGTAGAGGCAATCAAAGGGGTTGGGAAAGTAGCTAAACTGCCGATAGTCTGGCTCACCGGTATTAACGTTTTCTGTATCTATGGCACTTTCGTAGCTGCCGGAACTTATTTTGCTCGCTTCTTGCAAGCCGGATACGGAACTTCGGCTGTGGCTGCCGCCGTGTTTGCAACTACCGTAATCGGCTTGCGTATGTTGCCACTGGTTTCAACGATTCTGGTAGAAAAAGTATTTAAATCAACGGTAAAGTTCATGAGAACTATGGAAATAGTTCTGGTAGTTCTACTGGCGCTGATTGCGGCAATCTTCTTCACCAACAGCCCAGCTATCAGCTCTTATCCAGCTGGTCAAGTACCGGGTAACCTGATCTCTAGTGGAATGTTCTGGGCGCTAATCGTGATGATGCTTTTGGCATCTGCCACCACCTTTATGATTCGGGGCGTCTACTACGCTCCCATCGGAGAGTTCGGGATTGCCAAGAAGAACTCTTCAGCTGCGATGTCTTTTGCAATCACTGTCGGATATATCCCGGCGTTATTAGCTCCCATTGTGCTCGGTGGTCTGATTACCCCCTCCATTACTGATAGCAATGGGAAAGTAATCACCGAAGTGCTAACCTCCACCAATGTACTGGGGTCTGCATTCTTAGGATTGGCAGCTTTGGCTCTGGTTGCAGCGGTAATGTCACATCTCATGGTGAAAATGCAGCGCCGCCAAAAACAAATGAACTGAGGGCAAAATGAAAGCAGCTGTTAAACAAGCAGACTGGATGGCTCAACATCCAGATTCAGTTTCCATCGCTAATCTCACTATCGTGGGAACTCATGATTCTATGACCGCAACCTGTCCGCAAAGATACTATAAAACTCAGACTCTCCAGCTTGCAGAACAGTTAGATATAGGGGTCAGGTTTTTAGATTTGCGGATTCGTTCTAGCCTGGTTGCAGCTCACCGCGAGTGGATAAGCACAATTAAAGCTACGGACATATTGCAAACTATCCGAGAGTTTCTAAAGAATCATCCGCAAGAATTCCTCTTAGTTAGATTCCAAAATGCAAATGAAAATAAGGATGATTTTCCGCGGTATTGTCAGCAAATTACGAAACTGATTGCCGAAAACAGAGATTTATTCTTCCTATGGAAGAAAGAAAATCAGATTCCCATCAGTGAGCTAACTTTAGGGCAGTTACGCGGAAAAATCCTGGCATTGGAATGTGCTCCCAGCCAGTATGAATCGATGTATTTACCAGATTGTGTTTGGGCATATCCCTGGCATGAAGCCGAGAAAATACGGCTGCAAGACCTATGGGATGGCCCCAGTCTAGAAGCTAAACAGCAGGCAATCTTGCAACTAGGGGAACAATCTGGAACTGGTGAGCTACGTTTGAATCATATTAGCGCCACGAATGGACAGTTAGGATTCCCCGATGCCTATGCCGCTCAGCTAAATCCGTGGATTTTTGATATTTATACCAAGGAGGAAGCGAGATGCAAGCAAAGGGCGCAGGTGCTAATTTTTGACTATCTTACCCCTGAGATTGCTCAAACTTTGATAGATGCTGGGCTAAGTAACTGCCAGAAGTAGGTGAGGAACATGGAAAAGCCGGAATTGCTGAAACTATTGGATTATGCAGTAGCTACCGTTAAAAAAGCCGCAGCTATGGCGCTTGAACCGGGAATGGAACTAAATATTACCGCTAAAAGCAGCCGTAATGATTTAGTTACCGATGTTGATAAAGCAATAGAGCAATTTATTGCGAATCAACTACTGGAATTTAGTGGCTACCCAGTGCTCGGAGAGGAAGGACACCAGGTTGATTCTTTCGAGGGACGGGTATGGCTGGTAGATCCCATTGATGGGACGATGAATTACATAGAAACCAAGCGAGATTACGCAATTTCCTTGGCATTATGTGAAAACGGAGTCCCGGTTCTGGCAGTAGTGCAAGATGTGGTGGCTGATAAGACCTATACCGCGACTTTAGGGGGAGGGGCTTATTGCAATGACCTTCCCTTAGAGGCGGTGAATTCGGATATAGATTACCGCCAGGTAGTTCTGCTAACCGATTTAAAGGAAATCCGAGCGCTTCCTCGCTTATCTCAAGTTTTAGAGGAATCGCGGGGACATCGCCGATACGGTTCTGCCGCATTAGAAATGGTGGAAGTAGCAGCCGGTAGGGCAGGGGGATTTATTCATCTTTGGGTATCCCCTTGGGATATAGCGGCGGCGACTTTAATCTGTCGGGAAAGTGGATGCTTAGTTTCCCGCTTTGATGGTACCAGCATGGATGTGCGCCAGAAAGGATCCGTTTTGGCGGCATGGCCTGCCGTACATTCCGGGCTGCTGTATCGGTTGGTGCAAGCTCCTGCCTAGCGGGTTAGCGCAGTCGCGTGCCAGGGTGAAGCCGCGTGTCAGGGCAGCGGATTTGTCCTGGGAAAACCGGATAGAAAAATAATCGCTGGGGGGAAGAAAGATTCTTCCCCCCAGCGATTATTAGCTATTGTCGCGAATCTAGCCATCGCCGCAGCTAGTGCCACCTACCTTGAGGCGGCACTAGCGGTGAAACTAGATTTTTTGTGCCTGTATCTTCCAAACCTCTTTAGCGTAATCAGCTATGGTACGGTCAGCGCTGAATCGACCGGATTCACAGATATTAATCCAGCATTTGCGCGCCCACTCCATCTGGTCAGCATACTCGAGGGCAGCCCGGTCGCGAACCTCACGGTAATCGGCAAAGTCACCCAGAACATAGTACACATCAGCTGGTTCATACCCATTCGAGTCCAGTAACGAGCCCAAAAGGTCATGGAATAGCCCAGTGCCATCATCATCTAAAGTGCCATCAACGAAAGCATCTAAAGTGCGTTTAAGTCCCGGCACGGTTTCATAGAGATGGCGAGGATCGTAAGTGCGCCGCAGCTCGGGCAGTTCTTCCTCTTTCGCCCCGAAAATATAGGCGTTTTCGTCCCCAACTGAATCCACAATCTCTACATTTGCGCCATCTAAAGTTCCCAGGCACAGCGCTCCGTTCATCATGAACTTCATATTGGAAGTACCGGAAGCTTCTTTGCCAGCAGTAGAAATCTGTTCGTGAATATCAGCAGCCGGAATAATATGTTCCGCCGGGGATACATTGTAGTTCTCAACGAACACAACTTGAATAATCTCGCGAACCTGCGGGTCGGAAGCAATTAGTTCCCCAATAGTATTGATTAACTTGATGATTGCTTTAGCGCGTACATACCCGGGAGCTGCTTTCGCCCCGAAAATAAAGACTCGATGTGGCCAGGGCTTTTGCGGGTTTTCTTTAATCCGGAAATACAAATCCAAAATATAGAGCGCGTTCAGTAACTGCCGCTTGTACTCGTGTAACCGTTTAATCTGCACATCGAAAATAGCGGAAGAATCTACCTTAATCCCGCTACGCTGCTCCAACCAACGCGCAAAATCCCGTTTGTTATCGGATTTTACCCCCAGTAATTGAGCCATCAAATCAGAATCGTCAGCCAAATGCCGTAAGGATTTCAGCTGATCCATATCATTAACCCACTCGGTGTTGCCCAGCTTTTCAGAAAGCAGCTCTGCTAGGCGAGGATTGCATTGTTTGAGCCAGCGCCGAGGAGTAACCCCATTGGTCTTGTTATTAAACTTTTGTGGCCATATCTCATGCCAGTCTTTCAAAGTCTGCCGCTTAATAATCTCGGTGTGTAACGCAGCCACCCCATTGATAGAGAAAGCAGCGTAGCAAGCAATCCAAGCCATGTGGATACGACCGCCATGAATGGGCGACATATAGTCAATGCGACCAGCATCAAAGCCCAGGGCTTCTAGCTCCATCCGGAAACGGCGGTCAATCTCCGTTACAATCTCTAGGATTCGCGGGAATAAGCGCTGGAAGATTGAGTATTCCCAAGTTTCCAAAGCCTCGGCTAGAACCGTGTGGTTGGTGTAGGCAAAGGTGTTCTGTACGATTTGCCAGGCGCTTTCCCAATCCATGCCATGGTCGTCAAGCAAAATCCGCATTAGTTCTGGAATCGCCAGCACCGGGTGGGTGTCATTCAGCTGAATACAGTTGTATTTAGCGAAATCATGTAAATCTTGACCATGGTGCTTAATGTAGTTATCTACCATGTCTTGCAAGGAAGCAGACACGAAGAAGTACTGTTGGCGCACCCGCAGTACTTTCCCCTCGAAAGTGGTGTCATTGGGGTAGAGTACCCGGCATAGGTCAGCAACCCGTTCCCGTTCGATAATCGCATCGGTGAACCGCTGAGAGTTGAAAGCCTCATAGTCGAACTCTTCCATCGGTTCTGACTTCCAAAGACGCAAAGTGTTTACGTTATCGGTGCCGTAACCGGTAATCGGCATATCATAGGGAACTGCCCGCACCTGCATATCGGCAAAGTTAATAAAGCGGGGTTCTTCCTCACGGCGAAGGACGAACGGATAGCCTTCTTCCATCCAGGGATCAGGGTGTTCACGCTGGTTTCCGTTTTCGAAAGACTGTTTAAATAATCCGTAACGGTATAGGATTCCATATCCGCGAACTGGCAGGTTCATAGTGGCACAAGAATCCAAGAAACAGGCAGCTAAGCGCCCTAGACCGCCATTTCCTAAAGCGGCATCATGCTCGGCTTCCAAAACGTCAGTTAGAGAAATGCCGAAAGCGTTGGTTGCTGCTTTCGCGTCCTCTAAAAGCCCTAGGTTATCTAGGTTGTTTAGTAAAGCCCTTCCCATTAGGAACTCTGCGGAAAAATAATGCTCTTGGCGTCCCCCCGCATACTTATCGGTAGTTTTTTCCCAATTTTCAGCGATTCGTTCAACTACCGCTTGCGACATTCCCGTCCAAAACTCCATAGGAGTGGAAGCCTCAACGCGGCGTCCAGAAATTGAACGAGTGAAAGACCCAAGAGAATCTGTAAGGTTGTCTGCCATTTTTAAACTCCTTGCAAAACTACGGTTACAGGCTACCGGTTGAGACGCAAATAGCGGTGCTTAAAATCCTTATTTAATAAGTGTCATTAGTTACATCTGTCCTCAGATTTCTTAAAAAGGCTTTCACCAGGCTCTATTAAGTGTGGCTGCGGGGAAGCGGATTAAATCTCAATCCATAGGGTCTGCCCCGGTCCAATCCCGCTATCTTCGACGCTGGGGGCTGCGTCCTCAGAAATGATTGTCGGGGTTTGCAAAAGCACCTTCGTCCCCTTACTTAAAGCCAATTGAGGGAGCGGGCGATAACCTACTGCCAGGTTGGTAGCAACTATTACTTTTCGTCCACAACTAGCTGTAACCAGCAGTGATAGTACCTCCGGGTCGCTGTCCAACCAGGTTGATTTTCCCATTCCCAGGCCGAGGCTACGGCGGGTAGCGAGCATTTTCCGGTAAAAATTTAAAGGGGAGTAGGGATTAGACTCTTGCACCTGTGCTGACAGTTCTCCCCAATCAGCTGGTTGCGGTAGCCAAGGGGAGCTAGCTCGCGCAGGCGAAAACCCAAAGTTAGAGCTGGGATTATTTGACCAGGGGAGAGGTACGCGGCAGCCGTCGCGTCCGCGTACGCGATAACCGGAACGTTTCCAGGTAGGGTCTTGGCGGGCATCATCAGGAAGCGTAGTCGCTTCCGGTAGCCCCAGTTCCTCGCCGTTATAAAGGTAAATCGAGCCGGGTAGCCCCGCCAGGAAAGCGGTCGCTGACAAGGCTCGGGTAAGACCGATTTCCCTATCTGGTTGCGGGTCGGTTACCCCGATTCCATTGTCAGTGTTTGCCCCGGTAGGATAGCCAAGCCGGGTGCTGTGGCGCACCGTGTCATGATTGGAGAGTACCCAGGTGGCAGGAGCCCCCACCGATGCCGAGGCTTCTTGGGTGCGGCGGATAACTTTACGCAGCGCGCCCGGCTCCCAGGGGCAATTAACTACCGAGAAGTTGAAAGCCTGCGACATTTCGTCTTCGCGTACATACATAGCTTCTTGTTCTGGGGTATTAACCCAGGCTTCGGCAACTAGCATCCGGTCACGTCCATATTCATCTAGGACTTGGCGCCATTCGCGATAAATATCGTGCACCCCTGGCTGGTTAAAGAATGGTCCCACATCGAGGGCGCGGCCATTTTCGCTGTTCGGTCCTTCATAGTTAAGGCGATCTGGACCGACCAAATCATCGGGTAGCGCGGGGTCTTTCACTAAGCCGTGCGCCACATCTACCCGAAAACCATCTACCCCGCGGTCTAACCAAAAACGCAGGTAGGAGCGAAAAAACTCGTGAACTTTCGGGTTTTCCCAGTTGAAGTCAGGTTGGGAGGCGTCGAAAATATGCAGATACCACCAGTCGCGGTCGCTTGCTTTGCCACTTAGGGGCTCCACTTTTGACCAGGCAGAACCGCCAAACATGGAACCCCAGTTGTTGGGAGCGCCATCGCTAGATTTACGGAACATATACATATCGCGTGCCGAATCTCCCGGCTGGGCAGCTAGCGCCTGCTTAAACAGGGGATGTTCCCAAGAGGAATGATTAGGAACCACATCAATGATGACTTTTATCCCGCGGGCATGAAGCTCGGCGAGAACCTTATCGAAAGTCTGTAAGTTCCCATATTCGGGATTAATATCCAGGTAGTCGGCTACATCATAACCGGTATCATGCTGGGGTGAAGGGTAGAAAGGAGAAAACCAGACTGCATCAATGTTCAACTGTTCCAGGTAGTCGATTTTTTCTAGCACGCCACCCAAATCCCCAATTCCATCCCCGTTGCTATCGGAAAAGGAACGCGGATAAACCTGGTAAATAGCGGCGCTACGCCACCACTGATTCCAGTCATTTCTGTGCAACTGGTTCATAGCGTATCCCCTTTACTCTTCGCTACCTTTACGCCGTCGGCTCCGATTTCGGCGAGGACGAGGCTGTCGTTGGGTTCCAGCCCCCTGGTGGGTATCGCGCTCACGGCGTCTGTCGCGTCCCCCGCGGCGCTCTCGTCCTTTCCCGCCTTGAGAATTCCTTCCCCGACCACCGCGATTGCGTCCGTTACGCCCTCCGCGCCGGCCACCGGTTTCCCCTAAATCTTCCAGCTTTTCAGCGGATAAACCTGCCCGCTTACGCTGAGAAATAGGTAAACGAGAACCCGCGTCTTCGGGAATATCTAAATCGGTGTATAGGTGGGCGCTGGTGTGATAGGTTTCTACCGGTTCTTCCGCCCCCAAAGAAAGTTCCTTATTTATCAACCGCCAGCGGGGAACATCATCCCAATCAACAAAGGTAATCGCGGTGCCGGAATGACCAGCCCGCCCGGTACGTCCAATGCGGTGAATATAGATTTTTGCGTCCTCGGGGCACTGATAGTTAATAACATGGGTAACATCATCAACATCAATACCGCGGGCAGCCACATCAGTTGCTACCAATACATCAACTTTTCCATGCCGAAAGGCACGTAAGGACTGTTCCCGTGCTCCTTGCCCCAAATCCCCATGTAGGGAAGCAGTCGCAAAGCCGCGGCTATTCAAATCATCACTAACCCGCGCGGCGCTGCGTTTAGTGCGGGTAAAAATAATGGTGAGACCGCGCCCACGTGCCTGGAGAATACGCGCCAGTACCTCGATTTTATTGAGGGCGTGGCAGCGGTAAATAACTTGCCGAGTAGTTTTAACCGTGGCTCCCTGATCGTCTGGATCTTGCGCCCTAATATGGGTGGGATGCTCCATATAGCGCCTGGCCAAAGCGATTACTTCTCCGGGCATAGTGGCGGAAAACAGCATCGTGTGACGGTTAGCAGGAGTGCGGGAAAGTAACACTTCCACATCGGGAAGAAAACCTAAGTCAAGCATTTCATCGGCTTCATCTAACACCATGGTGCGAACTGATGAGAGGCTCAAATGTCCCTGTTTCATCAGGTCAATCAGGCGTCCAGGGGTGCCAACCACCACCTCAACCCCCCGCTTTAGAGCCGCAACTTGCGGCTCGAATGCACGTCCTCCATAAATTTCACAGATTCTAACGCCGCGACGAGAAGCTGCCTGCGTGGTTTCCCTCGCTACCTGGATAGCTAGCTCGCGGGTAGGGAGCACAATCAAGGCTTGTGGATGTCCAGGGTCTAGGAGGTCTTCGTAGCCATCCTCACCCGGAGCCACCACGTCCTGCAGAACCGGGAGTGCAAACCCCAAGGTCTTACCGGTGCCGGTCTTGGCTTGCCCAATAATGTCATGGCGCTCCAGCGCCACCGGCAAGGTGAGAGCCTGAATGGGGAAAGGATGGACAATGCCCGCCTCGGCTAAAGCTTCACAAAGCGGGGAGCTCACCCCAAAATCGGCAAAAGTTTTATCGCTCAAATCCATTGAGGCTTCCCCCACCACATCGGCTTCCACCTGCTCGGTAGGAAGCTCGTGGGCAAAGGAAGTATCAGCGATTCCGCTAGTTGGCTGGTTAGACTTTTCAGCTATCAATCGATTACCTTTCACGGGGAAAACTTCCCCTACAGTTGGAGGTAGCCGATCGCAAAAAATCTTGGCTTAGCGCTTCAAGGCGACGCCACGCGCCCTTGGAAAAAACTTCGTTCACGAAAACGATCGGTCAACCCGTTGTCGTCGAAACCATCCTATCCCACGCCTGTTGAAAGCAAACAATGAGGGTAACTAAACTTACAGCTTTTTTGAGGGTAAATAACACCCAGTAAATGCTCTGCCTTTCAAAAGCTAGTATCGCAGCGCCAGGCAGGATAATCTAAGAGGGTGAGTGACGCACAAAGACTGGGACTTATTGGGTACTTCACCTTGGCAATGCAGCAACGTCTAGCAAAGGACGCTTCCTTGTGTCCCACGGTGGAACAAGAAATCGCCCTTGGACAGATGTCGGCACGGGCTTGGGAAAACTATCAAAAGGTGGCTCAGGTCAGCCAAAACGTAGCGGTTGATTTACCGGAAGAAATGAAACAGTATCTCGGGCTTACCGTCCAGCTAGAGGAGCGCTTGCGTCCTACTGACTGGTATGAACGCCTGGTGAAAAGTTACGTAACTATTGGAGCTATGGCAGATTTTAACCACAGTTTGACTATCGGATTATCCCCGGAAATCCAACCCCAGCTGGCAGAGGTTTCTTGGGGCTGTGGGCAGGAAGAATGGGCGGTTCCGCTAATTACCCAAGCTTGTGCTACCCAAGTGACTGTACCCGCGCGGCTTTCGCTTTGGGGTAGGCGAGTCCTGGGGGATGTTCGCTCCACTATGCGTCAAGCAATTGTCGGCTACCCGGAACTGTCAGGGCAGGGCGCAGAAGATATCCCTGAGGAAATAAAAGCACGTCACCGAGCACGAATGGAACGGGCTGGTCTAAAAGCCTAGGCGAGTCAGTGTTAAGCAGTAACTAAATGCCGAAATTGTTTACCGCCTTGGGCTAGCCATGCGGTATATATGCTGTTAAAAGGGTTTTACCCGATACCAAATCCCACCCGTTTGGGTTCGGGTTTACCTACCTGGCAGTAAGCAATTAAACGCGAATTAATTAAAACCTGCTGACCGTGTTTATCGGTTAGGGTAAGCAATTTACCTGGTTCATCTAGGGCGGTCTGTAAAACAGATTTTACCTGTTCAGAATCCATTTCTACTTCTAAATCTAAAGATTTGGCAACGCCTTTAAGTCCCAGGGAAATATTCACAGTATCCTCCGTTTAACTTCGTGTTCTGCTCCCCATCCTACCTGCCTTAGCTAAGGCTTTCCCCGATTGCTTGCTGAGAGCAAAATATCTTTAGCTAGATTTATCCTAGGAGCAAGTTATCCCGATTATCTCTCTCTCGTTTATTTTGAAGCGAATAGGATAATCGGCTGCTTAGGGACTGGTCTTTGTTACGGCTAAACAGATAAGGACGCGGCGAGAGGGGGCTGCTCCCTATAATTGTTTCCATGGCTACTTTTTCTGTTCGTCCCGCCCCTTTTCCTCCTGAACTGGAATTACCAGAGTTTAGTGAAGCTAGAGCGCAGCTGCTTTCGCGTTTAGATTCAGCTAGCTCCCTAGTAGTTGCGGGCGTGGCTGGCAGTGGAAAAACCGTCCTCGCTTTGGCAGCAATGCAGCAATTACGCAAGCAGGGCGATACCGTGCGGGGACTGGTTCCCTCACGGTTACGTGCCGATTATTTGAACACTTCCCGCTGCGCCCGGAGTCTGCCTATTGCTCGTCCTTTTATTACCCCGAGCGCTTTAGCTTTCCAGGTTTTGCAGCAATTTGCTATGAAAAGACGCCAAGCTCTTCGCGAACCGGTGTTACTTACCGGCTCTGAAGAGGAAGCCAGAATCCGGGAGCTTTTAGAAAAAGTAGATGCCCCCTGGCCTAGCTACATCAACGCCGAGCTTCGCAGCAGCGATTATTTTTGTTCCGATCTGCGTTCCCTGTTCGCAACCTGCGCCCATTGGGGACTTAGCGCTCAGGAATTAGATGAGCTAGGACGCGAACGTAAAGTTACAGAATGGCAGGCGGGAGCCGTCATGCTCAGCCAATACGAGCCATCTTTTAAGGACAACAAATGGGATGCTGCCAGAATGCAAGACCGGGCAGCTAGGTTGCTGCAAAACTGGGAGCAGGATGCTGCCATCTTAGAACCGCCGCTTTTGCCGGATTGGATAGTTGCCGATGACCTGCAAGACTGTCCAGCTTCAACTATCCGAATGCTCAGAGAAATGGGCAAGCGGGGAACAAAAATTTTCGCCCTATTTAATCCCAAAGTAGCGGCAGAAACGTTCCGGGGAGGATACCCGAACGGAGCTAAAGAACTGTCTGAACAGTTAGGATGTCCACTTGTATCCTTGGAAGAATCATTTCGGGAAACAGCTGGCGGTCTAACCCTTAGCGATCCACTCAGTCAAAAACTAGGCGGAGACAGTGCGCGCGATCAAAAAATTGCCCAGTTTTCCACGATTTCTTCGCAGGCGAGGGCTATCGCGGAATACTTACGCTACCAGCATCTAAAACGGTATGTGGCATGGAATGACATGGCGATTATTGCCCGTACTCAGGGGCAGCTTGATGAACTTAGTGCCTTGCTGGAGGGCTTGGAAATTCCTATCAATCACCGGCGTCGGCCCATGCTGTTTAAATCCAACCAGATTAGCGGCTCCTTGCTTCGCTTTTTCACTATTGCAGGGCAATCAGAGTTAGCTAAATCTATTTCCCCTCGAAAAACAAAGCAAAATGGGCAGGGACAGGCCCCAGCTTATGACCTAGGTATTGGATACTGCTGGGACGAAAAGTTGATTACTGCGCGCGGTAAAGCCATCCGCCAGCTGCTTCGCTCCCCACTTTTTGCCGTGGATTCTTTGCAGATGCTCCGTTTGGAGCGTTCCTTAGTGGGAGCCCAGATTGCAGTAGATACCAAACTAGAAGAGTTTTACGCGCTACTAGGTACTCCTCGTTTTCCTCTTAGCCAACTTCAAATGGTAGAGGGAGCGCAGGTTTTGATTCGTTGCCACCAGGTTTTTACCGCTGCCGTGTCTGCTTTGACGCTTCCTCCCACGCAAGCCTTAGAGAAAATCTGGTTAGAGTTGCAGTTAGAAGAGCAATGGCGTCACCGCGCCTTAGCGGGAGACGAATTCGCCGACCAGGCATTAGACGCGGTGATTTCTTTAGTTAGACACGCCGAGATTTGGTCACAACGGCATTTAAGCGCGAATATGACCGACTATTGCGCGGTGCTTTTGCGGCAAAGGCAAGCCGAGGACGTGCTCAGCGGCAGTCACGGTCTCAAACCTGCCGTAGCTTTAGAAACTGTGTTCTCGGCAGCCGGACGTACCTGGGACACCTGTGTAGTAATTGGAATGCAAGATGGGCAATGGCCTTTACTTTCCGAAAGTGGCTCGCTACTTAGAGTTGGGGAATTATCAGAGTTAATGCACGCGACTGCGCTACTTAGCCCCTCGGGGAAACTTCAGGAGGTTCCCGGTGGCTCCAGAAAACGCGCCCTCGAAACTGAACGTTCCTTAGCGAGGTGCGCCCTGAGTCGAGCCCGAGAGAAAATGCTGGTAACCGCACGTTCAGGTAATGAGGACGTGCCTTCGATTTTTTTCATTAACCTCGGTGAAAAAATCAAAAATGGAGATTTTAATACTGCGCAATATCTAGGAAATAGCTGGGATACCTTAGGGGGAAATGATTTAACGGCCAGCTCAAAGCTGAGGGATAAAAACCATGAGGAACAGCAACTATTTCCCTCTGTACGCTCTTTGGTGGGGTATCTTCGCGCCCTACTTTCACAAGACATTCCAGTAGATGCCCCTGGGGGTACATCAGAAGATGCGGATAGCTACCGGCGTAAAGCCCTAGAGACCTTGGCCTATCTAGCCACACAAACAGTAACTGCCGCAAACCCGCAAAGCTGGCGACAAGTGGGTCGAGATTCTAGCTGGTGGACAAATCCGGCGGGATTAAAGCCAGCTGGTAGTAGAGTCGGAATTTCTCCCTCTACCTTGGAACAGTTAAATGATTGCGAACTTCGCTGGTTGCTGGAACGCCGAGGCGGTCAAGAAGTCGATGCTACCGGCAGTCTTTCTTGGGGAACCTTGGTGCATCAGATAGCGGAGGAAATGGGGGATAACAGTTTAAAGGAGCGCCTAGATTTCTTTTATTCACACTGGCCTCAAAATAAAGAGACGTTTTATTCGCGAACCGAACTGCAAAGCAAAGAAGATATGATTGTTCGCCTCTCGCACTATCTGGATAATCATAAAGCACCGGCGGTGAGCGAGATTAGTTCACGCGCATTCGTGGGTGAATCAGCGCTACTTAATGCCCGGATTGACCGCCTGGAAGCCGGAGAGGACGGGGTGCGAATAGTTGATTTCAAAACTATGAAAAACCCTCCCAGTGCACAGGAAGTAAAGAACCATCTCCAGTTGGCTTGCTACCAGCTGGTACTGGAAGCCATGCTAGCGGGAGACGATTCTCAGGCGGCTAAGGCTCTTTCGCCCGTGCTTAAAGCAACCAAAGCTGAAGTGCAAAGTTCCAGTCTGGTTATCGTCTCTAAAGCTAAGGGAAGCCGGGAAGCAGAGATTCCCAAAGAAATGTCGCAGGCTCCTTTAACCGATGAACAGAAAGAACAGTTAGCGCAAACCATAGTTGATGCGGCGCAAGTAGCGGCGGGAGCGGTCTTTAAAGCGGTAGAAAACGCTAAATGTGACCACTGTAAACTGCGTTCTTGCTGTCCATTGATGAGCGAAGGAGAGCCAGTCCTATGAGTATAAATCCCGAAATTAGTTATTCTCCCGCGCAAATTGCCGAGGCAATCGGGCAGTACCGCCCAAACCCAGATCAAGAAAAGGTTATTTGCGCCCCGGTGGATAAACCAATGATGGCGATTGCGGGGGCGGGAGCTGGAAAAACCGCGACTATGGCTTTCCGGGTGGTCTACCTGGTGGCAAATGCTTTGGTGTCTGCTGAAAGAGTTCTGGGGCTGACATTTTCCAATAAGGCGGATCGTGAGCTATCTGAGCGGGTCAATAACTATTTGCGTCAGCTAGCCAGGCATAAAGATTTCTCTAAGGTTGCGGATTTTTTAACCGACAGTGAAACTGGTGCTCTAATGCGACCGGTAACTTCTACCTATAACGCTTTCGCTAACCAAATTGTGCGCCAATATGGTTCTCGACTGGGGATTTCCCCTGCCTGTGTCCTGCTAGATGAGGCGCGGCGTTGGCAACTGATGTATCAGGTTGTTAGTGAATGGGCCGGGGATTTAACCACTGAACTAAGTATTGGGGCGACTGTAAAAAATGCCTTGGCTTTAGGTTCGCAGCTGCGCGATCAACTAATTGAATCCGAGGACGTGCGGGCTGGTTTAACTCAAATGAAGCAGATGTATTCAGCGGGTCAGCCGGGGAAACGTTCTAATAAACCCAATAAAAATATGCAGAGTTTTCTTGATTCTCTAACCTATAGGGCAGAGTTATTAGATATTTTTGCTGAATATGAAAAGTTAAAGAAACAAAACGGCTATCTTGAATACTCTGATCAGATATATTATGCCGCGCTTTTAGTAGAGAAATTTGACGATATTAGAGAACAGATTCGTGCCCGCTATGACGTGGTTTTATTGGACGAGTTCCAAGATACTTCTGTGGCGCAGCTAAAACTGTTTTCTACTATTTTTACCGGTAAGGGCGTGATGGCGGTCGGTGACCCCAATCAAGGTATCTATGATTGGCGTGGGGCTTCAGATTTATCTATGCAACATTTCTTGAGTAGTTTTGGAGTGCCAGCTAGCGAACACGCTGCCCATATTCAAGATATGCCGGTGACCTATCGTAACCGGGAAGCGATTTTAGAGGTAGCTAATCAGGTGGTTTTACCTTTACGGAACCTTTCTGCGGGCAAAAGCGCTATCCAGGTTGAAAGCGAGGTTCGTGCCAGGCTTTCTGGGTCGGAACCAGAATACAAACTTGATCCTGCGCCCTCCCCAGATCAATTCGCCGCGCCCTCATTAGGGGTAAAAGCAAAAGAGCTGGTTACCTGCCCGCAAAAGCGAGATGACCCCGGTGAAGTCCAGATGTATTTTGTGGAAGATTCCCAGCAAGAAGCAGAGTTGGTTGCCGATTTCTTTGCTGAACGTTGGGCGGAGCGTGAACAAATAATAGCTAAAAATCAGCAGCTACCTCCACAAGAACAACAAAGCGTTCCCACCGGGGCGATTCTAATCCGGAAGCATTCCCAAGCTCCGCTCCTTACCCAGGCGCTACGTAAACGGAACCTGCCGGTAGAAGTGAGTGGGGTAGCGGGACTGATTTACGATCCGGCAGTTGCTGACGTGATTGCGGCGTTGCAGGTGTCGGCAGATGCCGGACGCGGAGATGCCTTAATGCGGCTAATAACCGGGTGTGGAATTAGTCCGGCTGATATCGATTTATTATGGCGTTGGGCAGGGCATTTAGCTAATCCCGAGGACGACCAGGGCGTTCGCGTACAACCCTATTTAATGGACGCACTCGATAACTTACCCCAGCCAGGCTGGACAGTTAAAGGAGCGGGGAGCGCTTTTAGCCCGGAAGCCTATCGCCGCCTAGATATTTTACGTTCCCAACTAGCTACTGTGCGCCGCCACCTGCATGATTCTTTAGGATCGTTGGTGCAGCGCACAATTTTTACTCTTTGCCTAGATTTAGATGTGAAAGTACGTCCCGATGGGGGAATATCTGCCAGGTGCTTGGAAAGTTTTGTAAAGATTGCTCGTGATTACCAGGCAAGTGGAGTAAATGCCGATTTACCTGGTTTCTTGGAATGGTTAAAGTTTGCTGACCAGCAAGGCTCGGGACTGGATATGCCATTGCAAGAACCAGATCCAAACGCTATTCAACTCATGACTATCCATGCCGCGAAAGGACTGGAATGGACTTGGGTAGCCGTTCCGGGGATGGATGAGTCTCGCAGCGGCAGTGGCAGTTTACCGAAAACCGCTATCTCTGTTAATAAGGGCGAATGTAAGGATTCCGCCTGGATTAGCGATAAAGGGATGATTCCATATGATTTGCGCCCAGATAAGCAAGTTCTCCCCACCATTGAGCGCGGCATTGAGGACAGCGGTTATGACTTCGCTGAGGGAACATTTTCCGATAACCCCAAAGTTATAACCAGTTATCAGTATGCGTTAGGTTTTCACTCCCAACTAGCGGATCGGCGGCTAGCATATGTGGCGTTTACGCGCGCTGAATCCAAATTGTTGATTGGAGGTAGCGCCCATAGTGCTACCTCCAAGAAAGAGCGGGTTCCTTCCCAGTTCTTAGCGGAAGTCGATAGCAGCGGAAAGCTGCGCGAGCTGCGTAATCGACAAGCAGATGAAAACGATAGCTGGGAGGCTCCCCCGCGTGAAGAGCCTTGGCCGGGCGCGGTATCACCGCAGCTGTCTAGGCTTTCGGTGGCGGCGAGAGAGCTCAGTGAGTTGATTAGCGGTATTCACGCTCACCCCTTTTTACACCGGTTAATGTCCACCTCTGATTTAGAGGAGGCACAAGACATGGCGGACAGTCATTCTTCTTGGCTCAGTCAGGCTTTGCAGCTAACCAGAGATTTACGGGTTGAACAAGAGTATCTAGGGCAGGTTCAAATGCCGGTGTCTAGTGGCGTAACCCGGGCAAGAGAACTGCAAGATAACCCCGCGGCTTTCGCCTTAAATCAGCGTCGGCCTTTGCCAGATTTCCCCACCGCGGGTGCTAGGGTGGGCACGTTGTTTCACCAGTGGGTCGATCAGCAGCAACGAGGTAATGATTATCCTCTTCCCGAAAATCTCGATACCCAGGTGCGTGAAGATTTGCGCTCGTTACAGCACAGTTGGCAGCAAGCGAAAATTCATCCCGAGGACGGGTGGGAATATATCGATTCCGAGGTTGAGTTCTCTGCTCCGATGACTATCAAACTGGTGGCTCGTATCGACGCTATTTTACGGAATCCCGCAACCGGTAAACCCACGATTATTGATTGGAAAACCGACTCTTTACAGTTCGATGAATCCGGGACTATTAGTTACAAAGCTGGCGAGCTAGTGGCAAAATATATGCAACAGATTAATACCTATCGCCTGGTGTATGCCTTTTCTAAAGGAATGCGCCTTGATGAGGTGGATGCGGCACTATTTTTTGTTAGACACCAGTTGCTGTTGCCGTTAGAGGATTGGCAGGCAAGGCTAAATCTGCCCCAAAAACTCGAAGAACTGTTCCCAGATTTGGTCTAGCTGCTAGGGTTGGTCATTTTCGCTCTGATTATCCGGGGAATCGGTATTTAGCTCCTCCTCGCCCTGCGAATCCGCAAGGGTAGGTGAGTCCTGGTTGTTGGTTTCTTCCCGGTCAGCATTAGGGGTGTCGGTCTGACTCGTCCTAGCGGTTGTTTTTGGGAGGGCGTCCTCGCGCAGAGCCGGCAGTAACCCGGTTGCGTCCAAAGTATCGGCTAGTTGAGAGATTAACTCGCGGGCATCGCCTATGATTTCGTCATTGTTTTCATGGACTCCATGCAGTAGCCACTCTAGAAGTACCAGCTCGGAGTGGAGTTCTATGCGGGTTGTAAACTTTGGGTCTTCAACTAGACGGAGTTTTCGATAAGTCGCTAACACCCAGGTAGCGAAGTCATCTGAAGAGGAGGAAACTACCCAGGCGAGGTCGCGGGCAGGGTCGCCAATTTGGGCTTGTCCAAATCCGGTGATACCGCTGATGGTTTCGTCCTCTATATATAGGTGTTGTTCTAATAGGTCATTGTGAATGAAGGCTGGCGAAAAATTCCATAGGGAAGTATCTTCTAAACGTTCCTCCCAGCGTTGCCAAAGACGTGGGGGGATGGCGCGCGTGGTTGCACCCTCGTCTAAGAGGTGAAGCCAACGGCGGCGAATCTGGTCGGCGGTGAAAATAGGGCAATCGGCGCTCTTTAAAATCCGGGCGGGTAGGTCATGTAGGGAAGCGAGGGCAGTACCTAGGGAGATAGCGAGTTTTTCCGATATTGTGAAGTCCTCTGCTTGCGCGGGTCTACCCGAGAATGCGGGATGTATGAGGGCGTGTTTTCCTCCTACTATTCGTACCGAGTGCGCTGGCCAGGGCACTGAGAAGGGGAGGCGGGCTCCATCGTGTGAGAGAACCCGCATGATTCGGGTTTGAGTTTGCAGTTGTTTATCTAGGTGGCTAGAAGTTGGGCAAGTGACTAACCATTTGCGTTCGGCAGTGTCTTTAACTGCGCATACTCGCATTTCTTCGGTTTCAAAATGTGGAGAAGAAAGGGAAATAAAGTCAGTCTCGGGCATCGCGGCGGATGCCATAGCCGCTAGAGGTAGAAAATTGTCCATGTCATTCACTGTTTTAGGTTATCAAGCTGGGAGGATTTCGGGGTTTAAGTGAAGCGCTAATCGGATTTTTTGAGGTTTTCGGGCTCGTTTTTTTATTGGGAGTGGCTTACGGGGGTGCTGTTTTTGGTTGGGGTTGGTGCTTAGTGGGAGTAATGATTGACGAAAGTAGAATCTCTATGAGGTAGGGCACGAAAAGATTTGAAGTGATGAAAAAGTTATTAGATAACGGTCATGAGGTAGGTGTTTTTAAGGGAAATTTGGCGGTTATCCCCAATACTTACCAGGTGGTAAGTATTGGGGATAAAATATTGTGCTAAATAAAAAAATCTTTATATTCCCTGGTTGAAGCGGTAAAGACACTTGTTTTTATAGTTTCCGCTATATAAGTTTTTGGCAATTGTGGCGCACATCACGTAAAAATAAGGGCTATTAGCTTGCTTTCATCTAACCGGGTGGTAAGATTGATACCAACAAGAAAGAATTCAAGTCGTGAGGGAGACTGAAATGAACAACAAGGCTTCAATCAAGAAGATAGCTGCTTGCGGAATCGCTGCTGCTGCTTTGATTCCAGCTGGTGTCCTCACCGCTCAGGCTGCCGAGGGGCTGTCCAATGATGGTGTTCAGACTTCCGTTCAGATTCAGGCTCGCACGACCGAGGTTAGCGGAAACCTAGCTGCTAACGATGTTGATGCTACAGCTTATGCGGCCAACAATCTCTCCGCGATTGACCGTATGGGCGGCGCCGGCACCCTCGCCGGAATCGTTATCTTGGGTGGCATCGGCGCTGCCGGTGCTATCAGCCTTACACGTTCCTTCATGATTGGGTAGCTCCTCTTACTACCTAATAAGAAAAACCCCGGGTATCCCTCAACTGCCCGGGGTTTTTCGCACCCCGAAAAACCTTTCCGTGCTTATGTTTAACCGTGCGTTCGCTCATTTCCCGGCAAATAAAGTCGAGCCAGAAAGAATTGCGGTAGTGGTTAATAAGTGCAATCGTGTTATCGCGAGACGGTCGAGTTCTTTCACAAAATAGCTGATGTGAGCTTTAAAATCTGGGTTAATACCTATAATTTCATTACTTTTTAGGGGCGTGGTTTCCTGAGGTAAACGTCTTATCTTGGCTTACGTTACGCAGCGAGGAAATAATTGCCAAGCCCATTCCGCTACTACTAATAAATGTCGCTCTCCAAACACTAGGAGCATCCCGAAGCTGCTAATACACCAATCCGACAGCAGACTCCCTATGTTTACGCGAATACTTCCTAGGTGTAAAACAATCCCCTCAAGTAACCAAAAAAGATAATTCACAACGACCTTTAGGTTTAGTTAGAGTGGGTGTCAGGCTGTTAGATAGTTCTATGGTAGTTAAAGATCGTTTGGGAATGACCCGCAGGGATCGGCAATCTCTGGACGTGGCTAAGCTTTACTATAGTGGGTTATCCCAAAGTGAAGTCGCAGATATAATGCATATTTCCCGACCGAATGTTTCTAAACTACTTACATATGCTAAGGGGCGCGGGTTCGTAAAAATCAATATAGAGGATCCACGCGAGCAAGACAGAGAATTGATTGATGCCCTCCGCTCCGTCTTTTCACTTGATGAAGTACGTTTGGTTTCGCCACCTAGAAGGCGCGATGTTGATATTCGCAAGGCTCTAGGAAAAGCGGGGGCAGACCTATTCATGAATCTTGTACGCGATGGTGACACGGTTGGGGTTTACTGGTCGCGAACTATTCAGTCATTGACCGCAAGTCTGCGCACGCTAGATTTACAGCGGGTTACCGTAGTGCAATTGGGGGGCGATTTGAAAATGCCATCCATGGATCTATCTACGCGAAACAGTTTCCGGGAGTTACGACAATCTTTAAAGGCAGAGGTGCATATGATGGGCTATCCAATAGTTATGGAATCTGCCGGTGCGAAGCTGACGATTGAAAGAGAAGGGACTGTAAGTAGAGCAATGGAGCTTGCGCGCCGAGCACGAATCGTTCTTTATTCAGTTGGGTCAGTTAGTTCAGAGGGAAACCTGTTGCACAGTCCGTTAATTAGTAAGGATGAAAGAGAATTTTTAGCTGCGCACTCAGTGGGTGAGGTATGTTCACACTTTATTGACTCAGATGGTCGAGTCTGCCTGCCAGATCTCAACAATCGCACTCTGGGAATTTCTCTTCCAGATTTGCGGCACAGTGAGCAAAAAATCCTTTTAGCGGGAGGAGCCGATAAGCTCTGTGCAATCAATGCCGCATTGATTCGGGGGTATGCTAACCGGTTGGTAATAGACACGGCAACGGCACGCATGCTATATGCCTTGACTCAAAAGAAAAAGGGGAAATAACTAAAATGGCACATATGTGCCAATAATTTGGTGTGAATGCATAGCTCGCAAAGTAGCGTGAAACCAGTGACAAGTCAATCAGTAACTTGCACGAAGTCGAAGGAGACGTAGATATGACCACTAAAGCAAAATTAATCGATCATACCCTGCTTGCCCCGGATGCTACGACCGAAGCAATCAGAAAGCTTTGCGATGAGGCTAAGGCTGCTGGCTTCTGGTCAGTGTGTGTAAGCCCTAATAGGGTTTCACTGGCGAAGCGTGAGCTTTCTGGTAGTGATATTAAAGTATGTACTGTAATCGGATTTCCCTCCGGAGCGCATTGCACAGAGGTGAAAAAAATCGAGACTGCCCAAGCAATTTCGGACGGTGCGCAAGAGGTCGACATGGTGGTAGACCTGGGGGCAATCAAAGACGGAGATTGGTGCACAGTTCAGCGGGATATCGCTGCTGTAGTCCAAGCAGCGGGTGCCGAAGTATTAGTGAAGGTCATCTTGGAAACCTGCTTACTTACCGATGAAGAAATTGTGCAAGCATGTGAATGTGCACAAGAGGCGGGCGCAGACTTTGTAAAAACTTCCACGGGTTTCTCACAATCCGGTGCCAGTACGCACGCAGTAGAGCTTATGCGCAAAACTGTTGGCTCAAAAATGGGCGTGAAAGCATCTGGAGGCATCCGAACCTCCTCTTCCATGGATGAAATGATCTCGGCAGGAGCTAATCGTATTGGTGCCTCTGCCGGAATTAAACTGTTGGGAGAGAACTGATGAGTACAGATGTAAAAAACTCACCGAAGAATCAATTAATGCCGGAGCGAAACACTCCCCAAGGACAAACAAATAACACTTTAGGACTGATAAAGGATAATGCATTGCAATTATCCGATGGATACCTATCGCGAACACCTATTTTTCAGTATCTCTTATTATCGATTTGCTTCCCTATGTGGGGGATAGCTGCAAGTCTCAATGATATTTTAATTACGCAGTTTAAATCAGTTTTCACACTTTCTGACTTTGCTTCCGCTTTTGTGCAGTCGGCATTCTACGGTGGGTATTTCATTATTGCTATCCCCGCCTCCCGAGTAATCCGCTCTACATCCTACAAAGTAGGAATCATGGTTGGTCTAAGTGTTTATATAATCGGTTGCTCGATGTTTTTCCCGGCCTCCCGCATGGCAACATATTCAGTTTTCCTACTATCTCTATTTGCAATCGCAATAGGGTTATCGTTCTTAGAGACCTCCTGTAATACTTACTCCTCTATGATTGGACCGAAAAAATATTCCACGCTGCGACTAAATATTTCCCAAACTTTCTATCCTCTGGGATCTATCGGGGGAATTTTGTTGGGCAAGTACTTGATTTTTTCCGAAGGTGCTGCGCTTCATAATCAGATGGCCAACCTTTCGGCGGACGAGTCGCAACAATTTGCTCGGGAAATGCTTCAACGTACCTTGCATCCCTACCGGGTAATCATAATGATTTTGCTAGTGATGTTGGTTCTAGTGATGATTACACAGTTTCCAAAGTGTAAACCAACAGTTACCAAGGCAAAAGAGACCACAAAGGCAACTGTGTTCGAGACTCTGAAATACTTAGCTGGAAATCGCAGATTTAAAGCTGGTATCTTGACCCAGTTTCTTTATGTCGGTATGCAGACTGCGGTCTGGTCTTTTACTATTCGACTTGCCTTACAACTAGATCACGGTCTTAATGAAAGAACCGCCTCGAACTTCATGATTTTTTCGTTCATCGGATTCTTCTTGGGTAAATTATTGGCAAATATCTTGATGACTCGATTCAATCAAGACCTCGTCCTCGTTGGTTATTCTGTTTGTGGATTGGGGGCGCTAGTATATGTAATCCTAGTTCCCAATATGACGGCAGTTTATGCTGCGGTATTGGTGTCGTTCCTGTTCGGACCGTGTTGGGCAACTATTTACTCGCGCACATTAGACTCAGTAAAAGATAAGCGTTATACAGAAACTGGCGGAGCAATAATTGTTATGTCGATTATTGGTGGTGCAGTTATCCCCGCAGTACAGGGGCTAGTTTCTGACCTTACCGGTTCAATGCAAGTATCTTTTGCTGTGAATCTCTTTTGCTTCGGTGCGGTATTCATGTACTTCTATTTCTCCTACAAGACTTCTCAAAAGGCTGAAATCTAATGCAATACGAAATTAATTTAACAAAATCTCTTTTTACACCGCTAGAGACAGAAATACTTCATTCAGAGCAATGGTCGGTAACCGCGAAAACCTATTCGTCAGGAGTTGCTTCACTTACCATCCATAATTCGCTCGGGTACGTTGAGATTTTGCCGTTCATGGGGCAAATCATATGGGATGCAAATTTTTGCGGGCACAGCCTACGTATGGAAAGTATGTTTTCTGAGCCAAAACCTGCGACCCTAATTGAGGATACCTACGGGTGCTTTGCTTTTCATTCGGGACTGCTCGCTGCCGGTTGTCCCGGCGAAGGCGACAATCACCCTTTGCATGGAGAATTTGCGTGCGCGCCCATGGACTCGGCAAAATTAATCGTTTCAAATGATGCTATTCGTGTAGTTTCTTGCTGCGAGTATTTGAAAGGCTTCGGGAATCACTACTTAGCCAATCCGGCTGTGACTTTGCGCCAGGATTCATCTATGTTTGACATTGAACTGCGAGTGCAAAACTTGTCTAAGTATGCGTCAATGCCTCTGCAATATATGTGCCACATGAACTATGCGTTTGTGACAAACGGAAAAATAACACAAAACTTGCCTGTAGAGGCCTTCAAACTGCGTGAATCAGTACCTGCGCACGTTAAACCAACCGAAAATTGGTTGAAAATAAATGCAGATATTAGAGCCGGTAATCGAGATGCTAATTCCTTGGAAGGAGCCGAAGAGTTCGATCCGGAGATCGTTTATTTCGCTGATGCAGTCGATGAAATGACTAAAGAAGCGATTATAGAATTGGATAGCCAGAATGGAACGGTATTTGAAACCCGTTTTAGCACTGAGAGTTTCCCAGTGGTTACGCGCTGGATATTGCACAACGCAGATCAAAAAGTTGCTGCGTTTGCGCTTCCCGGCACCTCGCGTCCAGAAGGGCGTGAAGCAGCTCGTAAAGCTGGAACATTGATTGAACTTGCTCCGGGAGAAGTTCGCAATTTCAAGGTAACCACTGGGATAAAGGAGAAATAAATGGATATTGCAGTAGTTGGCTCTAATATGGTTGATTTAATCTCCTATATAAATCGAATGCCGCGTGAAGGTGAGACCGTAGAAGCCCCGGATTTTTGTATGGGCTGTGGCGGTAAGGGTGCGAACCAAGCCGTAGCTGCTTCTCGATTAGGCTCAAAGATTTTGATGGTTACCAGGGTGGGTAACGATATGTTTGCAGACAACACCATCAGAAATTTCGCCGAGAATGGGATAGATACAGATTTTGTTTTACGCACTGAGGCTACCTCGGGAGTTGCCCCAATTTTTGTAGATCCCCAATCCCGTAACTCAATAATCATCGTGAAGGGTGCAAATGCATTCCTAACTCCTGATGATGTAGAAAGTGCTAGGGCACAAATTGCCAAATGTAAATTGATTGTGATGCAGCTGGAAATTCCGTTAGAAACGGTATATTCAACTATACAATTAGGAAAGGAATTAGGTATCCCCATTCTGCTGAACCCAGCACCAGCTGATCCTTCCTTATCGTTGGAACGGGTAAAAGACGTAGAGTTTATAGTACCGAATGAGAGTGAACTGTCTTTACTAACCGGAATGCCGGTAGATACCGAGGAAGATATCCGCGCCGCCGGTCAAGTACTTATGCGATCTGGAATTCCAAATGTAATTGTTACTTTAGGGGCTCGCGGAGCTTTGTGGATTAGCGATTCGGGGGAGCAGTTGATTGCGGGTACTTCCTCCCGAGCACTGGATACCACCGGAGCAGGTGATGCTTTTATTGGATGTTTTTCTCACAGCTGGACTCAGAGCGGTGATATAGCAGACTCGATTCGCAAGGCAAATATTTATGCAGGTGATGCGGTAACTAAACGAGGAACGCAAACCTCCTATGCAACAGCAAAGGAGCTGAAATTTAGCTAATATCATTTGCGTGTCTACCTGGTAATCACGTAGCTACTGGGCTTATTTAGTAGTTACACTACTTTTAGTAGTGGTCGGCACAGACAACGTTAGAATTATGAGGGTATGAGGCAGGGGTATTTTTATCAATCTGCTGCTACTCTTGGATGCCCTTCCTCTATTTAGAGGAAGGGCATCACGCTATTTTTACTGAGTTGATTGCGTGCGGAGAGGTCGAATCCTGCTCAAGTGCATGGGGTTTTATTTCTGCCTATTTTGAGAGGGTTAGGGATATGAGTAAGAGGTGTTCGCACGATTTTAAGGATTACGTGGTTCGGATGGTGTGTGAGCAGCTTGAAATGGTTTGTTCTCTAACGTCTGTTGAACAGATAAAATCAATGTCTCAGTGTGCGCGGTTTGCGTGATTAATTCCTGATAAAGGAACTGAAGCAGATATATGCAGGTGGCTACGAGATCTACGGGAAGCGGAAAATGTAGTTGGAAATCTTTAGAATCTGTAGTTAGATTTCACAAATTCCGCGAACCGGTAGTTCTCATCGAAAATCTACACGATTTCCCCTGCTATCACGATATTTATCAATTGCCTGGCATATGCTTTTTAACTTTGTCACCCGATAAGCGTGGGGAGTAACAAAGCCTCAAATAGGTATTAGCCAGTTAATCGCGGATGGGGCCCAAGGCGCTTAGGGGAATCACGTGTATACCGCTAGGTAGGGTATACCCGGAAGTGCTGCGTACTGGTTTTATTCCGCTTCTTGATACTATTTGTTTTACTGCCGCGCGGTAGAAAATGACCCAACACGACAGGAGCAAAAAATGAAAAGAAACATTGCAGCCATGACGGTGTTACCATTATCGGTTTCTTTACTTTTTACCGGTTTTAGCGCACCAGCATTCGCAAGTGAGACCGTACCGTATCCCAAAGATCAGGTTATCGTAAATACCCATACACCGAGTGTTGCAAACTGTGCTTCTGTGATTACTCAGGAAAATGAGAATTCATTATTCGATTTGGAGACTAAAAACCAAACAAGTAACGTCAAGAATCTAAAGCCGTCGTATTCATCTCCCTCACGAGAAGATATCAGTTTTTATGGAACTGATGATTTAGAAACAATTGCCTTGTTAAAGGAGATAGAAAAAGGCTTTGAGTTCTATGGAAACGAGGGAGCGTACGATGACTTAGTAATTCCTGCTATACAGACTCGGAGTTGGGGGACATTTGCCAACTGTATAGGAAACGGGTTAGCAAAGTCCTATGGATTGGATGTGTTAAAACGGGCTTTTAATCAAGAAGTTCGTAAGGCATTAAAATCACGCAAATGGAAAGTTGCCTCATCTGTGATGCATCGAAATCTTAAAAAGTTTTTAGGTAAGAAAGTCGCTTCTTATGTAATTAAAGTGATTGCAAGTAAAGCACTTCCAGGAGGATTACCTGGTCAGATTGCTTTTCAGGCAGGAAAATGTGCCATCAAGGAAGTTTGGTAGTGATGAAATCTGTCAAGAAAACGCGAATGGGCGAACCTAGCTTCGCAAAAGCTCTAGCAATAAGCATTCTAATTATTTTATCTGTACCGCTTCCCCTAGCGTTTTACATGAGTGGTATCGATTGGATATTTCAGGGGATATCAGCTGTTCCAAAAGAGTTTTTAGCTACATATTTTCTTGAATTGTTGATTCTGGTTATTAGCATTTCTGTATTTAAAATTAAAGAAAAAATATCTCAGCAGAAATAGTCGTAACTTTTTTATATTCACCAATCAGGTAACCACTGAAAATAAGCACTCATTTTAGGCAAAGCCCCGAGTAGACGGTTGAACGGCTCTCGGGGCTTTGCCACATTTGACGCAGTAGGGGATACTGTCGGGTTGATACCTGAATGGGAATTAGTCCATTAATCGCGGATGGGACCCAAGGCGCTTAGGGGAATCACGTGTACACCGCTAGGTAGGGTATACCCGGAAGTGCCTCCGGTTATGATGGCTAGGAAATCTGGGGGAGTAACCATTCGGCTCTTCCGCAAACGGAGAAGGTTATTCTCGGCAGCAGAAATAACGCTATCTGATTCTCCAAGTTTTACCTCAAGACCTGCCCAGTTTCCATCATCAAACTCAAGCAAAATATCTACTTCTAGATCTGATTCGTCCCGGTAGCCAAAACAGTTAGCGTCAATTTGCTCCGCGTAGGTGCGAATGTCTCGAACCGATATCGAAATAAATATCGCTTCTAACAGCTATATTGATACTTTTGCGAGGTTTTTGCTTATATGTTTGCGAGGTTTTCGTTTGCACTTTTGCGAGATTTGTTCGCCTTAGGATGAATGAAAAGACCGAGGTATCGCCCGGGATTGATGAGGCTAGCTGCTCTGGTTTTCCTTGGCCTGGCGAGTATATTGATCAAAATCTTCCACATTGTTGTTGGAATCCCCACCCAAGGGGGAGGAGACGAGTGGAACTTTCTTGAAAGTAAGCGCGGGGTCGTAGGGCATAGGGCGCTGACCCTTGCGACGCGCAGCAGATATGAAAGTAACCAGCCAAGAAATCACTGTCCAAATCGCCAAAACCACGAGTGCTTTGCCCAAATGTAGTTCCCCGCCGGCAATAGCCGCGCGAATCGTGCGTGCCACGTGGGTCATTGGGAATAGCGGGCTGAGGAACTGGAAGAACTTCGGAGCGGTTTCTACTGGGAAAGTTGCCCCGGTAGAGGTTATCTGTAAACACAATAAGATTACTGAAAGGGCGCGTCCTCGATAACCCAAACCGGCTACGCATGCTTGGTTTACTGCTACATATCCGATAGAGGCTAATACTGAAATCAGAATCAATGCCACGAAATTATGAGGATTTATCTTTAAGAACAGTTGCAAACCGGTCACTACCGTAACTGCTTGAAGTGCCCCAAATAGCGCGCCTATTGACATAGAACGGAAACCGCAACGCCAGAAGCTTTCCTGAGGGTGACGTCGTAAATCCAATGCCGGGAAAATCAAGAAAATAGCGATTCCCCCAATCCATAGACACAAAGCCATAAAGAACGGGGCAAATCCGGCACCGTTGTTACTGACGGAGTTTTCGCGCACGGATTTAACATCTGCAACTGTGCTGGCAGATTTAGAAACTTTATCCGCTTGAGTGCTGCTGACCTCGGGAATCTGCTCGGCTCCGCTGCGGAGACCGTCTTGGAGGTTTGAGGCTCCCTCGCCAAGTTGGTCTATACCGACAGAGAGCTGTTTTCCACCATCGGAAGCTTTTTTCGCTCCCTGTGATAGCGAGTTAAGACCGCCAGTTAGAGCGCCTGTTCCTTGCTGTAGTTGAGCCGAATTCTTATCTAAGGTGGCAGCGCCGGAAGCTAGTTTATTAACTCCTTTTTCTGCTTGAGCTAATCCGTTAGCGAGCGCAAATGTGCCATCTTTTAAGGTTGGCTTATTTTTTCCGTTTTGGGAAGCAGGGGTAAGGGCAGTCTGTCGGCTCAGTTCTTTTATTCCCTGGTCAGCGGTGTTTAGTTTCTGTTTGATTTCTTGAGGATTGAGCTGGGAGAGTTTATTTGCCATTCCAAGGAGGTCTTGGGCTTTCGTGATTTTTTCCGCTAGCTGTTGCAGGGTTAAACCTTGCTGCTTGGCCATATCAGACAATAATTTGCACTGGGGAACTGTGGGCAGCGCAGCTGGAAGAACCTGAGCACAAGCGGTAACCACTCCTTTAAATTCGGTTAAAAACTTTGCAATTTGTGCAGCATCAACGTCTGAATTAGCTAGCGGCGCTAGCAAATCAACTAGGTCATTTCCTTTCTTAACCAATTGGGAAACCTCAGGTTGAATAGCGGAAACCTGCTGGTGGATTTGATCGACTCCGCCATCAACTTGTTGTGCACCTGCCGCTAACTTGGGCATATTGGCATTTAGCTGACCAAGTCCAGAGCTTAAAGTAGATACTCCGCCGGTATAGGCGCTCACCCCGTCTCGAAGCACTAGCGCGCCATTGCGGATTTTAACGCTCCCATCGGCGAGTTCTCCTAGTCCTGCCACTAAAGTATCAGCGCCGTCCCCTAATTGTTTTCCGCCCTCGGCAAGTTTTCCGGCACCGGAGCTGGCATCTAGAAAACCCTCTTTTAGAGTTCCGGTTGATAGTAAGAGTTGGTCAATATATCCGGCAGCTCCCTGTTGCGATAGGGCAGCTTGCAGGGCAGATGCAGCTGATACCGCCATCGTGCCCTGTAGGTAATTCACCGAGTCATCGGTACGCAGCTCCAGCCGAGCTTTCTTGGTAGGTACTTTGTTTTCCGGGTTGGCAAGATTTGCAAACGAGCTAGATAAATCATTAGGGATTATCAGGGCTGCCTTGTAGGTTCCATCTTTTAGCCCGGTTTTTGCCTGTGATAGCGAGGACTTTGTCCAGTCAAAGCCTGGGGCGTCCTCTTTGTAAAGTTCGTTTTCTAGACTTTTGCCGAGGTCGATAGTTCGGGTTTTTTCGCCAGTGTTAGCTTCTGCCGGGGAATCGAGGTTTACGACCGCTGCTTTTAAGGTCCCTACCCGTTCCATTGGATCCTCGTATGCCCAGGTAAACAGACCGGAATACATTAGGGGGATAATCAGGACACCTACGACTACCACTATGTTGGAAAGAGTGTTCCAACGATATTTCTTTCCCATAGTACCTCCGGACTTTACTGATGAAATCTTTACCAAAAGATTACGATACACCAGTGTATCGAATGGTGTTAATCGCTGGGGTTTTCTGCTCTTTCATAGTAGGTAACCTGCCAGCGACAATCCCCCGAAATAGGGCGAAACTCACTGTCAGAACGCAGTGAATTTTTTTTCCAAATAGCGGGGGAAATTAGGGGAGCATGAGCAAAATCCTCACTGTCTCCTACATCTAAATCTAGGTAGGTAACTACGAGTTCATCAGCTATTTCCATACCTTCTGCGTATAGGCGCGCCCCTCCGGTAATCCAGCAGCGCTCAGCGCCCGAATCCTTAGCTAGGGTCAAAGCCTCGGATAGCGAAAAAGCAAGAGATGCGCCCTTTGCCTGATAGCTTTCCTGCGAAGTCAATACGATATTTAAGCGCCCAGGCAAAGGCTTTTTACCCAAGGCTTCAAAGGAACGCCGCCCCATAATAATAGGGCTGCCCATGGTGGTGGTTTTAAAATGCTTGAAATCAGCGGGGACGTGCCAAAGCATTCCCCGACCGTCTCCGATAACTCGATGGGCTGCCTGCGCCCAAATCATGCCAATATGCATTTGCTGTCTCCTAAACTGCTATCGGGGCTTTAATCGTGGGGTGGTGCTGATAATTCTCAACCTGTACATCTTCCCAGGTGTAGCTGAATAAGGAGTCTGCGGGGCGTAAATGCAAAGTGGGGAAAGGATAAGGACGGCGAGCAAGCTGTTCTTTAACCTGCTGGATATGGTTGTTATAAATATGGCAATCCCCGCCTGTCCAAATCAATTCACCAACTTCTAATCCGCTTTGCTGAGCCAACATATGGGTTAGTAAAGAATAGGAGGCGATATTAAAAGGGACACCCAGGAACATATCGCAAGAGCGTTGGTAGACTTGCAACGATAGACGACCAGACGCTACATATGCTTGGAATAGCAGGTGACAGGGGGCAAGAGCCATTTTGTCCAGTTCCGATACGTTCCAAGCAGATACCAGTAGCCGCCTAGAGGACGGGTCTTGTTTTAGATTAGAAAGCAGTTTTTCGATTTGGTCGATATTTCCTTGCCTACTTGGCCAAGAACGCCATTGCACTCCGTAGACCGGTCCTAGTTCGCCCTCTTCGTTCGCCCAATCATCCCAAATATGAACGTTTTTTTCCTGTAACGGTTTTACACTGGAGCTTCCCGATAAGAACCAGAAAAGCTCCTCGGCGACTCCGCGCATAAAAACTCTTTTGGTGGTAATCAAGGGGAATGATTTTGAGAGGTCATAGCGCAATTGAGCGCCAAAAAGTGAACGAGTTCCGGTGCCGGTTCTATCTTCCTTTTGGTTTCCGCTCTCTAAGATTTTTTGCAGTAAATCTTCATATTGTGTATCTAACACGCCCTCACCTTTCGCTAGTGTTACCCCATATTTTAACGGCAATCTATCCGGCTCGATCGCCAAGCCTGAGTATTCGCCGCAGGTAGTACTTAGGCAGAATGGATAAAGCTGGGAATAGTTGGTTGGTAGGGGTAGTTTTACTGCCCGGCGCTAGCTTTTATCTGGCTTTCAATGTTGATAACCGGTGCTAGCTCAACCATAAATTCCTGTGCGGAAAGGTTCCGGATTTGCCCTAAAGCTGCTTGTACGCCCGCTACTGTCCGTTTGGCGACCGCTTTCCCAGATAAATATCCAACCCCGGCTCCGATTCCAAAAGGAATAAGACGTCCGGCAATGCGGCCAGCGCTGCGATGTGCGAGTTTCTTTGAAGCATACTTCATTAATGCCTTATTTACCTGACTTATTGTGGGGGAGGAAAGGTTTTTCAAGGACGAGCGTGCCCAACTAAGAGAACGTAATCCCAACTGATCGGATACAATCCGAGCGCCCTCTTCTCCCAGGAGACTAGACAATATCAGGGTGCGGCGTTTTTCCCGGTCGGCAGGGCGAAAACCATGCAAACGGCTAACGGCCAAAATATAGGTGGTAGTCTGCAAGGCGTAGGTAGCAAGCTCGCCGGCAGTAAGCCCTAAAGCTACCCCGGTACCAGCTCCCGGTATTGCCGCTCCGGCTCCTACTGCCGAGGAAGCGTAGGCGGTGCGAGTGATATATTGCTTGGTCAAAATGGTTTCAAGCTGCGCAACATCTGCTTTCGGGTAGGTGTTTACCAGTTTTAACAGCTTGTTGTCGATGTATTCGTTGGGAATATCCAGTACCGCATCTAGTACTTGTCCAAAGTCTGAAGCCTGGCGTATTTTAGGCAGTACCTCTTTGACGGTGGTAGCTATCTGCTCTTTTGGCAAACGCGGGTGAGGCTGAAAGCGTTTGAAAACTGGGCGCTTGAACATTTTGTTTTCACTCCTGGCAGACTAGATGGTCAAAACTGGATACAATCAATACTGCTTAATACTTTTAGGTTAGTCTCCAGGGCGTTTAACAGCGAGCCTAAACGGTGTGAGAGCCTCCAAAGAAAGGGAGATAGCTTGCGTGAGTTTCAGCTGGAAATTCAGTATCCGTCCTCTCCAGAGCAGGTTTGGGCGATGCTTACCAATCCGGATTTTCTAAAGTTTCGCTTCAGGCAAATGCCGGCTTTTCTTGGCGAGGTGCAACTTGAAAAAGCCGATTCCGGTATTTATATTTCGCGGGCGACCCTTAAGCCTCACGCCTGGCAAGAACTTGGAAGATATGCCCACCTACTTCCAGAAGAGTTAGCGATAGAAATAGTGGAAACCTGGGTGGATAATCCGGCTGTTCCTCTAATAGCTGAAGGCAGTTTTCAGGTGAATATCGCTAGTATTCCAGTAACAATCAAAGCAGATAGTCAGCTGAAGTATCCAGAAAATAACCGGCAGGAAACCGTACGTCACCTCTCGGGAAAACTGGAAGTCAAATTGCCGTTTATCGGCGGTAAAGTTGAGCGGGAAATTCTCTCCCGGATGCAATTGTTAGCTAGCGCGGAAGAGGACGCAGCGGCAAGTTGGCTGCAAAGTAGCGCTCAATAGAATTTCCGTTCAGGGATACCTCATAACTTGCCGATGTCGCTCCTAGCATAGACTGGTAACCGTGAGCGGGATGAGGGAACTGATTCGCCGGTACGGTCAGGATTTATCGGACAGTGATAGCGACCATCTGCATATGTTGGTGGGCGATTGGCAGGTTTTAGCTGATATTGGCAGTGCCGATTTGATTTTGTGGATTCCAGATGACCAGGGGCGGTATGTAGCGATTGCCCATACCCGTCCGGGATCTGGTTTTACTATCCACCTTGATGACGTGGTGGGGCTTACGGCTTCGCCAACGCGCTCCAGAATGCTTAAATCTGCCTTTGCTCCGGATTCGCAGCCTACTACTCCGGAAGTGCGCTGGGCGGGTTCTTATTCGGTAATCGCCAATGCGGTTCCGGTTCGTCACGACTCTCGGGTAATTGCTGCCCTCACCGTAGAGGTTAATATTCAGTCTTTGCGTGTTTTTGAACAGCAAGAACAGTGGTTTCATAAAACCGCGAATATGCTTTGTGAAATGATTTCTCAAGGTAGTTTTCCGGCTGCTTCTCTGCCGGCAGCTACTACTCACGGGATGCCGCGCCTGATTGATGGCGCGATTAATTTGGACGCAGAGGGCAGAGTGCTGGATTTGACTCCCAATGCGCGCTCTTGTCTACGTCGCTTGGGAGTTCGGGAAGAGGTTATCGGGGCGGTTCTCGCTGAGCTAATAACCGAGGTGGTTCAAGATCAATGCCAGGTCGATGAAACCTTGCCGGTGGTGGTAATGGGGAAAGCGTATTGGCTGGCAGAAGTGGAGTCGCCCTCGGGTATTGTTTCTTTACGTTCGTTGCCTTTAGAGCAGTCTGGCGAGCGAATGGGGGCACTTTTGTTGTGTAGAGATGTTACTGAGGTGCGTAGACGCGAACGCGAATTGATGAGCAAAGATGCTACGATTCGCGAGATTCATCATCGGGTGAAAAACAATCTGCAAACTGTTTGTGCGCTTTTGCGTCTGCAGGTTCGTCGTTCCGATTCTCAAGAGGTTAAAACAGCCTTAGGGGAGGCAGAACGGCGGGTTGCCTCGATTGCGCGTGTTCATGAAGAGCTATCGCAAACGGTCAGTGAAACCGTAGATTTTGACGAAATGATTTCTCGCCTACTTAGAATGTCGGCGGCAATGGCGGCAACCGATCAAGAAGTTGATACTGAGTTTGTTGGTAGTTTCGGAATGATTGATGCCGAGACAGCTTCGGTACTGGCAGTGGTGATTTCAGAACTGGTTGCTAATGCGGTTGAGCACGGTTTGGCAAATCGTGATGGGAAAGTGGTTTTAGAGGCTAAACGTGAACGCAGTGAGCTCGATGTTTGGGTGCGCGATAATGGTAGTGGTTTAGAAGATAAACCGCTGAGCGGACTGGGAACCCATATTGTGCGCACTCTGGTACGTGCAAATCTTAAGGGCTCTATTGATTGGAGTTGCCCCGAGGAGGGCGGTACGAAGGTGCATATCCATGCCCGCATTGAGGAGGACGTTAGATAAATGGGGAAATCACGTAGACGGCGTGGCTGGCCAGACCTGCCCAGCTCTTTGGCGGGCAAAATAGTTGATAATCATACCCACTTGCCGCTGTGGGAAGAGCAGATTCCCCTGGTAGAGGGGGTACGGCTGAGTCTAGATGAACAATTGGAGAGGGCGAAAACTGTAGGGGTTAGCGCCTTGATTACCTCAGGCTGTCAAATCGATGAGCTTGCGCCTACAGTGCGATTAACTGAGCAGCATCCCCAGGTATTTTGCGCGCTTGCTATTCACCCGAATGAGGCCGCTTTGCACGCGAAAGTGGTAGCTAAAGCGCCCGATGGGCAAACCTATTCACTGAAGCCTTGGCATGAAAACTATTCCTTAGAACAGGCGATAGCTGAAGTTTATGAGCAGGTAAAAGGCTGCGACAAGGCGGTTGCGATAGGCGAGAGCGGATTGGATTATTTTCGCACTTCTGCGCAGGGAAAATCTGCGCAACAGCAGGCTTTTAGAATGCATATCTCCCTGGCTAAAGAGCTGAATCTACCATTGCAGATTCATGACCGGGAGGCTCATGCCGACACTATTCGGATTTTAATGGAAGAGGGCGCTCCCGAGCGTACGGTTTTCCACTGTTTTAGTGGAGACAAAGAAATGGCTCAGGTACTGGCAGAGCAGGGGTGGTATGCCTCTATTGCCGGGCCGGTCACCTATAATGCGAACGAGTGGCAGCGCGATGCTGCCCGAAAGATACCAGCTTCGCTATTGCTGGTGGAAACCGATGCGCCCTATTTAACTCCGCATCCGCACCGGGGGCAGCCGAATGCTTCCTATATGCTTGCCTGGACGGTGCGAAAGCTGGCAGAAATCACCGATAAAAGCGAACCTGAACTGGTGAGCCAGCTACGTAGTAATACTCGTGAGGTGTATGGACAGGCGGTAACGGCGCTAGATTAGCGGGACGTTAATATCTATTCACAAAGTCTATTGTGCGAGGTAGACTGGTGGTGTTTTATTCCACTAAGGAAATATATCGAACAGGTAGCTATTTGGTAACAATCAGGTTACAGTTATTTCTGATTGGGGGTTTTATTTCCCAGGGTTACCATCTAGTGCAGCGAGGGTATACGTGAGCAGAAAACATCGGCGCAACCAGGTGAAGCTAACAGCCATTTTCGCCGGGATATGCACAGCTATCGTCCTGGGAGGATTAGCGGCGGTAGCCAGTGAATATAAAAGCGTAGCCGTCACCGTTGATGGCGCTACCCGTCAAATGCAAACCACCAATCGCACAGTTGAACAAGTTGTTTCCGATATGGGAATTAAAGTGGGTAAATATGATCAAGTGAGTCCCGCCCTGGATACAAAAATCTCCCGAAACCAAAAAATCAAAATAGTCCACGCTCGCCCAGTCGTCCTCCAAGAAACAAAAAATGCCCAGGTTGCTTGGAAAACCGCCCACCATGATGCTCCAGTATTGCAGACAACTTTCCGGGTGGACAATGCCGAGGTTAAAGGAGTCTATAAACCGGGTTCAGACCCGCGAACAGCAGCCCAAGCAGCAGGTATCAAACTGTCGAACCTAGATAGAGTCACCGTTGAACAAAGCAGTCAAAATACGGCAACCATTAAAGTCGCGCGGGTGCAACGGGGCATAGAGAAAAAGGAAGAAAAATCTGCCCCGGAAGTTAAAAAAGTAGAAGACAAGACTTTGCAACCCGGAGAAGAGATTGTAGAAAACGAAGGAAAACAGGGCGTTACCGCAAAAACTACTTTTGTAGAAAAAGTTGATGGCAGCGTCAGTTTTCAGTCTGCTGAACAGGTAACTACCCTGGTAAAGGCAGAACCAAAAATTGTGCGATTCGGACCGGCAGATAATTCTGGTGACACCAATTATGGACCGGTAGTTCCCGCCGGACAGGCGCAAGAAATCGCCCACCAAAAAGTTATTGCCCGTGGCTGGTCCGAGGGGCAGTTTACCTGCCTAGTTAAACTGTGGAATCGGGAATCAGGGTGGAATGCTTCAGCGAGAAATCGCAGCTCGGGAGCGTACGGTATTCCTCAGTCGCTGCCAGCAAACAAGATGGCATCTGCGGGTGCGGATTGGCGTACTAATCCTGCCACTCAAATCGAGTGGGGACTCGGCTATATTCAAGGACGCTACGGCAGTCCCTGTGAAGCCTGGAATCATTCTGAACGTATAGGCTGGTACTAGTAAGCTAGGGGGGTGGAAAAAAACCCTCCGGTTACGCTTTTGACCCCTAATGCGGTCAGCCAGCTCTGTAAGAGGCTGGATATTCGTCCTACGAAACAGTTAGGACAAAACTTTGTTACCGAACCCAGTGCAATCCGTAAAATTGTGCGCGAAGCAGGGGTGAAAGCAGGGGAGCAGGTTCTGGAGGTCGGACCGGGACTCGGATCTCTTACCCTGGGGCTTTTAGAGGTCGGGGCGAATGTGGCTGCCTGCGAGATTGATTCTCGCTTGGCTGCTTTTTTGCCGGCAACGATTGCTAGTCACGCTCCTCAATCTCTAGAGCGAGCCTACCTGGTAAATAAAGACGCTTTGAAGCTAGTCCCCTCAGATTTAGAGAACTTAGTGGCTCTGTCAGAGAGCGCAGGTGAGGGGGGCAAAGAGCTAGATGCACGGCGAGCTAGCGGGCAGACAGAAAGCGAGCATCACCCTGGCAAGGCTTTTTTGCCCGAAATTCTGGTTTCAAATCTTCCCTATAACGTGGCAGTTCCGGTGCTATTGCATCTATTTGCAGTTTTTCCCTCCTTAAAAAGAGCGCTGGTAATGGTGCAAAAAGAGGTAGCTGTGCGTCTTAGCGCCCCGCCGGGCAGTAAAGTTTATGGGGTTCCCAGCGTTAAAATCGCCTGGTATGGTAAGGCGCGCATGAAATCCGATATTTCGCGGCGAGTGTTTTATCCCCAGCCCAATGTAGACTCCGCGCTGGTAGAAATCGTTCGCGCTCCTAGCGACAATCTTTACTTTCAAGATGATAAGCAAAAAAGCTACCTCAGCAGTGAAAAAGAAATCAGCCGACACTTAGAAAAAACACTCACCACGCAAGAATCAGAGCGCAGGCAACGGGAATTAGTCTTTGAACTCATTGATTGCGCCTTTGCGTCAAGGCGGAAAATGCTGCGTTCTTCATTGAAAACTTGGGCAGCTCCTCTCGCAGTAACGCCCCTATTGCGCGCCGCGGGAATTGCCCCGACCGGTCGGGCAGAAACCTTAACTATTCGCAACTTTGTGGCACTTGCCAAGCTACGCTCCGTTTTAGAATCCAGAGTGGAAAAAACTCCGATTATCCCGGATAAGACCGGTATCAATATAACTACCCTAGAGCGGGAAGAAAACAGCGTTCCCGCGTCCGCGCCCGCTGCGCCCTCAAAGCCAAGCCTTCCAGCTGCCGAAACTGCCTCTGCCAGGCAAGCCCAAGCGGTAAGCAACGGCAAAATCAACCTATTTTTGGCAGCTACCAGGGCAAATGATGGCTACCATCCCCTGTCTACTCTGTTTCAAGCGGTTAATCTGCGTGAGAAAGTAACAGTTAGCTTACAAGAACAAGGTCTCGATATTGACATAAAATTCGATGCTCCTGAGGGAGCGGTTGGTTATAGTCCTGACCGCGACCAACAAGCACTAACCGGGTTGGCGGTACAAAATAACCTCGCAACCCGCGCTTTTTTGCTGGTAGCGGAGCAGTGTGGCTACCAGGGGGGAGCAAAAATCAGTATTGAGAAACAAGTGCCGGTAGCCGGGGGTATGGCAGGGGGTTCAGCCGATGCGGCTGCGGCCCTGCTGGCTTCTAACCAGGTTTTAGCTGCCGGGATTTCTCGTCACCAATTAGCTGAAATTGGGGCAAAACTAGGGGCGGACGTGCCATTTGGGCTCTATGGGGGAACCTGTTTTGCAGACCGCTACGGAGACCGGATTACCCCGCTTCCGCCAGCGAACTCCCTGTCGGTAGTCGCCGCGGTTTCTCCTAACACCCTTGCTACTCCCGCAGTATTTAGGCAATATGATAAAAGTGATTGTCTCCGGCAAAAATTACCGAATTTGGCGGAATTAAATTCCCTGCTTCAAGCTCTCTATCAGGCAGACTTGCCGGCTCTTGCGCAGCTGATTCAAAATGATTTGCAAAATCCAGCAATCAAACTCATGCCGCAGCTGGCACTAACCCTAGAAGTTGCCAAACAGCAGGGAGCGGTGGCTTTTATTTCTGGGTCTGGACCTACTGTGATTGCTTTAGTACAAACCGATTCGCACGCGCGCGCCCTGGCAGTAGAACTAGCGAAACTAGATACCGTCTCCTATGCTCTGCCGCTTACTTTTTCGACCCCCGCCTGTCCCCTAGATAGAGAGCATTGGTTAGCGTGAAAACTTTCCTAGCTGGAACTAAAGACGTATCCGCGTTGGCAGGGCCGCGCCGACTCTTGGCGGGAGTAACCTTAAGCCTTTTCCCCGCTGACCGGATTGGTATTCTCGGACCAAATGGAGCCGGCAAATCCACCCTGCTTCGTCTGCTCAGTGGTGAGCAGCAGCCAGATAGCGGTAGCGTAACCTATGCGCCCGGTATCAGTTTTGCTGCCATGTCACAACAGGAAACTCTAGATTCCGCTTTAAGTGTTAAACAGGCGGTTCATGCAGATATTCCTGACTATCAGTGGGCATCTCAACCTCATTTGCGAGCCATAGACCAAGGATTATTGTCCGATGTGGACATGGAGACTAGCTGTGGGGAACTTTCAGGGGGACAGGCGCGCCGGGTAGTGCTTGCACGAACTTTAGGGCAAGATGCGCCGATTCTTGCTTTAGATGAACCCACTAACCATTTAGATGTCGAGGGCGTAGCTTGGCTAGCTAAATATCTGAATAACCGTTTCAGCTCGGGAAAAGGAGCTTTAGTGGTTATTACCCATGATCGTTGGTTTCTCGATGCGGTCTGCAACCGGATTTGGGAGGTGGTTCCAGGCGCAGATTCAGGAAACGGTCGTCCGCAAATACCGGGACATATTGAAGAATATGACGGTTCATACGCGGCCTATGTGCTGGCTCGGATGGAGAGAGCCCGGCAAGCCGAAGTGGCGGAAGAAAAACGTCAAAATCAGTTACGCAAAGAGCTAGCCTGGCTGCGGCGAGGGGCTCCGGCTCGTACCTCAAAACCAAAATTCCGTATTGAGGCGGCCGAGGCCTTAATCAGTGACGTTCCGCCCTTAAGGGACAGTGTAGAACTTGTGCGCTTAGCTTCAGTGCGTTTAGGGAAACGAGTCATTGAACTCGAAGATGTTTCATTTTCTTATCCCGAATCGACGCGAAATATCTTAAACCAGGTGACCTGGCGATTAAACCCAGGGCAGCGCGTAGGAGTAATCGGCGTTAATGGGGCTGGTAAATCGACATTACTGAAAATAATGAGCGGAGAACTCACCCCTACAAGTGGAAAAATCAAACGGGGGAAAACCGTGCAGCTCGCAACCTTGGCGCAGTTGCCTCAAATCGGACAGATGAACCCCGACCTTAGAGTAGTGGAAGCAATCTCGCAGATAAAAGAGCGGATTATTTGGGGAGAAAAAGAAATCACCGCCACGAAACTGGTTGAGAAACTGGGGTTTTCAAAAGAACGCGCCTGGACAAGGGTAAGCGAACTATCGGGTGGGGAAATGCGCCGCCTACAGATAGCTACTCAGCTGCTAGCCGAACCTAATGTTTTAATTTTAGATGAGCCAACTAATGATTTAGATACCGACACATTGGCGAAACTGGAAGATCTTTTAGATTCATTCCCCGGCACCTTGATAGTGGTTAGCCATGACCGATACCTGCTGCAACGGGTAACAGATTCGCAGGTAGCGCTGCTGGCTGATGGAACCTTGGCGGCGTTACCGGGAGGGGTGGAGCAGTATCTACAAATGCGCGCTGCCCGGCAATCAGACGGGGTAGCTAGTAATGGTGTGGGAGAGCAGAAAAAGAGCGAAGGCGAGGGTAATTTAGCCTCCTCGAAACCCCCTAAGAAAAGCGGGGCTGAGATTTATCGCACCCGCAAAGAGCTGTCGGCGATTGAAAAGAAACTTGACAAGGTACAAACCCAACTAGCAGCTCTTGATGAGCAGCTAAGTGAAAGTGCAGCCGATAGCAGCCCTCAAGGCTTGCTTCACCTGCAAGAACTAAATAAACTTCGTACACAGCTAGTTGCTAACGAAGAAGAACTGGAAGAAACCTGGCTGCGTCTTAGCGAGATTCTAGACTAGCTAACCTGCTCAGCGTACGGGGAAAATAGCTGCTTCGGTAATTGGGTGGGGTAGGGAAGGCAGGTGCTTAGCGCAGAGGACGCACCGGTGTACCCTCAAAGGGCAGTAGTAGCTGGCGCAGCAAAGCCGAAAGGGTTTTCCGCTCGTCCTCGTCCAGGGGAGCTAGTAGCTCAGACTCCCTCATCAGTAGCTCTTTGAGAGCCGAATCAACCCGGGTAACCCCCAAATCGGTTAGGGTTACCAATACCGCCCGGCGATCATGCGGAGAGGGAGTGCGCTTAACCAAGCCTTTCTTTTCTAAACGGTCAATCCGGTTGGTCATAGTTCCGGAAGAAACCAGCAGTTCTTGCAGTAATGTGCCCGGGGTTAGGGAATAGGGCGAGGCGGCACGGCGCAGTACCGAAAGTACATCGAACTCCCAAGGTTCCATCCCCTGGGCGCTGAAAGCCTCTTTACGAGCCAAATCAAGATGGCGTGCCAGGCGCGCTACCCGCGAGTACACTTCCATTGGGGAAACATTAAGGTCAGGGCGTTCAATCTGCCAGGCTAAAATGATGCGGTCTACTTCGTCAGTAGCCTCGGTGGGGTAGTTTTCTGCAAGCACAAGCCAAGTTTACTGGAAGTGGCGAGAACGGTCTATTGTTTCCCGCCGACCTCTATCCTCTTAGCTCTAGCTTTACCTGGGGTGGGTAAGATTTATCGATAGAAGCGTTCCGAAGATAGCCTCCTAGAGAGCGAGATTGCTCTGCCTGGAATGGCTAACTAGCTAGTTTCTTCGCAGAATCGGTCACCAAATGCGGATCTTTGCGCATTCCGGACAGACCATACCAGACCAGATTAACAATATGTGCAGCTACCTCTTGTTTAGAAGGTTTGCGTTCATCAAGCCACCATTGTCCCACTTGGGAGACCAATCCCACCATCATGTGGGCATACATCGGTGCCCAATCGGCATGAAAGCCACTGTCTCGGAAGTGCTCTGCTAATAGAGCCTCAACTTTTTGAGCCACGTCCCCTATCACCGAGTAATAAGAGCCTCGAGACTGGGAGGCGGGTGAATCACGCACCAAAATCCGGAATCCGTCAGTATAGGTGTCAATGTAGTCTAGCAGCGCAAGTGCTGCTCCCTCTGCCATGGCTCGCGGTGACTGGGATTGCTCTAGCACCCCGATAATGGCGGAAACTAGCTGTTGGACTTCACGGTCTACAATCACCGCATAGAGTCCTTCTTTGCCTCCGAAATGTTCATAAACTACCGGTTTGGAAACTTTTGCTTTCGCGCTAATCTCCTCCATGGAAGTAGCCTCAAATCCCTTTTCTGCAAATATGGATCTGGCCACACCAATCAGTTGTTCCCGCCGTTCAATTCCGCTCATTCGCCGTTTCTTACTCACCCCTCTATCATTGCATTTTTGTTTTTCTCGTGGAGGTTTTCCTCTTCTGGGCTGGTATCAGGAAATAAGGGGAGAAATAGGGCAGATATACCGGTTCTCAAGTGCGGTTTTAGGAAATTATTTTTGTCTGTGTAATATAGAGGAGTGATCCGCCCTGGTGTATAGGTAACACGCGGGCTTTTGGTGCCTTGAGAGCCGGGTTCGAATCCTGGGGGCGGAACTGGCATTTGATATGCCTATTTTTCCAATCCGGCTACCGGCAAGGGGTCAAATAGTGGAAAACACGCCCTCCTTAGCGATTGTCTTATCTGCTGATAAATGCACCCCGAACAGTTTTTACGGAAAACAATTTTTTCAGATGAATCTAACTGTCGTTATGGAATGACTCGCTAGGCAAACAATGACTTGTAGAATCAAAATAACGATATGGCATTATCGGCCAGAAAGTGAAAGGTAAACAGCATGACGGGGATTAAATCCGCAGGTCAAAAGCATCTTCTGATTGTGCCTGGGCGGGCATACCCCGAACTTGCGCAAGGGATCGCCGAGGAACTACACACCGAGGTACTTCCTACTGTCGCCTACGACTTTGCCAACGGCGAGATCTATGTTCGATTCTCTGAATCCGTGCGCGGGGCAGACTGCTATGTGGTGCAATCTCACACCACCCCGTTAAACAAATGGGTGATGGAGCAGATGATTATGGTTGATGCTTTAAAGCGGGCATCGGCTGCTCGGATAACCGTGGTGGCTCCATTCTTCCCCTATGCACGGCAAGATAAGAAGCACCAAGGACGTGAACCCATCTCTGCCCGTCTAATCGCCGACCTGTTCAAAACTGCCGGTGCTGACCGCTTGATGAGCGTAGATTTACACGCAGCCCAAGAACAGGGATTCTTTGATGGGCCTTGGGATCATCTCTATGCACAACCAGTACTGATTGACTATGTGAAGAGTCGGGTAGATAAAACCAACCTGACGGTAGTTTCCCCAGATGCAGGACGTATCCGTGTAGCTGAAAAATGGGCAAACAAGTTAGGTGGATGCGAACTGGCCTTCGTGCACAAGACCCGGGATACTACCCGTCCTAATGTGGCAGTGGCTCATAGGGTAGTCGGCACTGTTGAGGGACGAACCTGTGTCTTGGTAGATGACCTAATCGATACCGGTGGCACTATCGCCGAAGCGGTAAAGGTGCTGCTACATTCGGGGGCAAAAGATGTGATTGTGGCTGCTACTCACGGAGTTCTTTCTCCGCCTGCCGCTGAACGTCTTTCCACCTGTGGGGCGCGGGAAGTTATCGTTACCGACACTCTGCCTATTTCGGATGATAAGCGTTTCCCGCAGCTGACGGTACTACCAATCGCTCCGCTGCTGGCCAGTGCGATTCGGACTGTATTTGATGACGGATCGGTTACTGCTCTCTTTGATCAGGATTAAAGTACCGGCAGTATCTAAAATAACCGCAGGGTAAAATACTTTCTGGCAATTAATATGAGTTGCCAGACCTTTTCGGGCTTTGGTTTTACCCGCCCGGATTGGTAATATATGCTAAATCAAGGTTGCCTCGGCGAGGGCGCGTATTGATTAACCAATAGGTGCCGTAATCGACGTGGCCGTGAGGTTTTCTCACGTCCTCCGGGGTCCAGTAATATCAGTAAACCTAAGGAGGAAAAATAATGGCAGCTAAACTAACTGCGCAGCTACGTGAAGAAACTGGTAAAGGTGCTGCCCGCCGGGCACGCCGCTTAGGGCTAATCCCCGCAGTTCTTTATGGTCACACCCTTGAAAAGAACCTACATCTAAATCTGCCAGGGCACGAAGCTTTCCTAATTGTGAAAGATAACCCGAACGCGATTATCAATCTAGAGGTAGACGGCAAGAGCCATCTGGTTCTTATCAAAGAGATTCAGCGCCATCCGGTACGCCGCGATATTTTACATATTGACCTGCTAGAAGTTCGCCGTGATGAAAAAGTAGAGGTCGAAGTACCAGTTGTTCTCGTGGGAGAATCTGCTCCCGGTACCGTGGTAAACCTGGAAGTATTCCACTTGCCCGTAGAGGTATCCCCGCTAGAAATTCCGGAAGAAATCTCCATCAACGTTGAAGGCTGGGAAGAAGGTCGCGTACTTTACGCTCGCGACCTAGAGCTGCCCGCCGGGGTCATCACCACTTTGGACGGTGACCATGACATACTTTCGATTACTCTGCCCGAGGAAATGCCGGAAGAGCCGGCAGCAGGTGAGGCAGAATCAGCAGCAGAACCAGCTAAAGAAGACGCCGCTGAAGAAGAATAATCTCTGGTTATACTTTTCGGGGAGGGCATCAGACCTCCCCGAAACCAATTTTGTACAGAATTAAAGTTGTTAGGGAGCGAAAGTGCAAGAATCCTGGCTGGTGATTGGTCTGGGTAACCCCGGAGAAAAATATGCCTATACCCGTCATAACGCTGGGCATTTAGTAATTAAAGAACTAGCGGAAAGTCAGGGAGTCCAGCTACGCCGCCATAAAAGTGGCTGCCAAGTGGCTACCGTCCATCTGGGCTATCCTGGAAGCGAAATATCGACTTTCAATATTGCTACTTTAGATTCCTATATGAACACTTCGGGAATTCCAACCGCAAAACTGGTCAAGTTTTTTAATATAGATCCCGCTTCTAAGCTGCTAATAATCCATGATGAGCTTGATTTACCCGCCCATGAATTACGATTAAAACGCGGCGGTGGCGAGGGCGGTCACAACGGTTTACGCTCTATTTCTCAGAGCCTCGGAACTAAAGACTATGCCCGCTTACGGATAGGTATCGGTCGTCCTCACCCTCGGCAAGACCCAGCTGACTATGTGTTATCCCCCTTTGGGCGAGCAGAAAAGGCTCTACTTGAAGAGACAGTAATAAATGCAGCTAACGCGGTAACTGACGTGGTGAGCTTGGGATTTACCCAGGCTCAACAGCGACTTAATTCCCAAAAATCCTAGTTAGCCTTAGCAGGGGCATTACTTAACGGAAACGGAACTACTAACTGTTGCTGACATGTCCTTTAATCCCGGTAAAGCCCCAGAATCAAAACCTAACTGTTCCTGTAGCTCACTTAAACTGCTTAGCGTTTGAATCAGCCCCAAATCCTGCAAATTGGGCGTTATAGAAACCAAATCAATTTGTAGCTGCTGCGCAAGAGTTAAACCATGAGAGATTGCTTTCTTGTCAGCGCCGCTAAGACCAGGGTACGGCTGGTAGGCTGCTTGCCGAGGATCGGAACCCAGCTGGCTAACCAGTTCCTGAAGCTCACGACGAAGCAAAGGAGTAATTGCGTTAGAAACCAGCCGTTTTAGCTGTATCTCGCCCCCTTGAGCCACATTTTTTTCCAGATTAAAACGTAAAGAATCCAGTTGCCCGATGATGCGTTCCAGTTCTACCTTTTGCGCCTGGGTTAAGGGCTGTTTTGTTCCTTTTTCGCTGCCTTTATCCTCCGGGCTGGACTTATCGGTACTCCACTTGCCATTTATATAACGCAGCGGCGAAAGCTCACTAGGGCGGGCTGTAGGCAGTGTTTGGGCCGCGGTCGCCGCAATTTGTTTATTGTCCCGCCCCATCCCAATTCCTGCCGAGATCAGCACTTTCGCCAAGGAGGCCGTATCGCGCAACTGCTTTGCCTCGTCCTTATCACCCTGAGTGGAATCTTGACTCCGCGCGACGAGGGCGCTAAGAATAATCCCGTCATTTAATGTATCTGCCTGACAATCCACCATTTTTTGTAGCAAAGCCTGGGCATTTGCCGGAGTACGGAAGGGGAGGGGCTCGGGCAGATTTTCTGGCTTTGCCTTGCCTTTCAGTTTCACCGAGGTGCTAGGCCATCTAGAACCAAGAGCTTTACTGCGATTAGCGAAACGGTTCTTGAACTCTAAGAGATTGGGACTGCCTTGAAAAACTTGTTCAATTCCTGCCTGTATTGCCTCCTGGCAGGCGCTAGCGCGATAGCGAGCCATTTGAACCTTGCTGGCAATAACCGTATCCCCGCTACCATCATCAAGGTGTACGCCGCAGCCGGAAATACTCAAGGAAACGGCGAGCATTAAGGTTAAGGAAACAATGCCGGTTTTTCTCATCAAGATTAAGTTTGCCACGGGTAACATTATTTTTGAAATGCTAGATTAGCGAGGCAAAGAAATGACGAAAGAAAAAACAAAACTAGAACAACAACTCCGCGACTTATTAACCTCCGACTGTGAAGCGGTAGGGCTCTATTTAGAGGACGTGTCACTAAAAAGAGCCGGTAAATATACCCGCTTAGTAGTGACGGTAGATTTACCGCGAGGGCCTGGACCCGTCCTCGAAAATCAGCTTTCTGCCGTTACCTTGGCAATATCTAAACATCTAGACCAGGCAGACCCGATTAAAGCTAGCTATAACTTAGAGGTCACAACTCCGGGAATTGAACGCCCCTTAAAGGACGAACGCCAGTATTCGCGGGCAATTGGTCACTATATTCAGGTAAGAAAATATGACAGTGCCAGTGAAGAGGGTAAACTATTGGCTACAACAACTGAAGAAATCGAACTGGAAACTGCCAGCGGTTCGCGTGTTATTGCCCTTAAAGATATTGAACACGCGCAGATGGTAGTACGGTTCTAAAGGCTCGTAAGGAGCATCAATGGATATTGATATGACCGCGCTGCGCATGGTTGAGGCAGACAAGGGCGTTAGTTTAGATACCCTGGTGTCTGCCATCGAGGATGCTTTACTAAAGGCGTATCACAATGCTCCCGGCGCATTAGCGGACGCGCGGGTAGAAATTGACCGCAAGAACGGTCACGTAATTGTCATGGCTGCCGAAATTGATGAGGACGGCAACAAGATTGGCGAATTCGATGACACCCCCTCCGGTTTTGGACGTATCGCTACCACCACTGCTCGTTCCATCATTATGCAGCGGTTACGCGAAGCCGAGGACGACCAGGTACTAGGGTCTTTCCGGGATAAAAAGGGCGAAATTGTCTCGGGGATTATCCAACAGGGTGGCGACAAAGATACCGTGGTGGTCAAAGTCGGAGAATATGAAGCAGCTTTGCCGAAAACCGAACAGGTCCCTGGGGAAAAATATCGTCACGGTCAGTGGATTCGGGCAGTAGTGGTTAAAACTATGCGCGGAGACAAAGGTCCACGTATCGAGCTGTCCCGCCGGCATCCAGATTTAGTGCGCGGTCTATTTGCTCGGGAAGTTCCCGAAATTGCCTCCGGAGAGGTAATAATCGAATCGGTGGCTCGCGAAGCCGGATATCGTACCAAAATTGCGGTGAGCTCTTCCCGCCCAAATATCAACGCTAAAGGGGCTTGTATCGGACCGATGGGGCGGCGGGTTCGAGCCGTGATGAACGAGCTTAACCACGAAAAAATCGATATCATTGATTATTCTGAGGATGTAGCCGAGTTTGTCGCTAACGCCCTATCACCTGCGCATGTTACCTCTGTCACGGTTGAACCAGCTGAGCATATTTTAGCGCACGTGGTTGTTCCCGATTTCCAGCTTTCTCTCGCCATTGGAAAAGAGGGGCAGAATGCGCGTTTAGCTGCTCGTTTAACCGGAGCAAAGATTGACATTCACTCTGATACCGATTTAGAAGACCCACAGCCAGAATCTTAAAACAGCGACAGTTTTGTTCCCTGCCCCTTAGGTGGCTTCGGGTATTTTGAGCTAAAGCGTTAGTATAGAAGTAGAACCTGACATTGGTTGCAATGGCTGCACCGGTTCTGGGCTTTCGCCTTGACCGGTGCTTTATTGTGACCACCGCAGGAACTCTAAAAGTAAGGTTACCGGTATCTACACCCTGTAGATACCCGATACAGGAAAGCAGGGTTGGAAGCTGATGGTCACCCGATGAGCAACCAGCGATGATCTGCCAATTAAACCAATAGTCTGCTCCTCGCTGGGCAGACCAGCAAGGAGAATTGTGGCGAAACTTAGAGTTCATGAGTTAGCGAAAGAGCTCGGAACCACCTCGAAAGTCGTGCTGCAGGCACTGAAAGATTCGGGAGAGTTCGTAAAAAGCGCGTCCTCTACAATAGAGGCTCCGGTTGCGCGTAAAATGCGTGAGCATTTTGCCAAGCTCGCCGTAGAGGTAGAAGCAGCAGCTCCCAAAATTAAAGAAGCGAAGAAAAAAGTCGCTAGTAAAACCGCTAAAGTTAAGGCGGCTAAAAAAGCTAAAACGCAAGAAAATGAAACCGTAGCAGCTGCCGGGACCGCCAAGGAAGATAACAAACCAGCTCCCTCGGAGGAATCCAAGAAAGCGGCGTCAATTAAACCGGGTCCTAAACCCGGTCCAAAGCCAGCGCCTAAAGCAGAGAAACCAAAATCTGCCCCAGGTGGACCTAAACCAGCTCCTAAACCCGGAAAATCGCCGGGAAGTTCTGCGCCAAAACCGGCACCTCGTGCTGGCGCGCCCCGTCCGGGCAACAACCCGTTCGCCTCTGCGCAGGGGATGCCTCGTCCTGGCGGGCCGCGTCCGGGTAATAATCCGTTCGCGTCCTCACAGGGAATGCCCCGTCCGGGGGGAACCTCAGGGCAGCGTAAGAGCAGCGGAAGAGGTCGCCCCGGAAAGGGTAATCGTCGTCAGTCCTCGGCAACCCCCAACGTAATGCCGGCACATTCCGCAACTACTCCCATGATGGATCAACCGGCTCCTTCCCGTGGTCAGCGCCGCGGTGCAGCCGGACAAGGAGGACCTGGCGGTTCGGGCGGTCCTGGTCGTCCCGGCGGTCACAAGATGAATAACCGTGGTCGCGGCGGTTTCGGTGCCACTCAGGGGGCATTTGGTCGCGGCGGTTCCTCGAAATCTAAACGGCGTAAATCCAAACGGGCTAAACGCGCCGAGTACGAGCAACAAACCGCTCCGAAGATTGGCGGCGTACAGGTTCCCCACGGGGATGGTTCCACGCCTTTACGCCTACGGTCTGGGGCTTCACTAGCCGATATGGCAGATCGGATTGATTGCGATCCCGCATCCTTGGTAACTGTGCTGATGACCTTGGGTGAAATGGCAACCTCGAACCAATCCTTGGACGAGGACACCTTGATGACGCTCGGCTCTGAACTGGGCTATCAGGTACAGGTAGTTTCCCCAGAAGATGAAGATCGCGAACTACTCGAATCTTTCGATATTAACCTACGCGAAGAGGAACAAAGCGATGAAGAGGACGCTTTGCCGCGTCCTCCGGTAGTTACGGTTATGGGGCACGTAGACCACGGTAAAACCAAACTATTGGACGCTATCCGTGATACCGATGTGGTGGGCGCTGAACATGGGGGAATCACCCAGCATATTGGTGCTTACCAGGTAAATATCGATGTGGACGAGGTTCGCCGGGCAATCACCTTTATTGACACCCCTGGTCACGAAGCCTTTACCGCTATGCGTGCGCGCGGGGCGGAAGTAACCGATATCGCGATTTTGGTAGTTGCCGCTGATGACGGGGTTATGCCTCAGACAGTGGAGGCGATTAACCACGCCCAAGCCGCCAATGTGCCGATTGTGGTAGCGGTAAACAAGGTTGATAAACCTGACTCTAACCCGGATAAAGTGCGCGCTCAGCTCACTGAATACGGTCTGGTGGCCGAAGAATATGGCGGCGACGTAATGTTCGTTGATGTATCGGCTAAACAGCGTAAAGGTATTCACGAATTGCTAGAAGCGGTGCTGCTGACTGCGGATGCTGCTTTAGAGCTGAAAGCTAACCCGGATGCTGCTGCTCGCGGGGTCGCGATTGAAACTCGCCTGGATAAAGGGCGGGGCGCGGTCGCTACGATTTTGGTGCAGCGCGGTACCTTGCGGGTCGGGGACTCGATTGTGGTGGGTTCGGCTCATGGTCGGGTTCGTGCCATGCTTGATGAATACGGCAACCAAGTTGAACAGGCCGGTCCGTCCTTCCCCACGGCTGTTCTTGGTTTAACCAGTGTGCCGGGAGCCGGTGATTCTTTGTTAGTGGCAGAAGATGAACGTACTGCCCGCCAGATTGCCGATAAACGCCAAGCGCAGCAACGCGCTGCCCAACTGGGCAAACGTCGCAAACGGATTTCTTTGGAAGATTTCAACGCGGCTTTGGAGCAGGGCAAGGTAGATACTTTGAACCTGATTTTGAAGGGCGACGTCTCTGGCGCGGTCGAAGCCTTGGAGGATTCGCTACTCAAGATCGATGTGGGCGAGGAAGTGCAGTTGCGGATTATTCACCGTGGCGTAGGCGCAATCACCCAAAACGATATCAACCTGGCCAGCGTAGACAATGCGGTAGTTATCGGCTTCAATGTGCGTCCGGCGCAGCGCGTAGCCGAATATGCTGATTCGCAAGGCGTAGATATGCGTTTCTATAACGTTATTTACCAGGCGATTGAAGATGTTGAGAGCGCTATGAAAGGTATGCTCAAACCCATTTATGAAGAAAAGCAGATGGGTGTGGCAGAGATTTTGCAGGTTTTCCGCTCCTCTAAGTTTGGTAATATCGCCGGTTCGGTGGTGCGTGAGGGTCTGATCAAGCGGGGCGCCAAGGCTCGCTTGGTACGTGACGGAATCGTGGTTGAACCTGAACTTCAGATTTCCTCTTTGCGTCGCGAGAAAGACGATGTGACTGAGGTTCGCGAGGGTTACGAATGTGGTATTTCCTTAGCGATTAAAGATATTCAGGTTGGTGACCATATCGAAACCTGGGAAATGGTAGAGAAACCGCGCGATTAGCGTTACTGGTCGGCTTTTCGGGCGCGAGCTGTTTGCGCCCGAAAAGCCACTTTTAGGTGAAGGAGTTTTCATGGCTGATCAGGCTCGTAGGCGCAGAGTTGAGGAACGGATTCAGACCACGGTGGCTAGGCTATTGGAACGCCGGGTTAAAGATCCGCGTATTGGTTTTACTACCATCACTGATTGTCGGGTTACCGGCGATTTGCAGCATGCTACCGTGTTTTACACGGTTTTTGGTGATGAAAAGCAGCGTGAAAAAACCGCGAAAGCATTGAACAGTGCCAAAGGGCTGATTCGTTCAGAGGTCGGCAAGGCTCTTGGTATTCGCTTGACACCCAGTGTCGAGTTCACTTTGGATGCTTTGCCGCAGCAGACTGCCAGTTTTGAAGAAACCCTTGCCAGCGCCCTCGACTCGGATGCGAATCTGCGTGAAGGGGCTCAGGCAGCTACTTATGCCGGGGAGGAAGATCCTTACCGTAAGCCTCGGGAAAAGAAAATCTTTGAACCTCAAGAAGCAGAGCCTACTTTCACTGAATGGACTGGTGAAGATGGTTTTGCTGATACCGATAGTTTTCCAGACACGGATAATTCTTAAGACCTGGACGCTATTGGTAATCGCAAAATGTGAAGTGGTGAGTTGAATAGTTTTGACTGTGGATTCGCTTGTTTCTGACCCTACTTTTGCTCCGTTAGGTGCAGATATCGAAGTTCCCCGCGCCCAAATAACAGCTGATGACGGGGTGCTAGCTGTTGATAAGCCCTTGGGGATTACCAGTCATGATGTGGTTGCCCGGCTGCGCCGTCTCGCGGCTACTCGCAAGGTGGGTCATGCCGGTACTTTGGATCCGGCCGCATCAGGCGTATTAGTTGTTGGTCTTGGCCGCGGCACTAAACTTTTACAGTATCTGCAAGGGCTAAAGAAAACCTATATTGCCCGGGTTTGTTTCGGGGTGGAAACTGATAGCGAGGACGCGCAGGGAACTATTACCGCTAAACGGGGCGCTGGTATACAGGATTTAGCGGGGATTCAGACCGTGTTGCAGCATTGGCGTGGGCAGGTAATGCAGGTTCCTAGTGCTTTTTCGGCTTTAAAAATCCGAGGTCGAAGGGCTGCTGACCGTATTCGCAGCGGAGAAAATGTGCAGCTTCCGTCAAGGCCGATTACTATCTATGAGCTTACTTTGCTGGGGGAACCGGAAGAGGGCGTCCTCGATGGGAGTCGGGTGGTTTATCAGGATATTCGGGTGACGTGTTCGGCTGGTACTTATGTTCGTGCCTTGGGGCGAGATTTGGGTAATGAACTGGGTATAGGGGCGCATCTTAGGGGATTGCGGCGGGTTAGGGTTGGTCTTTTTGGGCTAGATACTACCCAAAATGAGGCGGAGGATTCTGCTTTTCCTGTCTATAACCTGCAGGAACTATCGCGTCTAGTTGCCGATAAACAGCAGTTGCCAGTAGTTAATCTTGATGAAATCTGCGCGAGGATGTTTCCGGTTTGTCCGGTGAGTGCGGAGGTTATTACCGCTCTGGGTTATGGACAACGTCCGCTAGCTAATCTTGAAACTATTGGGGGCGGTTTCGCAAATCCAGATACCGTTTATGCCTTGGCTGACGACCAAGGTTCGATAGCTTTTTTGGCGCGGCTTCGCGATAACTCCTGGCGCAGCGTCCTAAATCTCCGCTCGTAGATTATCCCTTAACTGCGCCATCAACCATTCCAGAGATAAAGAACCGCTGGAGACAGAAATAGATTATAACCATTGGTAATGCCACCCACACGGCTCCTGCTGCCAGAAGGGTTGAACCTTGAGTATATTGTCCTTGGAAGAACGCTAATCCAAGGGGAGCAGTCATAACTATTCCAGACGGGGACATAATGAGTGGGATTAAAAAGTCATTCCACGTCCACATAAAGGTTAGTAAAACTAATGTAACCAAAGTTGGTATAGCTAAAGGGATTAGAACTTGATACATAATACGCAAGTTCCCAGCGCCATCTATGCGGGCAGCTTCAATAATTCCGGGGTTAAAGTTTCGAAAGAATGCTCGCATCCAAAATGTTCCAAATGCTAAGGATTGAGCGATTTGGGGTAGTGCAACCGCCCAAATAGTGTCCGTTAATCCCAGGCTCCGAAAATCATAGTATAGCGGCAAAATGATTGCCTCAGTTGGAATCATTAATCCGAGCAAGAATAAAAAGAAAATGATTTTTTCGCCGCGTGGTTTTAACACTGCCAGGGCGTAGCCACTCATTATCGATAGAACCAGGGCTATAAAGACCACTACAACCGCTATGCGGAAAGAATTCCACATATATTCTGAGAAATGTCCTTGATGCCAGGCAGTAATGAAGTTTTCTGGGTGGAACCAGGAGGTATCTCCTACCTTTTCCGCTGATAAGGCAAGATAAATAACATAGAGAATTGGGGTTAGCGTCAATATGGTTGCTACCGCTAGCAAGATGAAAGCAAATGCTTTTTGTTTCGTGGAATGCATGGTTACTCTCGTTCTCCTATGAGGTTTACACCTAAGTTGATGAAGAAAATTATTAGAGTTAAAACAACAGCTAGGGAGGAAGCTACTCCCACCTCTCCGAGACGGAATGCATGGTTATATACCTCATAGGAGGGAACGGAAGTAGATGAACCCGGACCTCCGGAGGTAGTTATATATACAAGGTCAAAAGTCTTTAGAGCTGCGATAATGGTTAAAGTTAAGGAGACAACAATCTCTGCACGTACTCCCGGAACGGTAATGTAAAAGAATTGGCGAATAGGTCCTGCTCCATCAACCCGTGCAGCTTCATAGTATTCTTCGGGAATTCTGGTCATACCTGACATGAGTAGAACCGTGACTAAGCCGGTCGAGACCCAGGTGCCAATGAACCCTACAGCGATGAGCGCCGTTTTGAAGTCCCCGAGCCAACCGCGAGTAATAGTGTCTAAACCTATAAGACGTAAAGCTGAATTGACCAGTCCGTTTGGGGCATAAAGCTGACGCCATGCTATTGCTAGAACCACCATAGCTATTACTTGCGGTAGGAACATAACTGTTCGGAAAAAACCAGTGCCGGGAGCTTTACCTCGAATTAGAAGAGAAGCTAGCAGCATTCCCAAAAGAAGCGGAATTATGGCGTAGAAGATAATCAGGATTATTGCGTGTGTGAACGAAGATAACAGTACCGGATTTGAGAATAAAAGGCGGTAGTTGTCAATACCTACCCATTTCGGATCCGATAATCCGTCCCACTCGTAGAGAGAAAAACCGAAGACCCGGACTATGGGGTAAAGCATGAAAAGACTATAGAAAATAACTGGGATAGCTAAAAGTGCCCAGGCGCTAAACTCGCTGCCGCGCCTTAAGTGCTTTTTCTCCTGGTGATGCTGGTTCAATGGGAATCATCTCCTAGGGAATTGTGAGGTTTGGGAGCTGCAAGCAGCAACTCCCAAACCTGACAGTTGTGTTTACCGTTGTATGGCTTTGTTATAGTGAGCGTCCATCGTCTCTATAAATTTTTCCGGGGTAGTTTCTGACGCTAATAAACTTTGTAGTGCTGCACCCAAGTCTTTATCCATGGTGGGGGAGGCATAGTTCATATAGGGAAGAACATTGCCTTTGGTAGTCAGTTCTTCAAAAGCTTTTAGGACATCCGCGGTGATATCGGTTTTATCTCCTAGGTAACTTGCAGTGTTGTTGATAGGGACATTGCCGGTTTCGGATAGTACTTTCATCGCGTCTTGGTTAGTAATGAAATCAATATAAGCTGCAGCAACGTTCTTGTCTTTTGCTTTGGTGGAGATAGTGAACGGCAGACCAGTTCCTCCGGTGGTTTGTATTTTGTCCATGTTCTCACTCTTTGGGGGAAGGATGAACTTTACATCGTCTTTCATAGCTGCTTTTAAATCAGGCGCTAACCAGGAACCTGCTATCAGGAATACTCCTTCTTTTTTGCTGAAAGACTGCCAGACGGAATCATAATCTAAGCCGTTATAGCCTTCGTTGAAATACCCGCTCTTTGCCCAGTTAGCTAAGGTTTCGGCAGCTTTTTTATTTCCCTCGGTTTTCCAACTAGCTCCCTTGTTTCCGAATCCTAGGGTACGGATAGTGTCGGCTTTTTCGCTAGCACCTTCAACTACTCCCCAAACATGGATTCCGGGCCACTGTTCCACGTTGCCCAGCATGAGGGGAGTGCCGCCCTTATCTTTAATGGTTTTTAGAGCTTTGTTGAAATCTTCCCAGGTTTTTGGGGGTTCCAAGCCGTATTTTTTAAGTTCCGAAGGCGCATAATAGATGCCGACAGATTCGCCAACTTGGGGAAGGCCATATAGGTTTCCGGTACCGAAGTCTTTGCCATCGGTAGAGTATCGCGCATAGCCCAATATGTCTTTGGAGTAGTTCTTCTCCCAGCCGTAGGCTTTTGACCATGGTTCTAGGGAAACTAATTGTTTCGCGCTAACAAATTTGCCCATCATAGAACGGGCGTTATCTGTTTGCGCAACGTCAGGACCGTCCTTACCTGATAGCGCAAGAGCGAGGGTGGTGGTCAGGTCATCGTAAGATTTCGATACTCGTTTTATTGTTATATTTGGGTATTTTTCTTGGAACTTTTTGTTCAGTTTTTCTATTTGCTCGTTTTGTCCTCCACGACTTTCTTGATCCCAAACTGTTAAAGTCTGTTTAGGTAGCTTAGAAATGTCAGTGACTATTTCTGTAGTCTTCTGCTCGCTAGATTCGCTACTCTTTTGAGGTGCGCAGCCACTAAGGGCTCCGATACTGAGTGCTGCCATCGCAGTTATTGCCGCAGCGTGCTGCCAATGCTTCATTGCATATCCTTTCGGTGTCTGTTCTGTTAATGATTTATTGTTTGATAGAAGTCTTTTAGCTCTCCAAGTGTGGGGGCAGCCAGAGCTGAGCCGGCTCTAGTGGTTTGTAAGCTAGCTATATAAATAGCAATGGTTGCTGCATCTTCCAGGTTGAGCTCTGCACTTAATGCCCAGATTAGACCGGCAGTGAAAGTGTCTCCTGCTCCGGTGGTGTCTTTAACGCAGACGTTTGGAGCCGGTAAATCATATCTTTGATTATTTCGGGAGTGAACGTAAGCTCCATCGTTTCCCTGCGTGACGATAATATCTGTACCCAGGCTAGCTAGTTTATTAGCAGCGAGACTAACGTTGTTGAGCCCAGTAAGTGCACATGCTTCCTCGCTATTGGGTACAAAGATGTCCACCTCGTTAATTGTGTTGATTAAGTCTGGATTCTCGGTGTCTTGCCAGCCAACATCGGCTATAACTTTGGTTCCGCGCTCACGCCAAGATTTAATTTGCTTGGAGTTTGCGGCAACATCTGCCAGTCCGATAGATAAGAAGTCTGGTGGACGGGTCAATGGGGGAAGGGGTGGGGTGCACGGCATTCCGTGACTTATCAGGGCGCGTTCTCCCTGATAGGGGAGAGCAACTGTTAAGTTTTGATGCTCCCTTTGTTGGGAGTATTTCATATCTACTCCCATTGTTTCTAGTGCGTGTTTGCAGATGTTTCCTAGAAAATCATTGCCGATAAAACTGCATATTTCGACGCTCATTCCCAGCCGAACGCAGGCTATTGCTTGGTTGGCTACTCCACCCGGTCCCCATTCCAAAGAGTCCGACCAGATTTCATGCCCTAGGCTCGGGAAAGCTTTAAGACCGGTAAAGTTTAAATCAAGAAATAGTGGTCCAGCGGTTATCACGTGTGTCGCCTTGGAGGCAGTGTTGTGTTGCTTCAAGAAGCCTGATAAATCACGCATGTGGCTATTATTGCACAAAAACTGACAGAAATTGCGTAAAGTTGCGCAAAAGTGAAAGAAAGTGGGGTAAACTTAAGTCATGTTGCCACATCAACGCCGGATGCAAATTGCCAATATCGTCAAAAAAAACGGGAATATGACCATTTCCCAGTTGGCCAACCATCTACAGGTTTCAGATTCCACTATTCGCCGAGATTTATCACTTCTTGATCGCGAGGGGATGCTGACTCGCGTTCGTGGCGGTGTTATCGAATCTGATGTAAACCCTTTCGTTGAGGTTGCGGCATATGCACATGATGAAAAGCAGCGCATCGCTAAGGCTGCATCGGAGCTAATAGCGGATCGTACGACCGTAATAATTGATATTGGAACCACAGGTGCGGCATTAGCTAGAGAACTTCGTGGTCGAGATTTAGCGGTGATTACTACCTCGCTGGCGGTAGTTGATGAATTACGAGACTCCCCCCAAACGGAACTTATCGTTCTTGGAGGAGTGCTGCGTCAATCTTACCGTTCCCTAGTAGGAAACATTCCGGAAAACGCCCTTTCTCAAATTACTGCCGATTATGCTTTCCTAGGAACGTCTGGCGTGAGATCTGATGGGATGGTATTGGATTCCACCGGTATTGAAGTACCTATTAAACACAGTATTTTGGAGCATTCGCTAAATACTTACCTATTAGCAGCCACCGATAAATTCCCTGGATCTGGCTTGTTAAATGTTACTTACATAGAGAACATGACCGGATTGGTAACCAGCGCTGATAGTTCATTACTTCCTGAACAAACTAAAAAAATAGAGGTGATTTTTGCATGAAGTTAGTAATCATTGGGGGAGGCGGATTTCGAGTACCCCAGGTTATAGAAGTTCTAAGTAGTCCGGAAGCAAAACTCCGAGTAGATGAAGTTGTTCTATATGATGTTGATTGCGCACGTACAGATGCAATTATGGCGGTTTTGAGAGGGTCAGGGTTCTTAGATTGCCCTACCAGTCCATCGGTTTCAGCTTGTTATGACCTGTCTGAGGCTCTTGTTGGTGCTGATTTCGTATTCTCAGCCATGCGGATTGGGGGAACGTGCGGTCGCATTACTGACGAGCGAGTTGGCTTGGGGCATGGTGTCCTAGGTCAGGAAACCGTTGGTGTCGGTGGATATGCTTACGCCCTCCGCACTATCCCCGCAGCCCTAGAGCTGGCTCGCACTATTAAAAAGGTTGCACCGGAGAGTTGGACAATCAACTTCACTAACCCTGCCGGGATTATTACTCAAGCAATGCGAAAAGTTTTGGGACATAAGGTAATCGGTATTTGTGATACCCCAATCGGTCTCATGCGCAGAGCTTGCGCGGCTTTAGGGGTAAACCAAGAGGACGTGCAATTTGATTATGTGGGATTAAATCACCTTGGTTGGCTGCGTACCTTGGTAAAAGATGGGGAAGATTTGCTTCCACAACTGCTCGCGGATGATGACTTATTGGACCATATGGAGGAGGCTCGCACTATAGGGGGAGATTGGATTCGCGCAATTGGGAAGCTACCTAATGAGTATCTTTACTACTACTATCTAAATCGCGAATCACTATCCCGTATTAAAAATGGGGAGCAAACCAGAGGAGAATTTCTTAACAGTCAGCAAAGTGGTTTTTATTCAGACGTATTAAAAAACCCGCAAAAGGCTTGGCAGCTATGGAATCAATATCATAATGAGCGGGAAGCAACTTATATGGCAGAATCAAGAGACCCAGACAAACGGGATGGAAGGCGTGCAGAAGATATTGCGGGAGGCGGCTACCAAGAAGTTGCTCTAGGAATTATGGAAGCACTAACTCTGGATAGTCCAGCGCGAATGATTCTTAACGTCGGTAATGGGGATTGCGCAGAAACCCCGTTGCTGATTCCTGAGCTAAATGCACAAGCCGTGGTGGAAGTTCCTTGTTGGGTCGATGGTAGCGGTGTTCACCCTCAGAAAGTAGCCCCGGTTACTGGGGCGGAACTGGGTTTGATAACTTCGGTTAAAGCGTGTGAAGAGTTGGTTATTGATGCGGCTATAGAAGGGGATAAGACCAAGGCCTGGCGTGCTTTCGCCTCCCATCCCCTAGTAGATTCGGTATTGGTGGCTCGTAAGCTCCTAAATGACTACTGTGAGAAAAACCCGCTAATCGCCAAAGTGTTTACAAGCTAGTTACTGATCTTAGATTTTGCTGGTCGGTTCGTTTTTGTTTTAGAACTATAGCTGCTTGAGTTGGCATATTGCGATTATCGCTGCGGGCTGAGCCAGTGGAAGGCTCAAGGTGAAATGTATTAAGTTTACAAAGTAGCTAAAGGAGAAGCATGAGCCAAAACCAAAATACCGGAAACACTGGAAATACCGAAAATACCGCAAACATCGGAAACAATGCCAAGAAAACCTGTGGCTGTGGCTGCGGTTGCGGAGGTAAAGGCAAAAGCAGAAAAACTGCGGAAGAAAAACGCACCGGTGAGCTAGGAGTTCCCGCAAATGGTCGTCCAGAACTAGGCGTAACTAAAAACGGTAGCTAACTGTGCAAATCTGGACACGTCCTCCCCACCTGGAAACTAACGAGCGCACGGTCGCCACTATCGGAATTTTTGATGGGGTACACAAGGGGCATACTCGGATTATTAAAACTGTAGTATCCAGGGCGAAACGAGACGGGCTATATGCGGTGGCAGTAACCTTTTCCCCGCACCCTTCGGTTATTCATAACCCGACCAACCCTACCGCCCTAATTCAACCTCTCCCAGATAGGCTAGATGCTTTAGCTGCTTTAGGGCTGGATGCCACCTGGGTAGTACCCTACACTCGCGATTTAGCTAATCAAACTCCCCAACAGTTTATTGATAGCTATTTTGTAGATGGTTTACATCTAAAAGAAATCGTGGTGGGACAAGATGTTCGTTTTGGCCGCGATAACTGTGGGGATATTGAAACCTTGCGTCAATCCGGCAGTAAACAGGACTTTCAGGTGATTGAGGTTGCCGATATTACTGACGCTCAAGCGCGACGTTACTCCTCCACGCGGGTGCGTCAATGTTTGGCAAGGGGAGACGTTCAGGGCGCCGCCCAGATTTTAGGGCGCAGCTACCGGCTGCGGGGAATCGTAGAACGGGGCTTTCAACGAGGACGTCAGCTTGGTTTCCCCACCGCTAACCTGGGGCAGACTGCCGGACTGGTGATTCCCGCTAATGGGGTTTACGCGGGGCTCTTGATACGTTCAGTTCCTGGCACTAACGCGGTTGAGCATTTACCGGCCGCGATTTCGGTGGGTACTAATCCTCAGTTTTCTGGGGACAAGGTTACGGTGGAAGCTCATGTGTTAGGGCGGGCCGACCTTAATCTTTATGATGAACCAGTTGCGATAGATTTTATTGCTCATCTGCGTCCGATGCTGAAACTAGAGAGCGTAGAAAAACTGCTTGCGCGAATGGATGAAGATTTGCGTTCCTGTAGCGAAATTCTGGGTGTTCCTCCAGCTGGTAGAATTAATCCAGCGGATGTAACCGCACAATAGCTCGCTAGACAGCTACTTCGCTTACCTGGGGGTAGCTGACTGCTGGAGCTGCTGGCAACGAAAAGCCTGATTTTCGCCCTTTTGAATCCATAGAGGATTTATATAGCGGGTGGTGGGGCTGAACTTATCAAAACTGAAAATAAAAGACTAGGGACGCTAAAGAATGGAAACTTTGCACTTTGTAGTGGTCGTTTTGAGCTTTGTGCTGCTTTCGTCAGTCCTTGACCAGATGATTTCGCGAGTCTCTCTGCCGTTGGTGCAAATCGGGATTGGTTTGCTAATGGCCGTTTTTATCAGCGGACCTCTTGAATTTAGTTTAGATCCCGAGCTGTTCTTGGTGCTCTTTATTGCTCCTTTGCTCTATGATGAATCCCGAAACGTTTCTAAACGATTGCTTTATCGGCATTTTTCGGCAGTGCTCAATCTGGCGATTGGCTTAGTCATTTGCAGTTGTTTAGCTGTGGGTTTCTTCTTGAACTATTTAGAGCCGTCAATCCCGCTTACGGCGGCTTTTGCATTGGGGGCGGCGTTGGGGCCGACCGATGCGGTTGCAGTAGGAGCCTTGTCGGGAACGGTAAAACTTAATTCGCGGCAAAGCACTTTGTTAGCTGGTGAAGCCCTGATTAATGATGCTTCCGGGATTGTTTCTTTTCAGTTCGCGGTGGCGGCCGCCGTCACTGGTGCTTTTTCTTTAACCAATGCGGCCGGAGCTTTTGCGGTTTCGTTTTTGGGGGGATTGTCTCTCGGGGTGTTACTGGGGATTGTATCTTTGCTGATACTCAAGGCGGTGCGGGGGATTGGGCTAGAGTCCACGGTTTTCCATGTGACTTTTGAACTGCTTTCACCTTTCGTTTTCTTTATTATTGCCGAAGAGCTACACGTTTCGGGGATTTTAGCGGTAGTTGCCGGTGGTCTTTTGGTTACTTTACTTCCGCAGAGGACGAGTGCTTTTGCTGCTCGGGTACGTCTGGTGTCCGGTTCGGTTTGGGAAGTCGTCGCGTTTATTCTCAACGGGATTGTGTTCATCATGTTGGGTACGCAAATCCCGGGGGTGTTTAACAGTACTTGGCGTGAAAATTCTAATCCGTTATCCCTAATTGGGCTAGTTTTTGCGATAACCTCCCTCAGTGTAGTGCTGCGTTTTGTATGGGTTTTGCTTTTCGATTGGCGCTACTACCGGCGTTTGCAGCGACGGGACAAATCCTCAATAGAGTCTACAGAGGTTTTTGCGGGCGGCAAGGTTAGCACTCTCAAACTTATTCAAAATGCCCTGGTCACCACGTTAGCTGGACCTAAAGGGGCAGTTACCTTATCGATTGCTTTCACTTTGCCACTGGTGACGGCGGGAGGAAAAGAGTTTCCTGCCCGCGGTGAGTTAATCTTTATTGCTTCCGGCGTTATTTTATTGACTTTGCTAATGGCTAATTTCTTGACCCCCTTGCTTACTCCTGCTCCGGAAATACCTGATGATACCGAGCTTCATCAGGCACGTGCCCGGGTAAAGAAGCAGGTAATCAAGATTTTGCGGGAAGAGTTCGCGCCGCGTTCCCCTTTGGCGGTCACGGTGGTTTGTACGCGTTTGACCCGCCAAATTAATGAGGATTTGGATTCTTCTCATTCTCATAATCTTTTCCGTGAGATTCGGATTGATACTATTCGTCACCAGATGCGTCTACTCGATGAAATCGCGGATTCTGGGCAGGCAGATAAAGCGGTAGTAGTGGCTATGCGCAAAGTTTTACGTCGCTCCTTACTATTGTCGGGTTCGCAGTCTACCGCGCATCATCCTGGGAAAAGCTTGCGCGGTGTTGGTCAGTTTCTGCGTAACCGTTTAGGGGACTGGTTCAAGAAGATGCGGTTAAGGTCTGGTTCTGTCCCGGTAGTCGAGAATCCTAATGGGATGCGGGCGATGCGTTTACGCATGGAAGAGGAAGCCATCAAGTATTTGCGTGCCCGTCAAAGCACCACCGACGATTTGGAGCGTCAAGTTGCTAGCTATCTGCTGGAAGATCACCAAGAGATAGTTAAAGTTTTGAAGAATGATTCGCGCTCTTACCGTAATGATTTGCAGGCAAAAGTCGATGACTTAGAAGAAGAGTCCTTGCGGCTGCAACTGGGATGTATTCAGGATTTACGGGAGGACGGTACTCTCAGCGATGATTTGGCTGATGCGCTGCGGCAAGAAGTTTACCTGTTACAAATGAATTATGCTGATGCTGGTCATTAAGCTAAAGCACCATCACGATTTGTACTAGCACGATTTTTGCGATAATCCCGAGGGCGAAGGTGGCAGAATATCCAGATTCGCAACGCTCATCGGGGATAGTGCTCTGTACGTGACTGAGAATTGCGGGCTGCCCCACGAAACCGGCGATTGCCCCCGCCATCCGGGCAGTAGAAAGCCCTAAGAATTTTCCGAGCAGCCAGAATGCCACCAGCACTGGCACTATACCGGCAGCAGCCAATAGCCCGATTTTTATTCCGGTAAGGGAAAAGGCGCTACTGGCAAAGGCTGGTCCAGATGATAAACCTACTGCCGCCAGGAATAGCACCAGTCCCATTTGTCGCAACATATTATTTGCCGAGGGCGCCAGGGAGAATACTAATGGCCCCAACCGGTCAATGCGCCCTAGTAGTAATCCCACTACCAGCGGACCAGCCGCGGCGCCTAAGGCGAGTGAGCCGAGAGAACCCAGGGGGATAGTGATGAGTCCAAGTGCCACCCCGGCGGCAATCCCGAGTCCGAATGGCAGATAATCGATGGCAGAGATTTTATGTTCCGAATCCCCGAAAGTTTTAGCAATATCGTTTAACCGTTCTATTGGGTAGACAACTAATACCCGATCCCCCATTTGCAGGCGGGTTTCAGCAGTGGCAAGCATATCGGTGTCGGCTCGGCGCACGCGGGTTAGGAGTGATTGAAAACGAGCCGGTAAGAACAGATCTGCAACTTTTTTCCCCACTAAACGCTGGTTGGAAACTGTGAAGCGACGGAAATCTATATCTTTCCGGTCAGCAGAGATGTCTTCCCCTATTGGCGTGCCTAAGGTTTTTCCAGCGGTTTTAACCGCATCCGGAATGCCAACCAGGAAAGCTAAATCTCCGGCTTTTAGTTCCCCATCGGGGTGGGCAACCTGCATTTTGCCGTCCCGCAGCAGATAGGAAATCCGTAGCCCGCCTTCCGAAGACCCCACGACCTCGGCAATCCCCGGTATTTCTTGGATTCTCATCGGGTTTTCTACCCGAATAGTTTGGGTAAAAAGTCCGGCCGCTGATGCCGGGTTTGGGTCATTTTTCGCTGGAAGTTTTATCCGCATGAGTGCTGTCACTACCACCATGGTTACGATTACCCCCACCGGGTAGGCAATCGCGTATCCTACTGCGGGCTGGGCGCTTCCTCCGGCAGCGTCGGTCGCGGCTGCTAGAGCTGGGGTGGTAGTTAGCGAACCGGCGAACATTCCTCCCAGTAGCGGGGAACTAAGCCCCAAGGCTTTGCCGCCGAAGGCCACCACTAGGGCGTAAACGGCAAGTAAAACGACAGCCCCAATCAGTAATGGAGATTGTTTGCGCAGGTCGCGGAAGAAAGAAGCGCCCGCCGCCAAGCCAATAGTGTAGACAAAAAGTGCCAAGCCGATAGCGGAGACCAGGGACAGGTTTTCTCCGAGCGCCGGGTTTAACGCTCCGACTGCCAGGCCGACGAATAAGGCCCCGGCAGCACCGAACTTTAGAGGGCCGAAAGGTATCGAACCGAATAGAGTTCCCAGGGCGATTACTAAAAATAGGGTCAATAGGGAAGAAGAGGCGAGTATTTGCATCACCCTTTCAGGATAGCGAGGATAATCTGTAAAACGCATTCTGCGATGTCAGCAAGCTGCCAGCCCGCCCTTGGGGGTTTAAAATACGACAGAGCTAATCAGACCTTTCTGAAAATAAAGGATTATTCTTATTAAACCTGGTTCTGGTCGGTACTTTCCGGGAAGGTGGACTTTAGCGTGGGGAAGATTTCCCGAGCCAGGTTGTTGATTTGGGTTTGCAATATGGGGGCGAGGCGGTTCTGTAATTCACTGCGCTCCATGGAGGCTACCGGCTCTAACTGCACGATATAGCGCATCGTTGCTACTCCGTAAATCATGGACATCAAAATTTCAATCAGCATCGGGAAGCGTGACTCTAGCTGCCTTTTTTGTACCGGAGGAAGATAGGGGGCAAGCGAATCTAGCAGTTGGACTACCCCTTTTTGTAGATTGTCGCGGATATAGCTGCGGAACCGCTGGGTGGTTTCAGCGTCGGTAATAAGCGCGCGCATCAGGGCTTTCATTCGATCTTTGGTGAGGCGTTCCTCGTAAAGAGTGAAGGCGAAATCCAATAGCCGCTCGGCTACTCCCTCAATTCCGGGTTCCCATAGTTGGAGGACTTGTTCTAAGGGGTCAAGCGGTAAATCGAAGCAATCTCGAAATAACCGCTGTTTGGAGCGAAAATAATAGCTGACCATTGCGGGGTCGCAACCCGCCCCTTTAGCAATCGAACGCATCGTGGTGCCGTCATAGCCGCGGGCAATGAACTGGGATTCGGCAACCCGCTTGATCTGTTCGCGCATTCTCCCGCGCGCTCCCCGCGGCCCTCTCCCGTGACCAGGGGAACGTTTGGCTGTTTTTGGGACAGAAGATGGGGTTTTGGCTTTCTTAGTTCCCGGCTTTAAATCCCGAGCGCGCGAATTAGCTAACGTTTCCTTTTTGTAATCATCGGTGGTTAATTCATCGTCACCGAAACTTTTTCCGCTGACTCTTTTTCGCTTGCTAGAGCGTTCCTGCTGGTTGGTGTGATTTTCTCTGGATTTTGCGTTCATAGTTTTATCCTAATTTCAACACCCTGTGAATTTAGTGTTTTCAGCTTACCTTGAGGTGGTGATAACGACTCCGGGAGATGCTATGAGTAAGACAACTGCCGCCCTTGACCTTGCGGGTGCAGATGGTCTGATTTCAATCGGGGACACGCATACGCTCAAACTGGGCATCGACATTGGCTCTACCACGGTAAAAGCGGTGCTACTTGAGGGTCGGCAGGTAATCTTTTCCGATTATCGCCGCCACCATGCGGATGTGCGCGGGGAACTGGCCGGCTTGTTGCGCGATATTAACGCCGCGCATCCAGGAATTACCGTAAAGGCCGCGGTTACCGGTTCCGGGGGGCTTTCGGTTGCCGGAGCGATGAAAGTACCTTTCGTGCAAGAAGTTATCGCCGGTACCAAAGCGGTGGGCGATACTCATCCGCAAACCGATGTGATTATTGAACTGGGCGGGGAAGATGCCAAAATCACCTATCTGCACCCCACTCCCGAGCAGCGTATGAACGGCACCTGTGCCGGGGGAACCGGCGCTTTTATCGACCAGATGGCTACCTTGCTACACACCGACGCCTCGGGGCTAGACAAACTTGCCGCCCGTGCCAACCAGCTTTATCCGATTGCCTCGCGTTGCGGGGTATTCGCGAAAACCGACCTGCAGCCCCTGCTTAACGAGGGCGCGGCGCACGAAGACCTCGCGGCCTCGATTTTTACCGCAGTCGCCACCCAAACTATTGCCGGACTGGCCTGTGGACGCCCGATTCGCGGAAACGTAATGTTCCTGGGCGGGCCGCTGCACTTCCTGCCTAACCTGCGTAAAGCCTATGAGGAGCTGCTGCCTAAAGCCGATAGTTTCTTCACCCCGGAGCACGCCGAACTTTACGTGGCCTTGGGGGCAGCCTTAAGCGCAGGTAAAGGGGAGCCGCGCCCCCTCGAACAGTTAATAACCAACCTGACCACCGGGAAAATCGATACTGATTCGCAGCGGATGCGCCCGCTATTTGCTAATGAAGAAGAACTCGCGGAATTCCGTGCCCGCCACGACAAGGAAGTAATCCCGCAACTACCATTATCCGAGGCGCGGGGGCGCTGCTTCCTGGGGGTAGATTCCGGGTCTACTACGATTAAAGCAGTCGTGATTGACCAGGATAAACGGATCGTATTCACTCACTATGCTTCCAATGAGGGCGACCCGGTTTCTGCGGCAGTGGAAATTGTGCGCCGTATACGCACTGAACTTCCCGAGGGCGCCTATATTGGGCGCGCCTGCTCCACCGGTTATGGGGAGGGGCTGGTGAAAACCGCCCTTAACTTAGAGCAAGGCGAAGTGGAAACGATGGCGCATTTCCGCGCCGCTGAAGACCTGCTGCCGGGGGTTTCCTCGGTGATTGATATTGGCGGGCAAGACATGAAATATCTGAAGATTCGCGCGGGAGCCGTGGATTCTATCTCGGTGAACGAGGCTTGTTCGTCTGGTTGTGGATCTTTCTTGCAGACCTTTGCTGCCACTATGGGAACCAGTGTGCAAAGCTTTGCCGCCGATGCGGTAGCTGCCAAAGCGCCGGTGGATTTGGGTACGCGCTGCACCGTGTTTATGAACTCTTCGGTAAAGCAGGCGCAAAAAGAGGGTGCGAGCCCGAAAGATATTGCGGCTGGGCTTTCCTATTCGGTGGTGCGTAACGCCCTCTATAAAGTTATTAAACTCAAAACCCCTGAAGAGCTGGGAGAAAAGGTAGTTGTCCAGGGGGGAACTTTCCTTAACGATGCAGTGCTGCGGGCTTTTGAGCTGCTAACTAAACGGGAAGTGGTGCGCCCTAATATCGCCGGTTTGATGGGTGCTTATGGGGCGGCATTGATTGCGAAACAAGGAGATGACGGCCAGGGTGAATCTACCTTGGCAACCCTGGAAGACCTAGAGAAATTCCAGGTAGAGACTACTCGCAAGACCTGTCGGTTGTGTCAAAACCACTGTCAGATGACTATTTCTACCTTCTCGAATGGGGAGCGGCACGTGTCGGGGAACCGCTGCGAACGCGGAGCCTCCTTAGAAAAAGTACCCAAGAAGTCGGCACTGCCGAACCTGTTTGATTGGAAATATAAGCGGATTTTCGGGTATCGCCGCCTGACCGAAAAGAAAGCATTCCGCGGGGATATCGGTATTCCCCGGGTACTGAATATGTATGAAAACTATCCGCTCTGGTTCACTATGCTCACCAAGCTGGGCTTTAGGGTGATGGTTTCGGGACGCTCCAATCATGACCTGTTCGAGACCGGGATGGAGTCGATTCCTTCTGAAAATATTTGTTACCCCGCGAAACTGGTGCATGGGCATATCGAGTCCCTAATTAAGAAAGGGATAAAAACTATTTTCTATCCCTCGGTGATTTATGAACAACAGCTGGTGGAAGGCACCGATAACTGCTTTAACTGCCCGGTGGTGGGTACCTATCCCGAGGTTATCCGTAACAATATGGAATCGGTGCAAGATAGCGATGTTCGCTTAATCAGTCCCTTCTTGAACCTGGGTAACCGAGAGTTTTTGCCCAAGCGAATCGCGGAAGTATTCGCTGATTGGAACGTTACCGAGGAGGAAGCCAAATCCGCCCTCGATGCAGCTTGGGAAGAGGACGCCGCGGTCAAGGCAGAGATTCGGGAGAAAGGCCGCGAAGCTTTAGCGTGGATTTGTGAAAACGGGGTGCGCGGGATTGTGCTGGCAGGCCGCCCCTATCACCTCGATCCGGAAGTTAATCACGGGATTCCGGAGTTGATTATCGGCTTGGGAATGGCGGTATTTACCGAAGACTCGGTGGTAGATAGCCGCCTGGAGCGCCCTTTGCGCGTGCGTGACCAGTGGGCTTATCATTCTCGCCTCTACGAGGCGGCTGCCCGGGTGGGCGACGAACCCGATCTGGAGCTGGTTCAGCTGAACTCTTTCGGTTGCGGTGTAGACGCAATCACCGCTGACCAGGTGCAAGAGATTTTGGAGGGGCGCGGAGACGTTCACACCGTCCTCAAGATTGACGAGGTTTCCAACCTGGGAGCCGCCCGGATTCGGCTGCGCTCTCTAGATGCTGCCACCCGGGAGCGGGAAAGCTCCACGGTGCTTACCTATCCCAGTGCGGATAGGATTGGTAATCCGGATGCTGCGCCAAGAGGGTCAGCAGAATCGGCAGTTCCCACCCGCGTTGATCCGGCCGCCGAAGCGGCAGCGGAGGAAGCCCGCTTGCAGGAAGCTGGTCACTTGCAGGTGCATTCTAAATTCACCGAGCAGATGCGCAAAGATGGTTGGGAGATTCTGGTTCCTCAAATGGCGCCGATCCAGTTCCGAGTAGCACAACCGGTGGTGCGCCGCGCCGGATTGAACGTGCGGTTGCTGGAACATACTTCGCGCGAATCGATGGAAACTGGCCTCAAGTTCGTAAATAACGATTCTTGTTACCCCGCGATTGTGGTGATCGGGCAGCTGATTGAGGAGTTCACGTCTGGGCGTGCCAACCCCGATAAAACTGCGGTGGCGATTTCGCAGACCGGAGGAATGTGCCGAGCAACAAATTATGCGTCCCTGCTACGTAAAGGGCTGCGGGATGCCGGGTATCCGCAGGTACCGGTGATTGCCGCCTCGGTGCAAGGCATTGAAGAAAACCCGGGTTTCCAGCTGTCTTGGTCGGAAATCCACCGGATTTTGCAAGCTATCTGTTTAGGTGACATGTTGCAGACTATGCTGCTGCGCATTCGCCCCTATGAGCTGGTGAAAGGTTCCGCGATGGAGCTTTATCGGCGCTGGGATCAGATTATCCAGGAATGGTTTGCGGCTGGCAAATACTCGGCCACCTGGGGCGGCCGCCTCAGCTATTCTCGTCTGATTAAGGAATGTGTCAAAGAGTTCAATGCTTTTGCTTTGAACGATGAACCACGCCGCCCCCGGGTTGGTTTGGTGGGAGAAATCCTGGTGAAGTTCCACCCGGATGCGAATAACCATGCGGTGAAGGTCATTGAAGAAGAAGGCTGTGAAGCGGAGCTACCTACCTTGATTCAGTTCTTCCATTATTCTTTGGCCAGCGGGAACTTTGAGCGGGACGAAATGGGCAATTCTCGCAAAGTTAAGTTAGCTATGGATACGGGGCTGTGGGCGTTAGAGCGCTATGAGGATGCGATTCGCCGGGCTTTCGCCAAAACTAACGGCAAGTTCGAGATGCACCGGCGTATTAAGGATATGGCGGCGCGTTCTGTCGATATTGCAAGCATGGGTAATCAGGCTGGTGAAGGCTGGTATTTGACCGCGGAAATGGTGGACATGATTGAGCATGGCTGCCCTAATATTATTTGCGCTCAGCCTTTTGGGTGTCTGCCGAATCATGTGATTGGCAAGGGTATGTTCCGGGCGCTGCGTAACCGTTATCCGCAGGCTAATGTGGTGGCTGTCGACTATGACCCCGGTGCCTCGGAAGTTAATCAGCTGAACCGGATCAAGTTGATGATTGCGACTGCCCTGCGCGGTGAGGAATTGGCTGATGATTTCGATGGTTTACCCGAGGGCGCGCGCGGAGGCGGCTGCGGATGCGCGTCCTCGTGTGGTAGCGGAGTGCAGTGGAATTCTGAGGTTCAAGTTAGCCCCGCCGGTAGGCGTTCCCTGCCGATTACCCCGGTTAGCGCCGCGCGCTAAGGTTTTTGGGGCTTAGCCGAGGACACCCCGTTGTGACCCCGGTAATACCGATGTTACCTCTATTGGTTGTGCTCTCGCTGGGGAATCAACTATTATATTGATTTTTTATCATGTTTTTAGTTAGGGTTTGGGTGTTCAGTTATTCCGTGGTTAGCTCCCTTCTGGGGTTTTGAGTTTGGGAAAGATATGAAAAGAAACCTGCCTGCTTTGTTGCTGGTGTTTATTTTCCTCTTTTATTGGGTGAGCGTCCCGGTTGTTTTTGCTGCCGAACCGGATAAGCCAGGGCGGGGAACAGGCTTTGGAAATACCGCTGTAGATAGTGATGGCGCAAATAACTCCACGGTGTCTGGAGGAATCGAACCTACGGTTACCATTGGGGGTTCCGTGCCTTCTTCGGTTCCAGTGCAGGATATTGATTCCGCTAGTGATAACCGGGATCCGATTATTGAGGAAGTAAATGTTCTTGGGGATTTTAATCGCTCTGCCAAGGGAATCAGCTACTTTAAGGACATAACGATTTCTCTGGTTGCAGATAATCTTACTGATGATAATTTTCTGTCGCCGGAGGGCCTGCATTGGTCTTCTCGCACTGGGGTCGAGTTAATTAAAGGGCAAATTCTTGGGGATTTTGATTTTTCTGTTTTCCCTAATGATGTCCCGAAGGCTCGGGTTAAGGCTTTTCGGATTGATGATGGTGATTCCGGCAGGATAACTTATGTGGGTAGAACGCGCTCGGGCATTGACCTTGATTTAATTTGGACGGTGACCGGTTCCGATAAAGAGGATTGGGCAGCTCATTCGGGGTACGCGAATAGTAAAGTGAAAGGTTTAGGGTTTACGGGAGAGCAGTTTTTTTCCGGGTGCTCGCGGAAACTCTATTGCGGTTTTGTATGATAATGCCAGTAATTTGGGTTTGCGTTACCAGATTGTGAAGCATGGTACTTTCGTGGAGCAACCGGTTGTGGTCAGTTTTATTTCCACCGATATTGATTCAGCTCAAGGTGTTGAAACAGACTTAGCTAATCTAGTTGAGGTTATTCCGCCTGATTCTCATCTGGTGAAGAAAGATGGGATTATTTATGACACTACCAGGGGAGCGGTTAATCTGAACGGTTCGGCAGCTCTCCCTCGTGGCGGGTATTTAGGGGCGGGTTTCCTATCAAACTTTAACTATGTTTTTTATTCTCCTGCTCCGCAACGGGTTAATAACTCGTATCATTATCCCAAGGCGGTTAGGTACGATATTTTCGGTTCCAGTCTGCAAGCTAAAATTACGCCACGACTACGGCAACATATCTCGGTTAGCTATGTGGATACTTCGGGTAGGGAGCTGAAACCCGAGGAACGTTTCAAGGGTTATACCGGGGAAAGCTACAGTTTTTCTGCGCCAGGTATTGACAAATATCAGCTGGCAGCTGTGGAGAAAGATGTTAGAGATATTTATCGTCCGCGGGTAAGGTTTATTTATTCTCCGATTAAAGCCAGTTCTTCCCACCAGGTAGGTAATCCTGGAAGTTACCCCACTTATTCTAAGCATTCCTCATCTGCGGTTGCGGGTCGTAAAAGTGTTGCCCGCTCCCCTCAGATAAAGCGAGAGGCTCGGCGTTTTTCTGCACCTAAACCGGCTTCTAAGGCTTTGCCAGCTAACAGAGAGCCGATGCGCAGGCAGGGCAAGGTCGCTAAGAATAATGGCGCGCAGGGTGCGAGTGATCCTTTTTTGGTTAATACTGGGATGACGGCAGCGGAGAAACGGTTATTCCTCGACTACGTTGAGGAGATAGGACGGCAGGCGCGCCGCAAATATGGTAGTGATACTCATAGAATCAACCATTTTATTGCTAACGCAATTGCTTACCCGGTGTATAAAGACGACCCGCTGCAATCACGGGTGAATGATTTTGGCGAAGAACCCAAGGTGAGAAACCGTGTAGAGATATATAAATCCTTGACAAATATTCACAATAATAAGCAGTACTGTATAGATTTTCCCCATTTTGCGACTACTCTTGCTTCCGCGGAAAAGAGTAGCCCTAACAAAGAAGCATTAAAGTTTCTAGCCGGGTTGTCTCCTAGTAATTTCCTGGGGGTTAGTCCCAGCGATAATTTCTTTCAGCTTAACTCCTTGACTGGGGATAAGCTGACACATATTGATAGTAAAGACCGCAATACTGATATTGATGCGATTATTTTTCATTATCACCCTGATTTTAAAAATCTTCCTTTAGATAAACTGTTAATCAAGTATTATCATCGGCAGAATTTGACTTCTGAAAGACAGCGTCTATATCATGAAGTGCTCGCACAGCAGGCATCCACCTTGGCGTCTGCGAAAACCCAAGAATGGTTAAATACTTGGTATGCTACTATTACGCTTGGGGCTCTCGCTTTAGTAGGAATTAAGCTGTTTTCTGTATTTAAAAAGAGAACATTAAAAGAGTGGGAAAAGTTTAAAAGTAGCATTGGGAATGTAAAGAAAAATCGTTTTAAGTTTACTGTGCTTAACTCCAAGGTATTTCTATTTCATCCCTATGTAAAGCATTTAGTATTCCCTGCTACCTCCAAGGTTATTAAATCTACTCGCTTTTCGGTAGAAAAGAGCTTTCTTAAACCTGTGGTACGTAAAGTGATTAAGCCAGCAGTGAGATTGGCGAAAAAGATTGTATATCCCCTATATAGGCGGGTGGTTAAACCGACAGTGCATCGTGTGAAAAACAAGATTATTAAACCATTGATTAAGAACATTAAAAGACGGATTATTAAACCAATGTATAGGCGGGTAATTAAGCCCTTGTATCGTAAACTTGTAAAACCTATCTACCGGCGGATAGTGAAACCGGTCTATAAAAAAATAATTAAACCCGTCTATAACAAGCTAATAAAACCGGTTATTAAACCTATATATCAAAAAATTATTAAGCCTGTCAGTAGCTTTGTTAAAAAACAAATTATTAAACCTGTTAAAAGTTTCATAAAAAATAAAATACTAAAGCCGGTAGCAGGATTCTTTAGGCGGCTTTGGGGATAGGGGTAGATTCATGTTAAAGAAGGTTTTTTTGTCGGTTTTTGTCGTTGTGCTTGTTAGTGCATTTTGCCTTGGGTATGGGATGCTGAATTTGAAGATGAATTCGGTTTATTATGCTCAGTATACTCCTCATAGTGAGGGGGTGGAACCGGTCCTTATGGAGGTTGTGAGCAATTTGCACTGGATTTATACCCCCGATGCTAAAGGGATTAAATATGATTATGATGGGAATAATATAATTTATAATACTAACTTTTCTGGGAGAGATACTGCATTTACTTATTATTATAGAGGAGAATATGAATATTATGATAATGGTAGTCTAACCTACTCTTTTGATAATAGATTTAAATTTATAGATGTTTGGAATCAAAGAACTCTAAAGATTTCTGCCGAGCCGGTCGATGTTTCAGCTGTGAAGCGGGATATTTTTCGGGTGGTTCAGCCGGTGGTGGATGCGCAGCCGGAGCCTTTCTTTAATTTGCAGTGGATTTATGATTGGGTGAATAAAGATCGTTTTAATTAGTTTCTAATGGAGGTTCTTGTAATAAGAAAATTGTTTGGGTTTTGAGTTATTGAGGGGAGGGCTTTATAGTGCTTAAGATACTTAAGAAGCTTTTTCTTTCGGTTTTTGTTGTTGTGCTTGTTGGGGTGGTTTGGTTTGGCTATGGGGGCTGAATTTGAAGATGAATTCGGTTTATTATGCACAGCATACTCCTCATAGTGAGGGGATTGAGCCGGTTCTTATAGAGGTAGTCCGTGACCTTACCTGGGCATCAATTCCTGGGCTTAAGGGGATTGAATACGATTTTGATGGAAGTAACATCATCCACAATTATAATTCTGCTGGGAAAGATTATGCTTTTTCTTATTACCCTGATGAAACCTATGTATATTATGACGGTGGAGGAGATTTAGCTTATAACTTCAATAAAGATTTTAAACTCGTTAGTGTATGGAATATGAAAAATGCCGATTATTCTCCTGATCCTGTTGATACTTCAGCGATAATACGGGATATTTTTCGGGTGGTTCAGCCGGTGATTGATGCGCAGCCGGAGCCGTTGTTTAATTTGCAGTGGGTTTATGATTGGGTGAATAAAGATCGCTTTAATTAGTTTTTATTGGAGGTTCTTTTAATAAAAAAGTAGCTTGACGTTTTCAGTTATTTAAGGGATGGTTTTCTAGTGCTTAGGATGCTTAAGAAGGTTTTTCTTTCGATTTTTGTGGTTGTGCTTGTTGGTGTGGTTTGGTTTGGGTATGGGGCGCTGAATTTGAAGAAAAATTCGGTTTATTATGCGCAGCATACTCCTCATAGTGAGGGGGTGGAGCCGGTTCTTATGGAGGTAGTGCGTAATTTGCGCTGGATTTACAACCCAGATATTAAAGGGATAAAGTACGATTACGACGGCTATAGAAATATCTATAATAAAAAATATGGGAAGACTGAAGCTGCTTCCCTTGCCTATTACTTCCGGGAAGAATACTTGTATGATGATGGCAACTTTTTGCTTTATACGTTTGATAAAAGATTTAGATTGATATCGGTGTGGAATGTGAAAACTCTAGAGTTTACTTCTAAACCAGTCGATGTTTCAGCAGTGAAGCGGGATATTTTTCGGGTGGTTCAGCCGGTCATTGATGCGCAGTTGGAGCCATTTATTAATTTGCAGTGGATTTACGATTGGATAAATAAAGAGCGGTTTAATTAGATAGTTGTATGCTTTTTATTTAGGGTTTGTTTGGGGTTTTGAGTTATTGGGGGGAGGGTTTTTGGTGGTTAAGAAGGTTTTTCTTTCGGTTTTTGTTGTTGTGCTTGTTGGGGTGGTTTGGTTTGGGTATGGGGCGTTGAATTTGAAGAAAAATTCGGTTTATTATGCGCAGCATACTCCTCATCGTGAGGGGGTAGAGCCGGTTCTTATGGAGGTTGTGAGTAACTTAGATTGGAGTTACACCCCTGATATTAAAGGGATAAAGTACGATTACGACGGCTATAGAAATATCTATAATAATAAATATGGAAGGGATGAAGGCGCTAACTTTGCTTATCTCTTTTCGGAAGAATACTCGTATGATGATGGCAACTTTTTGCTTTATACGTTTGATAAAAGATTTAGATTGATATCGGTATGGAATCAGAAAACTCTAGAGTTTACTTCTAAACCTGTCGATGTTTCAGCGGTGAAGCGGGATATTTTTCGGGTGGTTCAGCCGGTGGTTGATGCGCAGTCGGAGCCGTTGATTAATCTACAGTGGATTTATGATTGGGTGAATAAAGACCGGTTTAATTAGCTTCTAGTGGAGGTTCTTGTAATAAGAAAAATGTTTGGGTTTTGAGTTATTGAGGGGAGGATCTTTGATGGTTAAGAAGGTTTTTCTTTCGGTTTTTGTTGTTGTGCTTGTTGGGGTGGTTTGGTTTGGGTATGGGGCGCTGAATTTGAAGAAAAATTCGGTTTATTATGCGCAGCATACTCCTCATAAGGTTGGGGTAGAGCCTGTTCTTATGGAAGTAACACGTAACCTTGACTGGATATACACCCCAGATATTAAAGGGATAAAGTACGATTACGACGGAAGCAGAACTATCTATAACGAGAATTATCAAGATGGTGAAAAACTGGCAATATTTTCCTTTTCCTCTGATCCTCGTTATTTATATTGCAGCGAAAAGTTTATTATTTATGCTTTTGATGACCATTTTAAGTTATTGAGTGCTACCGATAGGCAAGAGCGTAAGATCTCGATTAAAGAAATTAATCAAACTGAACTAATACGTGAGATTTATAGAGTAGTTCAGCCGGTGATTGATGCACAGTCCGCACCCTTGTTTAATTTGCAGTGGGTTTATGATTGGGTAAATAAAGACCGCTTTAACTAGCGACCTCCTCGTGGGTTCTGGAGTGCATGATTAGACTGGGCGGCTTGCAATCTCCAAAGTCGCTAAAGAAAATATCTTTATTTAACATCACTTTAGGCTGTTAGGGGGAGTCTCGACTTCAAATAGTTCTAGGAGGGCGCGGAAAGTATCTTGCCCATCTAAACAGGTATCAAGTAGGAAGCCTGGTTGCGATTCGTATTCTTTTAAGCCGCGGTAGTAGTAATACTTTTTACGATCTTCAATAATAAAAGGCACCAGATTTTGTTTTAAGCATTCCTTAAAGGCAATCAACCGCCCTACGCGCCCATTTCCATCCTGAAAAGGATGGATTTTTTCAAACCGGTAATGAAACTCAACGATGTCAGCTAGGGACACATTTTCTTTTGCCAGGTAAGCAGTTATCAGCGCTTTCATAGCTGCGGGCACCTCTTTAGGTGTGCTGGTCTTAGTGCCACCCACCACATTGGGGCGTTGCTTGTAATCTCCGATTTGAAACCAGACAAGCCTCTCCGCTTGCGTCCTCATTTTCAACAGATAGTGAAGATGCTTAATAATATCTTCGCTGAGCGCTTCTTCTGCTACCTCAATGCAGTAATCAATAGCGCGAAAATGATTAACGGTTTCAATAATGTCATCAACTACCAGGTCGTCCTCGGCTCCCAGAGTATTGGTTTCAAAAATCCGTCTGGTTTGCTCTTCGCTGAGGGTACTGCCCTCAATATGGTTAGAGTTATAGGTCATGCGGATTTGCAGCTCATGGTAAAGACCGCCGGGAATCCGGTGCTCCTTTTCTTCTCTAAGTCTTTGGAGGACGGGGTTAGGGGAGACTGTGTGGCACAGATCCGCTTTGTTGCAGGAAAAATAGCCGCATAGCTTGTCCATGACCTGATCTGCCAGCTTTTCTCCCTTCGCGATTTTGGCGATAGTGCGCGAGGAGATTTTCAGGATTGAAGTCAGCTCAGATTTCTTCAAGCCCCGCTCTAGCAGTTTCTGGTTTAGCCCCTCGTAGTCGTACACCGCAAACACCTCCAAAATCTTTACTTATTACAGCAAGAAACCAGCTATAAGTAAAGATGCTAAGGTTGCGAGGTAAAGATAAAGATTTGAAAGGTATTCAGGGGCTCTTAAACCAGATTCATCCTAATCGTTCCTTCCCCTGGAACAGCTGCCTATGAGAACCTATGCGGATGAACCTGATTGTCTGGTTTTTCCGCAGCTGATGATAGACCATCACCACGTCAAACGCGCCTTCTTGTAAATGTAGACCCCAATAGCCGGTGTAGGTTCCCCTTGGGTTGGTTAGCTTATGAGGGTTGTAGGTAGGTGGTATCTCCCCGATTTCCTCAACAGTGTAGATTAGCTCGCGTATTTCGTCTTTGATGTGGGGATGATGGCGAACTATTTGCTTATAGTCAGTTTGGAATTAGCGGTCAAAAATAATTTTCATGCTAGGGGGTCCAGAAATTCTATTGCCTGGTTTGCGTCCTCAAAAACTGCCCCATCTTCTGAATCTTTACCCTCTATAACCCTTTGTGCGTGTGCTAGGGCGCGAGTTGTCTTCGCATTGGGGACATAGGTGAGGGCGGGACGAATCGGCAGCGCCTGATCCCGTACTGCCTGCTTTAAGAACATATTGAGTGCTGTTGTCATATCAAGCCCCAGGGCATCGAAAAGCTTCTCGGCAGACTGTTTGGTTTCTGTGTCTGTTCGGAAGTTAATTCTGGTAGCAGTGGAAGTGGTCATAACGATCACCCTATAGTCCAGTAGAAGTACAATATACTCATATTGTACTTCAATTGGGGCGTTTAGTGAATACTTCTGTGTACTTGAGTTCGTGGTTTCTCTAAGATGGCTTAGATGCACACTCGTAATATGAATGCCTCCTATGCAGCCTCTGGGGGAGAAGAGGGCGTTTGGTGATCCCTTCGGCGCTGCGCCGTAGCCAAAAGTGGGAACCAGGCACCCAACTGTTGATGCTAGATACCCCAAACGGGGTTATTACTATGACTCAAAAGCAAGCTAAACAGGTAATAAGGAAACAAATTGGAGCCGGCAGCCTGGTGGAGGAACTGCTGGCGGAGCGCCGCAGCGCCGCTCAGAAAGAATCTTTCTAATGTTTGTTTTAGATGCTTCTACTCTCCTGGCTTTCTTGCAAGAAGAACCCGGATGGCAGCGGGTAGAGCAGGCACTGGGGCAAGGCGTGGTTGGCGCGGCTAACTGGTCTGAGGTACGGATTGGTGTCTTAATGTGCGTAGTTGTCGGTAATGTGTCAGTAGTATAAAGCGTACACCACTAAAAATAGCCCTCCGGAGAAAATAATCCCCGCTAGCGCTGAGAGAAAAAGCAGCCTTGGTTTTGTGCGTCGCAGTGATACCAGCAGGCCAACAACGGGAATAAAACCCGTGATGGCTACGACTGCGAGTATTTCTAGGCTGCGCAGGTCTACGCCTTGCAGTAACCCCACCACTACCGGACCTAAAATTAAACCGAGGGGGAAGCCGGTGGCGATAGAGCGTTGAGTCAGCGTTCCATAATGAGCAAAAAATGCCATTGAACCAACGATTACTCCGCAGCCTACCCCTAGCAGTGTCCAGACTAGGGCAATCTGTGCAATGTCGCTGCCTGCGGCACTTGGACGCAAGTTATAGGCAGGGATTGCACAGTAATAGATTGCTAACGCAAATAGAATTGAAACGGAAGCTACACTAGCAGCGATTTTCGAGGATTTAGAGAACCAGCCCACCAGCAGCGCAATCATGACAAACCCTAGCCCGGAACTGGCTAGCTTCGTCATAATCGTGATGAATACTCCCGAAAACGGGAACATATCATTTGCGACTGAACCGAAACCGATTAACACCGCAAGGCTCAGACCAAGGGTTATAGTTGCGCCAACAGCGGGGCGTTTGGAGTATTTGGCGGGAGGGAGACCCCTCTGTGTACTGTCTCTATTCAAAAACTCGGCATCAAAATCACGGGTTTCACGCATTAGCTAACTTTAGCTCATTTTCGGGATTTTTCCGTTGTTTATTTGTCGGGGCGCGCTCGGGAGTGACCTGTCGCGCATTGGGGGCTGGACGGCGCGGGGGTTTTCGAGGACGATTTAATCACTATTAACGTTTTCTATCAGCAGGGAAGCCCTATTTTTTGTGAATACTTGAAATCTTGTCCCAAATTACTTGTATTTGTCCCAAAATGTGCCTATGCTTGTGTCTAACGAAAGGGGAAGTCTTGAAGAAACGCAATGTAATCAATCTAATCAGGTATCACGAAGATAAAAATGAATCTGCTTTCCGCTCCGAAGTCTCAGAAATCGCTCGTGACTTTGAAGCTGCCGGTGACACGGAGCTAGCAGCATATATTATGGCGCTTATTTCGGATGCTAACGCGTTAGTTCCACAAGCTTTAGGGGAGGACGGGGGAGATTTTCTCCGTCGCTTTGAGTCTGCTTCAACGCCGTTGCCTCTCCCAGAAGCTATAGCCATGGATGTGACCGGTGTATGCAATGCCATCTCCCACAATATTGGGGTAAACAAGTTTTTATTCCAAGGTCCTCCGGGCACCGGGAAAACTCAGACATCTCGCCAAATCGCCAGAATAACTAAACGTGAGCTTTATCTGGTGGATTTTAACGCGGTTATTGACAGCAAACTTGGACAAACAGGTAAGAATATAGGTCGTCTTTTCGCGGAAATAAACGATATGAGACACCCCGATAAGGCAGTGGTCTTGTTCGATGAAATAGATGCCCTGGCACTTGATCGGGTAAATAACCATGATGTTCGGGAAATGGGCAGAGCTACTTCGGCATTATTAAAGGAACTCGACTCTCTAAATGAACAGGTGGTATTGATAGCCACTACCAATCTTTATGAGGCCCTCGATAAAGCCCTCGTCAGAAGATTTGATTCCATTATTGATTTTGGTCGGTACAGCAGGGACGACCTGTTAGAAATATCTGAAGTGATGCTGAGCGGATTATTGGACAAGTTCAAAAATGTGGCTCGCAATGTGCGCTTGTTCCGAAAAATCATGAATCAAATGCCGGAGATTCCTTACCCGGGAGAACTTGAGAATATGCTGCGAACTTCGCTTGCCTTCAGTAAACCCGGTGATCTTTACGATTATCTGCGTCGTCTCTATTCCCAGGTCTGTCCGGGGAAATCTATTAAGAATTATGCAGAACTGAGTCAGCAGGGTTTCACCTTGCGAGAGATCGAAGTGCTCTCGCAGGTGCCGAAGACAACTATTTCTCGGGAACTAAGGGAGGTGCGTGGTGAATAACCTGCTTCAGCTTAAAGGTCAGTTCCAAACCAAAGCTGCTGGGCGGCCCGGTTCGCCCCAACTGCCCAAGAATGGGGAAGTTACTGCCAAACACCTGTTAGATTTGCGGCAACAGCTGGTGGAAATAAAGGAGTATTGGCAGAACAAGCAGATACCCTTCGATCTCTTAATCAGCGTTTACTATAAGAAAGTAACAGCTAAAAGTAACCGGATTCGCCGCCTACTCGGCAGAGGTAGCTCTGGGGCTAGTAATTTCATTGTGGGATCCCGCTTCGAGGGGGATTTGGGTAACACCCACCATGTGATTACCTATTGTGTCAGCGAAAGCATAGTTGATGATTCCATCGATGTTTTAGATGGTTGCGCAGCAATTGTTGATAAATACGGTGGCAGTATCGATTATGAAATGTTGGAGCAAATAAAAAAGACTTCCAAAAATAAGTGGATTTATAAACTGCCGAAGAGCAGCTTTTTCCAGGTAATCCGGGATGCTTATTTCGCTGAGCGGTTCGGTATACGTGCTCAGCAGGAGGCAATTGACGGCTGGGTAGTTGTGAATATTTACGATACCGGATACGACGATGTTTACAATTTTCTAAAAGATTTGGGTTTAAGACTCACCCCTGACCAAGTGTTGGGAAGCGCTCTCCGGTTGAGCCCGGAGCAATACAGTGTATTGATAGGGAAATATCCCTTCCTGGTATCGATGGCGATTTCCGATATCTCCAAGTTAACCCCCGAAGAGTTTGATGAGGCGGGTATCAATCCTTTGGATATACCTAAAGCGGGTAATGAACCCATTATCGGAGTGATTGATACCCCATTTGATGAAAACGTATATTTTTCCGATTGGGTGGAGTCAATAAATCGGATTCCCCCTGAAATTGAAATACGACCGGAGGATTATGCTCACGGGACAAAAGTTACGTCGCTTATTGTCGATGGTCCAAGTCTCATGCCGAAGCTGGACGATGGTTGTGGTCGTTTCCGGGTACGGCACTTCGGGGTCGCTACCGGGTCGCGCTCGGATTCGTTTGCATTCATGAAGCATGTGACAAGAATCGTGGAACAGAACCGTGACATTAAAGTATGGAACATTTCCCAGGGTTCTGTGCGAGAGATTGCGCGTAACTTCGTGTCTCCCGAGGGCGCTATTTTGGACGAATTGCAGTCTCGCTTTGATGACATTGTTTTTGTGGTGGCAGGTACTAATCAAACCCATGACAAGCAGCAGAAAATTGGGGCTCCTGCTGATTCCATAAATTCCTTAGTTGTAAATGCAACCTCATTTTCGGGTGAAACTGCTAGTTATTCTCGAAGTGGTCCAGTCTTGGAATTTTTCAAAAAACCTGACGTTTGCGCAGTTGGTGGAGACAGTGGTGGTCTCATGTATGTCTATGCAGGAAGCGGGGGTTCTTGGGTACAGGGAACTTCTTTTGCGGCACCGTGGGTAACACGGAAAATGGCGTATTTGATGCAGATAATGGGATTTAACCGCGAAGTAGCCAAAGCACTGATAATTGACGCGGCTGCGAGATGGAAACATCACGAAGATTCTAAACGAGGGTACGGTCAGGTTCCCATTCGTATAGAGGACGTGGTTCAGTCTAAAGATGATGAAATTAAATTTGTCTTGACTGGGATTGCTGATTCCTACGAGACTTATAACTTTGGTATTCCAGTGCCGGTCGTAAACAGCAAGCACCCGTATATTGCCCGTGCCACCTTGTGCTATTTTCCCCCGTGTGACCGCCGTCAAGGCGTGGACTATACCAGTACTGAATTGGATTTACACTTTGGGCGTATTGATGACAAGGGTAGGTTGATAGCGCTTAACAATAACCGTCAGGGTGAAAATGATGATTACACTACTGAGGCTACGGCGCGTAATAGCTACCGCAAGTGGGATAACGTCAAACATATCGGTGAAGATTTTCGTAATGGTCAGCGCGGTAGGAAAGCATACGAGACGCAGATGTGGGGGTTGAAAATCCGCAAGACCACCCGGTGGGATAAGCCTGCTAGCGCCCCCTATGGAAATTTGCGGTTTGGGATAGTGGTTACTTTGCGGGAAATGGATGGTGTGAACCGTATAGATGAGTTCATTCAAAAGTGTTCGCTGCGTGGCTGGATTGTGAACAAGGTGGATATCCAAAACCGCTTGGATATCTACAATGCCGCCGAGGTGGAGATAAATTTTAAAGAATAGCTTTTATCTTTACAGGAAGAAATGCGCCACCGGGACTCACCTTGCTATCGGAAACAATTATTTGGGGTTAGCGGGAGAGGGCGAGAATCGCGCGGCGCAAACAGTCGGATCGGACTCAGAAGTGACGGTTTGCGAGTCAGTGATGATTTGCGAATGGAAAACCTCAATCGAAGGATGGTTAAGAAAAACGGTATGACGAAGAATAGTAAAGCTGAAAAGAGCCCCGGAAAGGCCAGTTCTCGGACAATAATTAAGCATGATTCCGGGCAGTTTCTGGTATTCACCGCTCAGCCCGGTGCGGGCGTTGAAGTGCGCTATCAAGAGGGAACGATTTGGCTGACGCAAAAGCTGATGGCGCAGCTGTTTGACGTGGATGTGCGGACAGTGAGCGAACATCTGCGAAATACTTTTATATCTGGAGAGTTGGAGAAAAAATCAGTTATCCGGAAATTCCGGATAACTGCTAGCGATGGCAAGTCCTACCTCACGATGCACTACAACCTAGATGCCATTATTTCCGTTGGCTACCGTGTTAACTCTATTCGCGCTACCCAGTTCCGCCAGTGGGCAACCGCAGTGCTTCGAGACTTTACTCTGCGCGGCTATGTTATTGACCGCGCACGCATGGAATCGGGGAAGATTCTCGGGCATGACTATTTCGAGGAACTACTCCAAGAAGTCCGCGAGATTCGTCTCTCCGAGCGCCGCTTTTACCAAAAAATAACCGACATCTATGCCACCGCAGTCGACTACAACCCCAATGCCCCCACGACCAAAACATTCTTCGCTGCCGTTCAAAACAAACTACATTACGCGGTGCATGGTCATACCGCTGCCGAGTTGATTGCCCAGCGAGCTGACGCTACCAAACCGCATATGGGGTTAACGACTTGGAAAAACTCTCCGGATGGGAAAGTCCTAGCCAGCGATGTTACCGTAGCCAAGAACTACCTCACGAAAGACGAATTGGCTGATTTAGGACGAATCGTTGAAGCCTATCTAAACCTGGCAGAATCGCGTGCCAAGCGGCATATTCCCACCACCATGGAAGAATGGGAGAAATTCCTAAACCAAGTACTCACTCTTGATAGTCGCGAACTCTTAGAGAGCGCCGGGAAAATCTCTAAGAAAATAGCCGACCAGGCAGCCAAAGAAGAACTGGAAAAATATCGAATAATCCAAGACGCGGAATATCAATCCGATTTCGACAAGTTCGCTGCCAAAGCCTTGGAGGCTGGGGACTATGATGGCGAAACCAGATGAAATAATCACCGAACTAAGATATGCCTTCCGCGCAGGTTAGGGCGTGCCGCAGAGTGCGGGGGATTGGTTTATCCGAGTAGGCGCGGTGGGCATAAGAATTCGGAAAATGCCTGCGGTCTTTTTCCGAATTCTTGGGCGGGAGGAAAAACCAAGACCCCGTGCTGAGAAGGTAGCTCAGTGTGACTAGGGGGCGCGGCCGGTAAAAGATACGAACGGGGCTTGACCTGCGTAGCAGGTCACGGGGTCCCGGAGTGCTTTTACCGAGCCAGCCCCGAAATGGAGAATTAGATAAGTTCAAGACCCCGCGCGTAACTTGCGACAGCGTCCTCGTCCTCGCCCTCGCCCTCGCGCTTACCCCTGCGCTACGCGTGTCCTAGTTCACCAGCGTCAAAATAGGATTGCCAGCAGCGATAATGTTAGGCTAGAAAAGCCGTTACAAGCCGGCCACGGATGCGTCATGCCCGGGTGAAACTGCCCCGGAGCTCCGTGCAACAAGTAGAAGAAAAGGAGAACCCAGTGGCACTGAGTAAAGAAGAAAAAGCCAAGATCATGGAAGAATATGCGACCCATCCCGGTGATACGGGTTCGCCTGAGGTGCAAATCGCGCTGCTATCCAAGCGGATTAAAGATTTAACTGAACACTTCAAAACTCATGCGCACGACCACCACTCCCGCCGCGGCTTGATGCTGCTGGTAGGGCAGCGTCGTCGCCTACTCGGTTACCTAAAAGACATCGATATTGAACGTTACCGTTCCCTAATCGCTCGTTTAGGTTTGCGTAAATAGTTTGCTAATCGGCCCGGTTAACGCCGGGCCGAATTGCTATCACCCCGGTTTCGGTCTTCGGTGGTGGCCTCCGGATCAGGCGCAGCAGTTTCTAGTCGCCTATCTCCGTGGGTCTCGATCGTTGACCGCCCATCACAAGGTGATAGCTCTCAGGAGGGCATCGGCCCTAGAAGAAGGAATACAAGGAGTAAATAAAAGAAAATGATGGACGATCCAGAAGTGATTGCCTCCGAGGCAATCATCGATAACGGTCGTTTCGGACAGCGCACCGTGCGCTTCGAAACCGGTCTACTCGCCCAGCAGGCTGCCGGCAGTGCGCTGGCATACCTGGATGATGAAACCACAGTTCTATCTGCCACCACGGTAGGTAAAAACCCGCGCGACCAGTTTGATTTCTTCCCGCTCACCGTTGACGTGGAAGAACGCCAATACGCGGCGGGACGTATCCCCGGAAACTTCTTCCGGCGGGAAGGACGCCCCGGCACGGAAGCGATTCTCGCAGCGCGCCAAATCGACCGTCCGTTGCGCCCCTCATTCGTAAAAGGGCTGCGTAACGAGGTACAGGTGGTAGCTACGGTACTGACCGTACACCCTGATGATGCCTACGACGTGCTAGCCATTAACGCTGCTAGCATGTCCACCCAGATTTCCGGTCTGCCCTTCTCCGGGCCGATCGGCGGCACTCGACTATCCCTAATTGATGGACAGTGGGTAGCTTTCCCACGTTACAGCGAAATCGAGCGTTCCACTTTCAACATGGTGGTTGCCGGACGGGTTATTCAAACCGCTGATGGCGGCGAAGACGTAGCCATTATGATGGTAGAGGCCGGCGGCGGCGAAGGCACCTGGGAACTAATTCAACAGGGACAGACCGCTCCGACCGAAGATGTAGTAGCTGCCGGTCTGGAAGCCGCTAAACCTTTCATTAAGGAACTATGCCGCGCGCAAGCGCAGGTAGCGGCCAAGTGTCAGAAAGAAACCCTAGAGTTCCCGCTATTTAAAGACTTCGAGGACGAACACTGGGATGCGGTGGCCGAAAACTGCCGCGAACAGCTTGACCAGGCCGTACAGATCGCAGAGAAACTCGAACGGCAAAACCGGGTTGATGAAATCAAAGACCAAATGCTTTCCGACCTGGAAGAGCGTTTCCCCGAGGGAGAGAAAGAGCTCAAAGCCGCTTTCCGCGCCCTCGAAAAAGAGCTAATCCGTACCCGCACCCTAAACGAAGGCGTGCGGATGGATGGACGTCAGCCCAACCAGATTCGCTCGCTCTATGCGCGCGCCGGAGTGCTGCCCCGCCTGCACGGATCCGCGATTTTCCGTCGCGGAGAAACCCAGGTGTTGGGGGTAACCACCCTGAATATGCTGCGGATGGAACAGCAGCTCGATAACCTCAGCCCGGTGACCCGCAAACGCTATATGCATCAATACAACTTCCCGCCCTATTGCACCGGTGAAACCGGTCGCGTGGGCAGCCCCAAGCGCCGCGAAATCGGGCACGGTCACCTCGCGGAAATGGCGTTAGAGCCGGTACTTCCCTCCAAGGAAGAATTCCCTTACGCTATCCGTCAGGTATCCGAAGTTATGGGGTCTAACGGCTCTTCCTCTATGGGTTCGGCTTGCGCCTCCACGATTTCGCTACTAAACGCGGGTGTGCCACTAAAAGCTCCGGTTGCCGGGATTGCCATGGGGCTAATGAGTGAACCGAACGAGGACGGTACCACCAAGTACATGACCCTCACCGATATTTTGGGAGCCGAGGACGGCTTCGGGGATATGGACTTCAAAGTAACCGGTACTCGGGACTTTATTACCGCCCTACAGCTAGACACCAAGCTGGACGGTATCCCCTCTGACGTGCTGAAAGGTGCGCTAGCTCAGGCTAAGGAAGCCCGCCTGGAAATCTTGAACCTGATTGAACAGGCTATTCCAGAACCGGACGAAATGAGCCCCTATGCTCCGCGCATCATCACCGTACAGGTGCCGGTAGACAAGATTGGCGAGGTCATCGGCCCGAAGGGCAAGATGATTAACCAGATTCAAGAAGATACTGGCGCGGAAGTAACTATCGAAGATGACGGCACTGTCTATATTTCTTCCTCCGATGCTGAATCGGCAGAGGCAGCTCGGGCCGCCGTGAATGCAATCGCTAACCCGCAAATGCCTGAGGTAGGGGAGCGTTTCGTGGGAACCGTGGTTAAGACCACCTCCTTCGGGGCTTTCATATCCCTGACCCCCGGCAAGGACGGTCTGCTGCATATTTCCCAGATCCGTCGCCTGGTAGGGGGCAAACGCATCAACCAGGTAGAGGACGTACTGGGCGTTGGCGACCAAGTTCAGGTAGAGATCGAAGAAATCGATGAACGGGGCAAACTGTCCCTGGTGGCGGTACTCAGTGAAGAGCAAGAGGCCGCATTAGCTGAAAACGAAGCTAAGCAGGAATCTCGTCGCTCCGAAGACGAAGAGCGTCCTCGTCGCCCTCGTAACCGTAGCCGCCGGCATCGCAATAATCGTCGCGATGATCGACGTGACGATCGCCGCGAAGAGCAATCAGATGGTGACGATGAATAATCGCTAAGAATAGTTGGCGAGGGCGAGTAAATGGCGCCCTCGCCAACTTTTATTTTCAGGAAAGAGATATACAGTGCGCAGATTTTTTGATTTGCTGCTTGCAGGGATAGGCATATTTGTTTCCCTGTTTATTTGCCTAATCTTATTTTCTGTTACCGCCGGTGATGAACAGGGACTGGCTACAGTTTTTACTGTTTTTTCCCTGCTAATCATCTCGGCAATCTCCTGGATATTTTTATCCATATTGGCTGGTATTCGCCTAGTTTTTAAGTTAGATGCCTGTCCTTTTTGGGGACGAGCCTTAATCATCTCCATCCTGAGTTTTGGGGCTTGTCTGCTTTATGCATTCATATCCGCTAGCGCCCAAGCTGAATTATTATCGGTTGCGCTCGCGATTTTCTCGGCTTTTACTTTCGCCTTATTCGGTTGTGCTTTAGCGATAAAAACTATCTCAACCAAGAAACGCTCTAACCAAGAAAATGAAACCGCTAAAGCTATAAAGAATCCCAGAAAAAACGGCAGTTTTAAGCCCAAAAAATCAAGAGGGAAATAGAAAATAATATGCCTGAGATTAACGATTTTGAACTTCCCCTCAATGCTGATTGTCCTCGCATCAGCATTAAAGAGAACGGCACTTTAATTGAGCGGTCGATACTTCCCGGCGGCATCCGCTTGATTACCCAACAGGTTCCTGCCTCGCCCTCGGTCGTCCTCGGATTTTGGATTCCGGCAGGTTCTCGTGACGAAGGTGAGGAACATCTAGGCTCTACCCACTATCTTGAACACTTACTGTTCAAAGGCTCTGCCACCCGCAGCGCGAAGGAAATCTCCCGTTCCTTTGATGCCGTAGGGGGAGAACTAAACGCTGCCACCGCCAAAGAATCCACCCACTATTATTGCCGGGTACTCTCCCGCGACCTGCCAATGGCGGTGGAAGTGCTCACCGAAATGCTAGCGCGCCCAGCCTTGGCACAGGCAGATTTCGACCTAGAACGCGCGGTTATCCTGGACGAACTGGCCATGTCGCAAGATGATCCCCAAGATGTTTGCTACGAAGAATTCTTAAGCCAGTTATATGGGGATTCTCCTCTTGGTAGACCAGTTGGAGGTACGGCAAGCACCGTAGCTGCTACCCCCTTAGAGGCAGTGAAATCACACCATCAACGCTGGTATCAACCTCAACATTTGGTGGTTGCTGCCGCCGGTGACATCAGCCATGACTATTTGGCAGAACTGATAATGACAGCAGCTGCAAAAAACGGTTGGGAACTTGATAGCGGTAAGGACGCGGAAATCCCTTCCCGCCCCGCACCCCTTCCAGCCGTTAGAGCTGATAAACAGCTAAATAAAAAGGTTGAGCAAGCGCAAATCATTATCGGTACCCGTTCCCTGCCCGCCAATTCCCCCCAACGTGACACCTTAAGTCTATTGCTGACCATACTATCGGGGGGAATGTCCGCTAGACTTTTCCAAGAAATCCGGGAAAAGCGGGGACTTGCCTACTCGACCTATGCGTTTGATAGCTCCTACACTGACAGCGGAGCCTTTGGTCTTTACGCCGGTTGCGCCCCTAAGAATCTGCAAAAGGTTACCGATTTATTGCATAGGGAACTAGAAAAACTAGCTGAGAGCGGAGTTGAAGAACGCGAACTCAAGGAAGCATTAGGGCAGCTCAGTGGGGGAGTGCTACTGGGGATGGACGATAACAGGGCACGGATGGCGCGCCTGGGACGCGCAGAAGTTACCGGAGGACGTCTGCGCACTATCGACCAGATGAATGCGGCGCTGCGGCGTGTAACGGTGGCAGATATTTGCTCTCTAGCAGCGCAATTCTTAGACGCACCCCAGGTGAAAGTCACAGTAAGCCCCACCGTGTCATAAGCTGATTGGGTGAAGTTAAAGAGATTATTCCCTTTTCTGGTTAGCGCAGCTCTACTTGCTGGCTGTAGCCCCGCCACCCAGTCCCCTCAAACAAAACCGGTTCCAGAGGAAACCAACCCTAAGGTGACCAGTTCGCCAACTGCTGCCCCTGAGACTTCTAGCCCTAGCGCAACCCCTACGGTTAGTTTCACCCCGAAAGCTAATCTCAGCGAGGCACAAAATAGTTTCGTCAAACAGGTGATGGAAAAGAATCATTACAATCAAAGAACCGCCGAACTGGTATTAGGGCCCGCCCAATCCCTATGTGGGCTGCTAGATACAAAGCAGGCGGATTCTGCCGCCAATAAAAAAACTCTCTTTGACATTTATAACAAAGTCGATTCGGCGGATTTGCGGCAGGAATGGTACAACAATTTATCGGTTGCCGGACAGACTATTTGCCCTGATAAATCCCAAATAATTAATGCGAATAAACCTGAAGGTGTGAAATAGAGATGACTGACATACTGAAAGTTGCGGTAATTGGTGCCGGTGGGCGTATGGGACAGACCTGCTGTGATGCCATCGAGAACTGCACTGATATGCAGCTGGTTGCCCGCTTAGGTCGCGGTGATGAAATCACGGCACAAACTTTGCGGGGAGCGCAGGTCGCTGTCGAGTTCACTATCCCCAACGCCAGTTTCGCTAATACCGAGGCGATTTTGCGCGCTGGTGCGCACGCGGTAGTAGGTACCTCAGGCTGGGACGAGGACGCACAGGCAAAAATTCAGGAAGTGGCGCGCGAAACTGGGCGTAACGTATTGATTGCACCCAACTTTGCCCTCTCCGCAGTGCTGGTGATGGTTTTTTCCCGGCTGGCTGCACCGTTCTTTACTTCCGCCGAAATCGTAGAAACCCATCACCCTAATAAACTAGATGCCCCCAGCGGGACAGCGCTAGCAACCGCCCAGCAAATGGCAGCCGCCCGCAAGCAAGCCGCTATTCCTGCTGCCCCCGATGCCACTACCACCGACCCTGAGGGCGCGCGCGGCATGAAAGTTGGGGACGTGGGGATTCATTCCTTGCGGATTCTGGGAGCTAACGCCCATCAAGAAGTAATCCTAGGTAACCAGAGAGAACAGTTACGACTAGGTACTAACTGTTTTGACCGTTCCTCTTTTATGCCGGGTATGCTGCTGGCTGTCCGTAAAGTTACTGATGCGGCTCCTCTTACGGTGGGGTTAGATAAAGTCATGGATTTAGGAATCTAAGGTGTTATCAAGGTCAGATGCAACCGGATCGGTTCGCCTCGCTAAAAGTGAAGATATGCCGAGTTGGGGACAAATCCAATCGGCTGCAATGCGTAAAGATTTACATTCTCATTTAGGGCAGGTAGACCCGCAAACCTTAGCGTTGATTAACTCCGGAGAAATCACTAAAGCCTGGACGCAATCCCTGCTTAGCCCGCCCTCCCCAAAACATCATTTACTTTCGGCGGTAAATAAAGGACAGGTTGTGGGAATGGCGGCGATTGCCCCGGCTCCTACAATGTTGGCGAAGCCGAAACAGTCTCCGCTAGCGCAGCGGGGAGCAGATTCGGAAATCGTGGCGCTAGAGGTTAGTGATTGGGAAAAGAACCTCGACGATGCTTCTCGCCTACTTCACGCGATTGTTGATATGTTGCGTCTTTCGGGAGCAAGTCGGGTACAAATCTGGTTGGCGGCTGGGGGGAAAGAAAAAATCCGCTTCTTTTCCGAATGCGGATTTTCTCCGGCGGGTCTACGTCAGGGCTTGCAGGTGGGGCAAGAATCCATGGTGCAGCACCTGTGGTTTTGTGACCTTTAAACCCCTCTCGCTCGCTTTTTGGACGAAATAAAAATCGGCAGGTAGAGCAGGTACAGTGGAGTCATGAGTAACCTAGAGAGCGCTTTTCGGTTAGCTGGTTCGGTTGGGGTGGCGATGGTAACCCCCTTTCAACCTGATGGCGCTGTAGATTATGACGCCGCCGCAAACCTAGCGAAACACCTGGTAGACCAGGGAGTAAACCATCTGGTGCTTTCTGGAACCACCGGGGAGGCTCCTACCACTCATCTAGATGAAAAAGAACAGCTGATAAAGGTGGTTCGCCAAGCAATCGGAGACGATATTTTCATTACCGCCGGCGCTGGCTCTAATGACACTGAACACTCAGTACGGATGGCGCGCAGCGCCCAGGAAGCCGGAGCTAACGGGCTTTTGCTGGTTTCTCCTTACTATTCTCGTCCCTCCCAAGAGGGGCTATATCAGCACTTTGTGAAAGTATCCTCCCAGGTAGACCTGCCGATAACTCTTTACGATATTCCCGGACGCACCGGGGTAGCTATTGGTGATGAACTACTAAAACGTCTGGCTGAAATCGATAATATTGTGGCGGTCAAAGACGCTACCGGCAAAGTCGAGGTAGGTGCAAGGCGGATAGCGCAAACCGGGCTAGCTTTTTACTCCGGTGACGACGCTCTTAACTATTCGTGGCTAACTCATGGGGCTATCGGGATTATCAGCGTGGTCGCTCACGTATCCGCTCCCAGCTACCGCAAAATGGTGCAGCTGGTAGAAAGGGGAGACTATCAGGGGGCTCTGCAACTTTCCCTAGAACTGGAGCCCCTGGTAAAAGCGTTAATGGGAGGGGGACAAGGAGCAGTAATGGCCAAGCACGCCCTCGCCCTCCAAAAAATTATTCCCTCTGATGCTTTGCGTTTGCCTCTAGCCCCAGCCAGCAGTGAAGAAATAAAACAGCTGCAAAAAACGCTTGCAGATTTCGCTTTGCTCTAAGTCTGCTTGCTCGCTGCCGCTACCACTAATATCCCTAACCCCAACGCCGCTAGTTATTCCCAATCACTAACCGCCCAGGCGGGGTATTTTAACCCCAAATAGCTAAGCGTCACTATATTTATATCTTTTGCGCGCGCACGTTTGCCATAAACGAGCAAAATCGCAAGAATTAGACGTGTGAATCCGCTATATCCTGAACTTCCTTACCCCCCCGCCCTCAAATCTGGTGCTATCCGGATTATTCCCCTAGGAGGACTGGGGGAAGTAGGACGGAATATGACCGTCATTGAACTGGACGGCAAAATCCTGATTGTGGACTGTGGGGTGCTCTTCCCTGAAGAGCTACAACCCGGTGTTGATTTGATTCTCCCCGACTTTTCTTACCTGAAAGAACGGATGAATGACGTGGTAGGGTTGGTGCTCACCCACGGACATGAAGACCATATCGGGGCAGTACCCTACCTGTTGCGACTACGCGAAGACATACCGATTTACGGTTCTGAACTGACCCTCGCTTTTTTGCGTCCCAAACTGGAAGAACATCGACTGAGCGCGGCGCATCTACATCAAGTCAGTGAGGGCGAGAGTATTGACCTAGATAATTTCACTTGCGAATTCTTGGCAGTTACCCACTCGATTCCCGATGCCTTAGCCGTTATGATTCGCACTTACGCTGGAAACCTGCTGGTAACCGGCGATTATAAACTTGATCAGCTGCCACTGGATAAACGAATCACAGACCTGAGAGGTTTCGCCCGCATGGGGGAAGAGGGCGTTGATTTGTTCCTGGTGGACTCCACCAATGCGGAAGTGCCGGGCTTTATCACTCCGGAAAAAGAAATCGGTCCGGTAATCCGCCAGGTGTTAGCCGAATCCAGTGGGCAGGTAGTGGTAGCTTCCTTCGCCTCCCATGTGCACCGGGTACAACAAGTCCTAGAAGCTGCCCAGGCGGTGGGCAGAAAAGTTTGCCTCTCGGGTCGTTCTATGGAACGCAATATGAATATCGCTGCTCAAGCAGGTTATTTAGAGCTAGACCCCGAAGTGGTGGTGCGCGCCGAAGATATGAAGCATTTACCTGCCAATAAACGAGTATGGATGGTTACCGGCTCCCAAGGTGAGCCTATGGCAGCGCTATCTCGGATTGCGCAAGGGCAACATCGGCTAGTGACTTTGGAACCTGACGATACCGTCTTGTTGGCGTCCTCCCTAATACCGGGGAATGAAAACTCGGTTTACCGGGTAATAAACGCGCTGATGCGCCAAGGAGCCAAGGTAGTGCATAAAGGTAACCGGGCAGTGCATGTTTCCGGGCACGCCGCTCAAGGAGAATTGCTTTATACCTACAATATCGTCCAGCCCAAGAACGTCATGCCCATTCACGGCGAAATTCGACATTTGATTGCTAACGGTCAGATTGCGCACGCCACTGGGATTGCCGAAGAGAACATTGCTCTAGCCGAGGACGGGGTAGTAGTAGACCTCAAAGATGGAAAAGCCCAGGTAGTAGGGCAGGTTGATTGTGAATATGTTTATGTTGATGGTGGCTCCATCGGCGAAATTGATGAAGACCAGTTGAAAGACCGAATGACCTTGGGGGAAGAAGGCTTCGTGTCAGTATTTGCCGCCGTAGACGTGCCCACCAAGATCATTGTTGCCGGTCCGCATATTACTGCGCGGGGAATGGCCGAGGACGAGGGAGTATTTAGAGAGGTACTCCCGGACGTGACCGAGGCGCTGCAAAAAGCCTTAAATCTAGGAGATAGCGACCCCTACCGCCTCCAACAGGCAATGCGCCGCGCCCTGGGACGTTGGGTGGCGCGCCGGTTGCGGCGTCGCCCGATGATTGTGCCGGTAGTCGTGGAGATTTAAATATGAATGCTAGCAGTAAGACTAAAAGCTCTTGGAAACAGCAGGTTCCAGTATGCGCCGGTTGGGTTTACAGCTTGGGGGCTATCTTTTGCCTGATAACCATAGTTTTACGTTATCTGTTTGAATTCGGTTTTAACCGGATAACTGTCTATATACTGCTTACTTTGGGGGTACCGGCGCTTCCTACCTTATCGACGGCGGTACTGCTAGCTTTTGTAGCTCTCTTGTGTTTTATGCGAAAACGCCTGGCAGTAATCGTAATGATATCCATGCAATCCCTGATGGCTCTACTGTGTTTACTAACCTTAATTGTCTTATGGTTCGATGGAGAACTAAAACAGAAATATGCGTTAGAACCAGCAATTTTTCTGGTTATCGCGATTGGAATCATCGTCCTTTTAACTAAATCTGTCTCTGGATTTTGGGGGCGGGTAAAGCTGCGTTCCCTGTTAGTTGGCTTCAGCATAGTATTGGCGGGGGAGGCAATCTTATTTGGAATTGCTTTTGCTTTGACCCGCCACCTCACGCCAGCAACTATTGCCTCTTCGGATATAGCGCTGTGGGTGCTGCGACGTATCAGCGGATTACCGTTCTTGTCTACGCCTCAAATAAATACCCTGTTGCGAGAATTTCCCGGAATCAAAGCATTATCGCTGATAGTGATGATTCTGTCGGCAGTTATTATCTTCTATGCGGTGATGCGTATTCTGATTGGTCAACGCTGCGAAATTCGCAGCAAACGAGATGACCTGCGTTTACGTAAACTTTTGATTCAATGGGGAGCAGAAGATTCCCTAGGGTATTTCGCTACTCGTAATAATCGCACGGTGATTTTCAGTTCCGATGAATCCTCAGCTATCTCCTATGGAGTCAGCGGGGGAATAGCTTTAGCCGCCGGTGACCCGATTGGAAACCCGGATTCCTGGGAAGACGTGGTTTTACGCTGGAAAAAGCATTGTTACAGTCAAGGTTGGATTCCAGCCGTGATAGCGGCCAGCGCTCAAGGAGCCAGAGTCTACCGGCGCAGCGGGATGATGGTGAAAAAAATGGGAGACGAGGCCATCATCTCCGCTGACAGATTTGATGAAAACTCGGTACATGGTCGCGCACTCCTGGCTGCTCAACGGCGGATTAGACGTAGCGGAATCAATATCGAAGTGCGCCGCCAAAGCGAAATCACTCCCTGTGAGCTAAGCGAACTAGAAATGGCAGCCAGCCTGTTTCGGATTGGGAATGAACGCGGCTTCTCAATGAGCCTAGATAGAGTGTTCGCCCCTCAAGATGATCGACAACTTATTTGCACCGCGAGAGGAAACAACGGTGAACTACAGTGTTTACTGACTTTTGTTCCCTGGGGGCCGCGCGGAGTCTCTCTGAATTTGATGCGCAGGGCAAAAAATGCTGCCAACGGGGTAGTAGAAGCAATGGTGCTGCAAATGCTGCAACACGGCTTTGAACAGGGTATTGATCGGTTCTCGCTCAATTTCGCCATGTTTAGAGAAATATTTGTTGAGGGCGAATCGGTAGATGCCACTCTTAACGACCGTTTTAAACGGATTCTGTTTATTAAGGCTTCAAAGTTTTGGCAGTTGCAGTCCCTATATGAATCTAACGCCCGTTACAATCCACGTTGGTTAAGCAGGTATATGTGCTTTTCTTCGGACCCGCTAGTGCCTTTGACTCTAATAGCTGCCGGTTGTTTAGAAGGCTTTATTCCCGCGCCCGCCTCTTTGCTGACTCTCAAAGGAACTCAATGGGAAGCAGACGAAGAGTATTTAACTCAGCTGAAACATATCCGCCAAGAACTCACCTCTCAGGCGGTTACCTATAAACTCACCGACCAGCAGAAAGTCCGCCGTAAAAAAGCAGAAAAGCTATTATCGGTCGGGATAGAGCCTTTCCCTCCCGGTTTTGACCTAGGCGAGCCTTTGGAAAAGGTGTTTAAGCAAATAACTAACCGCGGGGCTCTAACCTCACTACCTGGGGGTAATGCTCAAAATGCTGACATTAATCCCCCTGGCAGCGCTGCTAGCGTGACTGAGGCATCCACTTGCGGGAATTCGCCCTTAAAAACCCATGGCCGCATCGTAGCAAAACGCAACCATGGGGGAGTATGGTTCTGGGATTTATATGACCGGGGAACCTACCTCCAAGTAGTTTTAGAAAAACAACACCTAGCTTCCCGAGACTTCGCTAATCTGCCCCTACTTGACCTGGGAGATCAAATAGTCGTCAGCGGAACCTGCGGCACTTCCCGCAACGGCACGCCCTCACTAATTGCCCAAAAATGGGTGCTAGCTGCAAAAGCGCTTCGCCCCTCACCCCACCCGAAAGAAAACCTAGACGAGAAAACCTCCGCTCGCGACCGCACCCTAACGCTGCGTAACGACCCTGTAGCTCTGCAAATGCTAGAAGAACGCTCGCGGGCATTAACAGCGGTACGTGCGGAGCTTGCTCAGGCAGGATTTTTAGAAGTAGAAACCCCGATACTGCAAGCCGTGCAAGGCGGCGCTAATGCGCGTCCGTTTGTAACCCGCTCTAATGCTTACTCTATCGATATGTTTTTGCGTATCGCCCCCGAGCTATATCTAAAACGCCTGGCAGTGGCGGGAATGGGGGCAATTTTTGAAATGGGACGCTCTTTCCGTAACGAGGGCGCTGACGCAACTCATAACCCCGAGTTTACGTCTCTAGAGGTTTATAAGGCGGGCGCTGACTACCTGGAGATGATGACTTTAACCCGCAAACTCTACCAGAGGGCGGCGCGCGCGATTCATGGACGAGAAATCGCTTTACGTCCCCTTAGCGACCCGGGAAATCAAAAGATTGAGCGTAGCGTAAAGGGAACAGATTATTATGCCTACGATATTTCTGGAGACTGGCCGGCAATTCCGGTTTACCAAGCCATCTCTAAGGCTTTAGAGGAAGAAATCACGGCAGATACTGGGGAGAGCGTTCTCCGGCAAGCTTGCCAGAAGTTCGGTATCGAAACTCCTCCCGGAGCTGACCATGGAAGATTAATCGGGGCGCTCTATGATGAGCTGGTCGAGGCTAAAACCACTCGCCCCACTTTCTATATGGATTTCCCGGTTTCATCTTCGCCGCTGACCCGAAAACACCGTGCCCATCCGCGCCTGGCAGAACGCTGGGATTTGGTGGCTTTTGGTATGGAACTAGGAACCGCCTATACCGAACTGACAGATCCGCGTGAACAGCGGGAACGTTTTACTCAGCAGTCGCTGGCGGCCGCTGCGGGTGACCCGGAAGCAATGAGCCTAGATGAAGATTTCTTGAACTGTTTAGAACTGGGATTATTGCCTTTGGGAGGGCTAGGATTAGGAATGGATCGCATGGTAATGATGCTGCTAGGTTGCGATATTCGCCAAGTGCTGGCATTCCCGTTCGTCAAACCGCGAAGCTGAAATCCGAAATAGGTTGGAATCAATGGATAATCAGAAGAACAAGCTGGTGTCAGTAGCAGCAGTAGTGCTGACTTTACCTCTAAAAATGCCGCAACTGCCCGAGCGGGGAACCACCGTTCTAGGGCAGGCGCAACGTCCGGGAGTGGGGGAGGCAGCAGAGGTAATGATAGCTGCCGCTCGCCAGGCAGTACCGGTAATCAACCTGTCTTGCCTGGGAACTGGTCCTAACTCTACCCAGGCACGCCAAGTGCTGCGCAAAGCCAATATCCAGACCAAAGCGGTCGAAGTAGTTGGCGATATTGGCATGAAAATCCAGATGATTGAGACTGGAGGCTACTATGCCTCGGTGCTCACTACCGGGGTGGAGGTCGATATTTCTGCCCTGGAACTAACTAAAGTTGCCTTGCAACCGGGCGACTTAGTATATATTTCCGCTGGCGACCTCATACATTCCTCGTATCGTTCCGCTCTGGGGCAATGGTTACCCACCATAGCCGCTGAGGTAACGGTAGTGATGGCTGCTACTCCTCGAATATCGCAAATTGACCCGCACTATGTTTCCCAGGTGCTACCTTACGTTGATGTCCTGACCTGTAACGAGCACGAGTCTCGATTCTTACCCGGCTCTGTTGGGCATCTTAGCTGCGGATATGTGGCGGAAAAGCTTCCAGAATCTGCCTGGGCGGTAGAGCGGGTGGGCTCTCACGGTGCGAAACTTATTGATGCTCACCGTGAAACCATGATTCCCTCTCTGAATGTGAAAGCTGTCGATACTTTGGGGGTAGGGGCGGCTCATACCGGGGTTTTGCTGGCGGAACTGGTTAAAGGGCATAAGCGCCGGGAAGCTCTGGCCAGGGCGAATATCGCCGGGGCTTTAGCAGCTACGAAGGAGGGAAATGATGCCTGCCCTGATGAAGTCGAAATTAGTCGATATCTCGATAAAATCGTTTTCTGGTCTTAAAGGCTGATTGTGGCGTAGAAATCCCTTTGAACAGCTAATTTGTTTATTTGCGGCGTGGCAGTCGTCGGGAAGTAATCCTTGAAAGGTAAATTGCCATTGTTATGGTAGCGAGAAAAACTAATAAGAATCAGAATTCAGATAGCCCGGAAACCGGTAATTCCCGCTTGCGAGACGGGATAGCTTTTTTACTAATTGCCCTGGCTGCAATGTCGGCTTTAACCGAATGGTTCTCCATGGACGCCCTCGCTACCCGGATGCTCCATCATCTAGCTGCCGGTTTGCTAGGTATCTACAGTATTTTTGCCCCGCTGCTTTTAGTGTGGGCAGCCATTAGCCTGTTCCGTCACCGCGACCCGGAGGGTTCTCAGCTGCACATTCTGGTGGGCACCATTGGAATGGCAGCCGCCCTAAACGGCATCACCCATGTGGCTTGCTCTAGCCCCAATATCAGCAATTTTGCGGCAATTGAGAGCTCGGGCGGTATTTTGGGGTGGTTATTTGGGCATCCGCTCAAAATTATTGTTACTGCGGTAGGGGCGGTAATTCTGCTGGTTTTACTGGGATTATATTCCCTGCTAATCGCCACTAATACTTCTTTGTCTCAGGCTTTTGGAGCAATCAGTAAGCTGTTTCACCGTTTCCAGGACACTGTTAATGAAAAGAAAGACCAAGCGGGCAGTATCAGCGAGAATCAAACAGACGATACCGACCAGACCGGTGGGCAGGACGAGCCGGCTTCTAAGACGACCAGGCGGCTTAAACGTTGGGAACGTCTAGCAGCGCAAGCATCAGACAATGAGGATAACTCCGAATCTGCCACCACGATTCTTCAATCTCCGGAGCAAGCTGCGAAAACCGAAAAACCAGCGCGTACTACCCGGTTAAAGCTACCGGAAGAAACTGCAAAGACCGAAGTGCTAGCAACCCCTAGCGCGCAGGCTACCGATTCAGCTGCGACTGAACAAGTCGAGGAAGATGACTCCCAGCTGCAACTGCCGGGAGCCGGTCAGGCGGGGATAGAACTGGCCGATGGACAAACCTATGACTTACCCAGTGAAGAACTGCTGGTAAAAGGAAAACCACATAAAGTTCGGTCGGAGGCTAATGACCGGGTAGTATCCGCCCTAGAGGCAGTGTTTACCGAGTTCGGGGTGGACGTTTCAGTGACCGGTTTTTCCCGCGGGCCGACCGTAACCCGTTATGAACTTGAACTGGGACCAGGGGTAAAGGTAGAAAAAATTACCAACCTTAAAAATAATATCGCTTACGCGGTAGCCAGTGCTGACGTGCGCATTCTATCCCCGATTCCCGGTAAGAGCGCTATCGGGATTGAGATTCCTAATACCGACCGTGAAATTGTGGTACTGGGTGATGTGCTGCGTTCTGCCGCCGCTCATCAGTCGAGCCATCCGATGCTGGTTGGGGTGGGCAAAGATGTCGAAGGCGGATATGTAGTTACCAACCTGGCTAAGACCCCTCACCTTTTGGTAGCGGGAGCTACCGGTTCTGGTAAATCATCTTTCGTGAACTCGATGATTACCTCTTTATTGATGCGTTCAACTCCGGAACAGGTGCGTTTAATCCTGGTTGATCCTAAACGGGTGGAATTAACTATTTACGAGGGGATTCCGCATCTAATTACCCCGATTATTACCGACCCCAAGAAAGCGGCGGAAGCCCTGGAATGGGCGGTAAAAGAAATGGATCACCGCTACAACGATATGGCCAATTTCGGGCATAAACATATTGTTTCTTTCAATCAGGCAGTTCGGGAAGGAACCGTCATCGCCCCGCCTGGTTCGCAGCGTGAAATCGCAACCTACCCCTATTTATTAATTGTGGTAGATGAGTTAGCCGATTTGATGATGATTGCTCCCCGGGACGTAGAGGCCTCTATCCAGCGGATTACCCAGTTAGGGCGCGCCGCTGGTATTCACCTAGTGGTTGCTACCCAGCGTCCCTCGGTAGATGTTGTAACCGGTATTATTAAAGCCAATATTCCCTCCCGACTGGCTTTTGCGACCTCTTCGATTACTGATTCCCGCACTATTTTGGATCAAGGAGGTGCGGAGGCTCTTATCGGTCAAGGTGACTCTTTGTATCTTCCCGCCGGTACCTCTAAGCCTTTACGTATTCAAGGAGCCTGGGTGGGTGAGGACGAGATTCAAAAAGTAGTTGATGCGGTCAAAGAGCAGATGAGCCCGAAATATCGCGAGGATGTGATTGTCAAGGAGGAAGATAAACCCAAGGTTGCGGAAGATATTGGGGATGATCTTGATGACCTGTTAGAAGCGGCGCAATTGGTGGTAAATACTCAACTGGGCTCTACCTCTATGTTGCAGCGTAAACTGCGGGTAGGTTTTGCGCGTGCCGGCAGGCTAATGGATTTACTGGAGTCTAGGGAAATTGTCGGTCCATCTCGAGGGTCTAAAGCCCGGGAAGTGCTGGTTTCTCCCGAACAGTTACCAGAAGTATTAGCAATGTTGCGAGGGGAGAAACCCTCCGCGAAAGTTGCCGATTCGCCCTCGCCAAATGCGCTAACCAGCGAAGATGTCTCACTTTTGGAAGAAGTTGAGGGTGAAAGCGAGGAAGACGCTTGGGAACTTACTGGGCGCTAAGCACCTATAATGCGGTTTAAGAGCACAAAAATCTATTAGGGTAGTAGTTGATGGAAAGTAAAGATAAGCCTACGGCTTCCCCAACCAGCTGGCAGCAGATAATCCCGAACGTCCTCACAATCGTGCGAATCGTGCTGGTTCCGGTTTTTATTGTGCTGATGATTCTGTATCATTTGCGCGCTTCTACTGTGCTACTAGCCTTCTCGCTGCTAGTTTTCATGGTGGCTGCCTACACGGATCATCTGGATGGAAAACTGGCGCGCCGTTGGCAAGTAGTATCTAACTTTGGAAAACTCCTTGACCCCATTGCTGACAAAGCCCTGATGATTTCGGCTTTTGTCTTACTGTCCCTGTTTCAAAACCTGTGGTGGTGGTTTACCGCAGTAGTGATTTTGCGGGAGCTGGCAGTCACCGGGTTGCGGATGTATTTACTGCGTTCTGGGGAAGTACTTCCCGCCTCCAAGGGGGGCAAGATTAAGACCAGTCTGCAGATTTTAATGGTGTTCCTGTGGATGCTGGCGGGGATTTGTTATCCTCTCCATGCGCAATTGGGAATTTTCATTATGTATTTAGCAATCGCTGCCTTGATTGCTGCCTTCGTAGCTACTGTTCTTTCGGGAATGGTGTATTTCCTAGATGCTCACGATAACCAGAAGAAACAAGCTGAGCATCCAGAAACTGAAAGCAACCCGGAAGATAAACCAGCTCACAGTAGCGATAAACAGCCTGGGGACAAGAATAAAGAATCCCTAAAACCGCAGGAAAAAGCTAGCGATTCTACCTCCGGAGATTGCAACTCCCCCAAAGATTTACCGACCAAGGGCGATAAACCGCTTAGCGATAGCTCCCGGGATTTGGTAAAGAATTCCGTATCTAAGGGCGAGGACGAGGCGAAGTTAGATACTAAAGAAAAGGGGGAGGAAAAAGAAAAAGACTCATCTCCTTCTAGTGAACTGGATTCTGCAGAAAACACCTCGCATAAAGCCGCTTTCCCTTCCCGTAGGCAAAGGCGAGCCAAACAAAAGGCGTCAGGCACAGACCAGGCTGGCTTAGAACGTGGGGACAGTGAACAAGTAACTGGGCTTGACTCCCCTAAGGTCGAAGCTACTTCTATTCCGCATTCGCGCTTCGACGTGCCGGATTTATCGCAAAACTCTGCTCAGGCTGCTAAGAACCACGGGTCAATAGAAATCGAGGAGTCGTCCTCAGAATCTGAGAAACTAGCCGATAAACCCGATAAAGCGGGTAGTGATGATTCGGAAACTAAGAGTCTGTCTACCGAAACTGACCGTGAAGAGACGGCTAAAGAGGCTAAGAGCCGATTTGCGCTTTCGCGTTCCCAGATGCGGCGCAACCATAAAAAGAAATAAGCAGCCAGCTAAATCACATAGCTGTGAACACTCGCACTTTTAGGGAATAACGGAATGAGAACGTAAATAGCGGTGTTGGAATTAATGTAAAGCAAAACGAGGATATGTGACTAGCGATTGCCACGACCAGCTCAAAGCCCGATGAGGCAATCCGCAGATAAGGGGATATGCTATGGATATGACGGAAAAAGATACGGAGAAGAAAACACCGTTGCTGCGTGAAGAGATTGGTCAAGTCTTAAGAATGGTGCGGCGTTCTCAAGGGCGTACTTTACGAGAGGTTTCCACCAGCGCCCAGGTGTCTTTGGGATATCTTTCCGAGGTTGAGCGGGGACAAAAAGAGGCATCTTCAGAGCTTTTGGCTTCAATCTGCAAAGCCTTAGAAGTACCGATGGCAATGGTACTGCGGGAAGTCTCTTTACGGGTTGCGGTAGCCGAGGGGCTTTCGGTGCGTCGTCAGATGCCCGAAGTTCCGGTACATTCGGTAGTCTAGCCAGGTGAAGCGCTCCGAATTTGATTATGCCCTGAAAGCCGTTTTTGGACAGGCTTTCGGGGCATCTTTATTGACTGATTTGTACTTACCCCAGTTGGGGGCTACTCCCGCGCAGGCCTTAGCGGCGGGAAAAGATTTACAACAGATTTGGGATTCATTACTTGTAGAGACTGATAGCGACCCCGAATTGCGTTTTATTCACCGCGCTGACCAGCGAACTTTAGATGAGCTTTGTGCAAAAGGGGTTTTAAGGAAAAAATCCCGGAAATAGCCGGGGCTTTTATTTTTTAAGGACGCAGACCGATTTTTCGGATTGCTCTTGTCGGCGTGCCGAATTTGTCGAACATCTGTTCGCTAGATAAAGTTGTACCCAGGCGCGCAGCCAGCGATTTATCCTCGTCGGATTATCGCCAGGCTGTTAAACGTATCTGGTCGTGCGTAGCGTCAGCTTGGAACCTCGGTGAGGGGAACACCAAGGCAGGGGAAACCCAGACCAGCCTATTAACAGTTCGGAGAGAACCAGAAAGGACTAACTACCATGGCAAAGAAAACTGTAAAACGACAGGTAAATGCGGGTGGCAATCGGGAACAGGCGCTAGACATGGCTCTAGCAGCGATTGATAAACAATTCGGTAAAGGCTCAGTGATGCGCCTAGGGGAGAATACCCATCGTCAGGTAGAGGTCATCTCTACTGGTTCAGTAGCTTTAGATATTGCCCTGGGAGTGGGAGGATTACCCCGGGGGCGAATTATTGAGATTTACGGTCCAGAATCTTCCGGTAAAACCACAGTCGCCCTGCACGCAGTGGCAGCAGCCCAAAGGGCAGGCGGTAACGCCGCCTTTATTGATGCCGAGCACGCCCTCGATCCTGAATATGCGAAAAAACTGGGGGTAAATACTGATGAATTATTAGTATCTCAACCAGACACCGGGGAACAGGCACTAGAAATCGCCGATATGCTGGTACGTTCGGGCGGTATAGATATTTTAGTAATCGACTCGGTAGCGGCGCTAGTTCCCAAAGCGGAAATTGATGGGGAAATGGGGGATTCCCATGTTGGTTTGCAGGCGCGACTAATGAGTCAGGCACTACGTAAAATGACGGGTGCGCTTTCAGCTACTGGTACTACTGCCATTTTCATCAACCAGTTGCGCGAAAAAATCGGGGTTTTCTTCGGATCTCCGGAAACCACTACCGGTGGTAAAGCCTTGAAGTTTTACGCCTCGGTGCGCATTGATGTGCGCCGGATTGAAACCCTCAAGGATTCTTCGGGACCGATTGGTTCTCGTACCCGCGCGAAAGTGGTTAAGAACAAGATGGCTCCCCCTTTCAAGACTGCCGAGTTCGACCTGATGTACGGAGAGGGAATCTCTAGAGAAGCCTCGATTATTGATTTGGCCACCGATTTAGGTATCGTGCGCAAATCTGGGGCTTGGTACACCTACGAGGGCGATCAACTGGGGCAAGGTAAAGAAAACGTTCGCCAATACCTAAAGGATAATGCCGAACTGGCTGGGGAAATAGAGCAGAAGATTCTAAAAGCAGTGGGAATTATCAATGATGAGCCGGCCGATAGTGCCAATGAGGAAACGGCGAAGGCTGGCGATTAACGGCTAATCTTAGCTAAATCCCTATGGTTAGATATTTAGACCCGGAAACTGATTTTGGGATACCGGCCCGGAAGAAAACAGCCTCATCTTTAGCCTCCCGTAGGCAAAAGAATGGGCAGCTTCCGCGCGAACAAGCCCTAGAAGCAGCGCGAGAGCAAGCGTTGCGAGTGCTAGATCGCAACGCTTGCTCTAGTGCCCAGATTCAAAAAAAGCTCTCAGTCGCGGGATTTCAACCGCACATTTGCGAGGAAATCGTTAATCACCTCCTTGAAGTGGGGTTACTAAACGACCGGGAATATGCTGCCATGCTGGTACGAACCCGCTTTCGGGAACGGGGATTAGTAGGGCACGCCCTAATACAAGAGCTAAACCGGAAAGGAATCCCGCCGGCGTTACATCCGCAGGCATTGGCACAAATTGATGCTACGCAGCAAGAAGAAAGGGTAAAGGAGCTGGCAGAAAAGAAGGCGCGCACTCTGGGAAATGTTACCTACCCACAGGCGATGCGCCGTCTTGCTTCCTTTTTGGCACGTAAAGGCTATTCGCCAGCTCAATGTCGTGAAGCTACCCACCAAGTATTGTCTGCTATGGAATTTGACGAAGATTAAACCCCTCCAGCTTGTTAGGTGCAATGATTAAGATATGAACGAAGAACTAGATATACTTGCCCGTCGGTTACTGAAACTACTCAAAGATAATAACTACTCAATTGCCTGTGCAGAATCCCTGACTGCGGGGCTAGTGTGTGCCACCCTTTGCGATATTGCCGGAGCCTCACAGGTAGTAGCTGGTGGGGTAACGACTTACCAGACTCGCACCAAACGGGAAATCCTGGGGGTATCATCATCGCGTCTAGAAGAAACTGGCGCGGTAGATTCGGTGGTGGCTGAACAGATGGCGCAAGGGGCAGCCAGTCTATTTGGCGCTGAGGTAGCGCTGGCAACTACCGGGGTTGCCGGTCCGGGCAGCCAAGATGGTCATTCGGCAGGAACCGTATTTATTTCGGTTATAACTCCCGCCGGGGCAGCAACCACCGAGCTTTCGCTATCGGGAAGCCGTTTACAGATTCGTTTAGCAACGGTAGCAGCGGTTTTAGAACTAGCAATCGCGGCTTTGAGTTAGGGATTTATCCACCGGGCTACTTCCTCAGGTAACCTGGAAAGGTGGCATATGACTATGATGAAGAACTTGAACGGGCGCAAACTACTTTAGAGAAAATCCAGGCGGTTACGGTTCCCGAAAAGCTCCAGGCACAGATAAAGACCCTGGAGCAAGCCAGCACAGACCCTAATCTGTGGGACGACCCTAACCGAGCTCAGGAAATAACCTCGAAGCTATCCCATTTGAAGTCCCGCCTGGGGCAGGTTGATAGGCTCGGTCAAAATCTAGAAGATGCCCTCACCCTAAAAGCAATGGCCGGGGAAGAATTAGGCAGTGACCGCGAAGAAATCCTAGCTGAGTTGCGCGCCCTTTTACGCAAGCTGAACAAAGAATTGGCTGACCTTGAGGTGCATACTTTACTTTCCGGTGAATATGATGAACGCCGCGCGGTGGTCACTATCCGTTCCGGGGTGGGGGGAGTAGATGCTGCCGATTTCGCTCAAATGCTACTTAGAATGTATTTACGCTGGGCAGAACGCCACAATTACCCCACCCAGGTGATGGATACGTCCTATGCAGAAGAAGCCGGGATTAAGTCGGCGACTTTCCAAGTAGACGCGCCCTATGCCTATGGGACTTTATCCGTAGAGGCGGGAACGCACCGTTTGGTGCGACAAAGTCCCTTTGACAACCAGTCACGCCGGCAAACTTCTTTTGCCGCGGTGGAGGTCATTCCCCTAATTGAATCCACTGACCATATCGAGATTCCGGAATCAGATTTGCGAATTGATGTTTTCCGTTCTTCTGGTCCGGGTGGACAATCGGTAAACACCACCGACTCGGCAGTACGAATGACCCATATTCCCACCGGAATAGTGGTCAGTATGCAAAACGAGAAATCTCAGATTCAAAATCGGGCTGCCGCCTTGCGAGTGTTGCAATCCCGACTGCTCCAGTTGCGTCACGAGGAAGAACAGGCAAAGAAAAAAGAGCTGGCCGGAGAAGTTAAAGCCTCTTGGGGTGACCAGATGCGCTCCTATGTGTTACATCCCTACAAAATGGTGAAAGACTTACGTACCTCTCAGGAATCTTCGCAGGTAGATGCGGTGTTGGATGGTGATATTGACGCATTTTTAGATGCCGGGATTCGCTGGCGCAAAGCCAATGAGGAAAGCGAAAACTAGCACGTCAAGACGTTAATATCTGCCTAACCGGCGTGTAAGCGCCAAAGGAAAGCCTCTAGGCGTTATGTTGGTCAGTGCTGGAAACTGCCAACACTTAGTAGGGGATGCATGATTACTTTTGATGACGTCTCGATGGTGTATAAACGGGGGGCTCGCCCTGCTTTAGATCATGTGAGCTGCAATATCGAGCGGGGAGAGTTTGTGTTCCTGGTTGGGAAATCCGGTTCCGGGAAATCAACTTTCATGACTATGATTTACCGCGAAAATTGTCCGTCCGAAGGTACGGTTACGGTACTGGGAAAGGACGTGGGTCGGCTTTCCCGCTGGAAAGTCCCTAAATTGCGCAGACAAATCGGAACAGTTTTCCAGGACTTTAGACTTCTCGATAACAAATCAGTTCAGGCAAATGTTGCCCTAGCAATGCAGGTGATTGGACGTCCTCGCCACGCGATTAAAACCGAAGTCCCCGAGGTGTTATCCCTGGTGGGGCTAGAAGGCAAAGAGAAACGAATGCCTTATGAGCTTTCCGGGGGCGAGCAACAGCGGGTAGCGATTGCCCGCGCAATGGTTAATCGTCCAGAAATCTTGTTGGCAGATGAGCCTACTGGAAACTTAGATCCGAAAACCTCACTGGGGATTATGCGACTGCTGGATCGGATTAACCGCGCCGGAACCACGGTGGTAATGGCAACCCATGATGATGAAATTGTTAATCAAATGCGTAAACGCGTAATTGAATTAGTCGATGGGGAAATTATTCGCGACCAGGATCGCGGCGTGTACGGTTCGAGTCGTAGCTAGGAGAAACAATGCGTTTGCGATTTATTCTTGGTCGGGTGTTTTCTGGTCTAGGCCACAATATGGCAATGACCATTTCAGTAGTGCTAGTAACTTTCATTTCCCTGCTATTTGTGGGCGTGGGCGGTTTATCTCAGATGCAGGTATCCGCTATGCAAAAGGAATGGTACGCAAAGGTAGAAGTGAGCGTTTATATGTGCGCTCAAGATGACCAGGTAGCTAACTGTAACGGACAGGAAGCCACCAAGGAACAGATTCAAGATGTTCGCGACGAGCTAGAGCGTGGAACTTTAGCGGCTTATGTTGATCATTTTGAATTCCAAAACCACGATCAGGTGTATGCGGATTTTCAAAAACAATATGGCGACACCACTTTAGGACAGGCCACGAAGCCAGAGATGCTGCCCGAGGCATTTAGGATTAAATTAAAAAATCCCTCTCAGTATGAGATTGTGTCTGCGCAGCTAGAGGGGCAGCCTGGGGTAGAGCAGGTTCAAGATCAATCACAACTGGTTCAACCTTTAATGAATCTGTTTAACCAGGCAACCCGGATTTCTCTGGGACTAGCCGCGGTAATGGCATTCGCCGCGATTTTGTTGATTGCAACTACTATTCGTCTTTCTGCTATGTCGCGGCAAAAAGAAACCGAGATTATGCGGATGGAAGGGGCTTCTGCTTTATTTATCCAGCTTCCCTTTATGATAGAAGGCGCACTTTGTGCAATTTTAGGTGCGCTTTTAGCTTGTGGAACTTTGTTCGCCGGGGTGAAATATCTTGTTCAAGGGTGGTTACAAAAAACTATTCCCTTTATCCAATTTGTGGGAGTGCGGGAAGTGCTGATTCTATCTGCCGTGATTGTGGGAGCCGCGCTGGTGTTATCAATAATTGCTTCCGTGACTTCTTTGGCTAAATACGCAAAGGTATAGCCATGTTGAAAAGGAAACGGATAGGGACTTTTGCGGTCAGTGTCGGACTGGCACTGGCCATGGTCTTAGTCGGGAACAGTGCCACTACCTTGGCATCTGATCGCAGCGATCAGGTTGATAAGCAGAAAGCCGCATCCGATAGAGCTGCGAAGCTGCGCGCCTCTTTAGAGGACGTGAGTGCAGATTTAGCCGACTCGGTGATTGCCCTTGAGGAAGCGAAAGATGCGCAAACAAAAGCACAAAGTCGCTATGATGAGGCAGCTCGTGTACAGGCGAGTGTCGCGCGAGAGCAAGCCCAGGCGCAAGATAACTTAGAGGTAGCTAGCGCCCAGCTTAAAAGGGTGGAAAAAGCTTTAGCGCTATCGCAAAAGAAAGAGAACGATAACCTGATTAATATCGGGAAAATTGCGCGGCAAACCTACACTAATCCTTCTCTAAATGGCTCTTTTGAGTTTTTTATCTCCGGTAAAAACAGCACTGACCTTAGTACCTATGCTCGTAACGCTTCCTTGGCTACTCAGATTCAATCCGATACTTTAAAGCTGGTACAAGACCAAATCGTGGGACAAAGAAATTCTCAGGCCGAACAGCGTGAGCTTACTTTGCAAGTTCGCAGATTAAAAGAGCAGGCGGATGCGGCTTTGAAAAGTGCCGATGCCGCTAAATCGGAAAAAGCAGACAAACTTGACGAGCTGAATAAAACGGTTGCAGCCAAGGAAAAGCAAGAGCAGGATTTAAATTCAAAGAAAGGCGAGATTGCTAAGCAGTTAGAGCAGGCTGAAAAAGATAAACAGGATGCTCAAAAACGAATCAGTGAGATTGACGCTAAGAACCGTGAAACTAAGGCTGCCGGTAGCGCCGGCACCAGCACCGCTGGTTTTACTACCGGTTCGATTTTCCAAGGTCCGATTAAAGGACAATTGGCGCTGACTTCTCCTTATGGGTATCGCATTCACCCGGTAACTGGACAGCGCCGTCTGCATATGGGAGCCGATATTCATGCGGCCTGTGGTTTACCGCAATACGCAGCAGCTAATGGGACGGTAGTGTCTACCCGCTATGAGGGGACTGGCGGAAACACTGTCACTATTAATCACGGCATGATTGCGGGCAGTTCTTGGGTGAGTGTTTATCGACACATGACGCATTTTGCTTCCAGTCCGGGGCAAAGAGTGTCCAAAGGTCAGCTCATCGGCTATACCGGTGCTACTGGCAGGGTTACCGGCTGTCACGTGCACTTTGAGTTGTGGAAGAATGGCTCGGTAATTAACCCGATACCCTTACCCTAGGAATATGAGGTAGCGTAGAGACGCTATGAGTAAGAAAGCTAAGAATCAGGTTGCCACGGGTGGGAAGAACTCTATACAGATGATTGCCCGCAATAAGAAAGCTTTGCACGATTTTTTCGTCGAGGATACCTATGAGGCTGGGCTGGTACTAACCGGTACCGAGGTTAAATCTTTGCGGATGGGCAGAGCCTCTCTTAGCGAAGCTTGGGTTGAAATTGATCGTGGGGAAGCCTGGCTGCAACATGCCCATATCCCCATGTATATTAATGGCACTTGGACAAACCATACGCCTTTGCGGAAAAGAAAGCTTTTGTTGCATAGACGCGAAATTGAAAAATTAGATTCTCAATCCCAGGCTAAGGGATACACAATCGTCCCTTTGGAACTGTATTTTTCTAAAGGACGAGTCAAAACCAAAATCGCATTAGCTCGCGGTAAGCAAGAATGGGATAAACGCCAGAGCCTGAGGGAACAGCAAGATAAGCGGGAAGCGCAGCGGGTTATGAAAGATTGGAATCGCCGCGGCTAATTACCGGCTGAGATAAGCTAGGTCTCTGACTAGCAGACGCGGCGAGCGCGAGCTTTCCGGCGACGCATACTGCGACGTTCATCTTCGCTCTTGCCACCCCATACGCCGGCATCTTGGTTGTTATCCAGCGCCCAGCTTAAGCAAATGGATTCCACTTCGCAGCGTGCGCAGACCAATTTTGCCCGTTCAGCCTGTGCGATTGCCGGACCGGTGTTTCCGATTGGGAAAAATAGTTCAGGGTCTTCTTCTAGGCAAGCAGCGCGGGAACGCCAATCCATTTACGTCTCCTTTTAATGACTAACTGTAAGTTACGATTTGGGGTTAGCTGTCCGTAGCAACCAAGTCGTAGGACAACTCCTTTAACAGTTACTATTTTTTTGTTTACGAGGGGATAAATCAAGAGGTAAAACAACTTAGATATGATTATTTGCGGTGTAACGTGTCACAAATGGAAAAAACTTGTCAATTTATTTAAAAAATTGCCGTTTGAATGGCTATTCCTTTACCGTTCTTTACTAAAATTCCTCGTCCCGGAATGGGACTCAAACTATCGGGAAGTGCCTGAGAATCCAGGTCTTTAACAAACGGTCTGCATACCCTTCCGTCCCCTAATATCAGTAGAATTGACCGTTGGCGCAGGTCGGCGAGTGACGTTGAGAAAGATGTCTGAACAATCTGGGGGCTGACGGTGGCAATTAGGTGTCTTCGCCCTATCCTTTCGTTGCTAGGGGCGTCCTCCCCAGAGAGAGGCTGCCCTGTTTGGGCAAAATAGGTTTCTTCTACTCTCTTTTCCGTGGGTAGCTGGTCAAGACGCGAATCATTACTGCTTAACCCCTCTAAAACCAGATGGTGTGGCATAAAATGTGACAGCAACCTGGCAGCATTAGTTTTTCCACTTTTAGCCTCCCCAATAATTAGCCAGTCACGTTCAAGGTCAGCCGGTTCTAGCTGCAAATCCCCAGATAATCCAGTGGCGAACACTGCAGGAGAAGAGGAATCATCATTAGAGGTCGGAATAGTGAAATGCTTAGGCAGAGCACAAAGAGACGCTCTTGGGGATGGTAAGAAATGAGCAGGCTGCGCCGGTGGAGGAGACGCAGCCCTAAAAGGCGTGCATTGAGCACTGGGAGAAAATACGAAAACTCCCGCACCGCCTATATGCTCTAACACTTGGGGAGTAAAACCAGCCTGTGCAACTTGGATATGGTCGCGTATTTTCCCAACTATCTGAGTTTTCAAACCCCCAAATAGACGTGAGGAAGCCTGAGACGCCTCGCTAACCACCAGTAAAGAAATTCCCAGGGCTTCGCTTTGGCGGCATAATCTCGATAATAAATCGTGTCCCGAAAGCACCCCGTAGGTTCGCTCTAAACTATCCAGTACGTCCTCACAATCATCAATAATCAGTGTCCCCGATAGCTGTCCCCGGCAAGCCCTTTGTAGGGTTTCCAAGCTTACCTGGGGGCTGGTAGCGATAGTTCCCGGCCAGGAAGCGCGGCTAATAGTGCGAAAGGAAGAACCGAAAAACTCGCGAATAGAAGGACAAATAACATGAACTTCCTCTCCCGCATTAGCCAGCTGTAGTGCCAGCATTAAAGCTAAAGAAGTCCGACCTGAATCCTTTGAACCCACCAGGTGAAGAGAAAAAGGCAGTGAAACCGTTAAAGGAGCAGTGCTTTGAAGGCTGGGATAATCCCCTAAGCCTAAGGTTGCGCCCTTAGAGACAGGGGGCAGTTCAGAAAGGGAGATTTTTTGGGGAAGAGGTGGAGCCCAAGGAATATGAGGCGGGTAGGTAGGTTTCCAGCTCAGGCGGCATAAATGCGTGATAGTTTCAATCTGGGTAGCCTCAGAAATCCAAGCAAATTGTAGGAGCTTTCCCGCGGCTTCCCTCGCAGATTTTATCCAGGCACGTCCAGCAATTGCCGGCAGTTGCGCGCTGCGCCCATCTCCTAGAATGTCGCAAGAATCTGCCGTTTCTAGTACCCGCAAACAAACTCTCAACGCCATATTAGATTTAATCTGACCATCAACTATTCCTGCCGGGCGCTGAGTAGCTAAAACTAAATGAATCCCTAAGCTGCGTCCTAAAGTTGCCAGCCTAATCAAGGAATCCAATAAATCAGGGTGATCGGTAGCTAATACTCTAAACTCATCGACTACCACCACAATCCGAGGGTGAGAGAGAGTTTTGTGTTGCTCCCGATACTTGATTTCTGCGTTTAATGACAATAGGGCACGTCTGGTAAGGGAAGGCTCTAAATCAGTTAAAATCCCTAGGACGTGGGGAAGAGCTTGCAGCTTCTTAAAAGCGTCCCCGCCCTTGTAGTCAATCAACACATATTGCAGTTTGCTGGGAGGATGTGCCAGCGCCATCGAAATTAACCAGGTAGTTAAGGCTGCCGACTTTCCGGAACCGGTAGTACCCGCCAGTAGTGCATGCGGACCGTCTTTTATCAAATCCAAGTAAACAATCTCACTAGCATCTTTAGCCACTGGAGCGCGCAAAGAGTCGGAACGATTCCAAGTGTTTTTGATTTTGGCTATCGGATTTTCGGCTTCCAGTACCTCTTGCCACAAACAACTAAAGGGAACTTGCTGCGGTAGCTGGGTGCTAGCAGCTGTGTTTGTGGTGCTCACCATGAACTGCCACCAAATAGAACTGGGTAAATCTGCATTAAAGGTTGCACGTGACCCCTTAGATACCGGCACTATTCTGTTTGTCCATACGGGAGCTTCGCCGGGTGAATTTGCCCAAGTTACGCAAATGTCCCCAGCTGAAGATAAAGGTGTTCTATCAGGTGGAACCACAATTACCCGGTCACATTTAGCGTGGGCATCCTCAGGATTGATGCTCTCGGGAGGTCTGTGGGGAGCAGAGGAATTAAGGAAACCCAAGCGATATTTAGATTCTTCTTGCCAAGCGATTTGCCCCGCCCACCAAAAGGCGCGCTCACGGGCATATCTACCGGTAAAACAGAGTTTATCTCCACTATGGGCACGAACTACCTGGTGGGGACTTACCCACGCGCCCACTTGCTGATTTGGGTTAGAAGCAAAGGGAGGCGCATTAGGGCAGCTACTTTGAGTAGCGGTCAGTAATAGTTGTGCGGGACTCACTGGACGCGGACGACGATAAAACCAGACCCCGAGGGCAATCAGCAGGCAAACCCCTAAGATAATGCCAGCCCAGGTGCGGGGAATCTGTAGCACCGAGGCTAATGACAATGGTAGGAACAAGAACATCGGTAGAAACAACCACTGTCGCCAAGAGGCAGTATTAAGCTGGGGTCGCGGACGCGCAACAGTGAGCACACGAGGACGTTTGGCAACTTTTAACACCGTGTTTCCTGCTCTAATCCGCGAGGAAGCTCCCAGTTCTTGTTGAAAACGCAACCTAGTGAACGGAGAAACTACGCGGCCGCGAAAAGTGCCATTACTAGAGCCCAAATCACGCACCCAAATCTTCCCTGATTTGTTAATAAAGAGGACGTGCTCGCGCGAAACGGTTTCATCGGCTAACTGGGCTCGTCCTAGGCGGCAGTAGGAATGGTTTAAGGGCAGCACTATCCCGGCAGCCGGGCCGCGCTCTACCTGTAAATGACAGGGAGCTGCCAAGGCATCTTGCACTGATTTGGTTGCCACTTTGTCAATCTAGCTACCAGAGTGCTTTGCTTGCCACCTTTTCTGTATCCCTGTGGATAACTTGATTCTAAAGGAGGGAAACTTTTTAGTTTCTAGATAAAAGGGGAAAATAAAAGCTATGGCGAGCGAATATGAGCATGAACTACTTAAAGCACAAAAACAATGGCAAGACCTGGTTAAACAGATTAATCAAGCCCGAGTTGAATACTATGACCGTGACCGCCCCACCCTCTCCGATGCTCGTTATGATGAGCTATTTCGCCAGTTAGGAGACTTAGAGGGACGATTCCCGCAATTAGTAAACCCAGATTCTCCTACCCAAACCGTAGGGGGGAGTGTGCAAAAAACTTTTTCTTCCGTAACCCATCTAGAGCGGATGGTCTCTCTAGATGACGTGTTTGATACCGAAGAAGTATCGAAATGGTATCAACGAATGTCGCAGGCAACTGGGAAAGAGAATCCTCAGGTTAGCGCGGAAGTAAAAATCGATGGCTTAGCGGTTAATCTTACCTATCGGAATGGGAAACTAGCTCTGGGCGCTACCCGCGGAGACGGCACAGTAGGGGAGGACGTGACTGCTAATATCCTTACCATCAGCAACATTCCCCGAGTTTTAGCCGGGGCAGTTGTGCCGCAGATATGCGAAATCCGCGGGGAAATCTATTTTCCACTGGCGGCTTTCAAACAGTTAAATGAACAGCGCAGCAGGGAATGGGAAGAATACAACCAGGCAAAAAGAGAAGGTAATCTTGTGGCTTGGCGTGCCCAGCGACAAAAAGCTGGTCTTTCCACCAAGGTGGAACCACCTTTCGTTAATCCTCGTAATGCGGCTGCCGGGTCGCTGCGGCAAAAAGATTCGCAAATAACCGCTACTCGTCCTTTAGCATTAATTGCTCACGGAATCGGAAAAGTTAGCTGGAAGCAATCGGATTTAGAAGCAGGCTTTAACCCGCCAGATACCCAAATGCAATGGTACCGCCAGCTTAGACAGTGGGGTTTGCCGGTCAGTAACTACACTAAATCCCTAAGCGGTCTGGCAAATATTCAGCGCTACATTTCGGGCATTGGCAAACAACGTCCCGATATTAGCCACGAAATAGACGGGGTAGTGCTAAAAATAGATGACCTTAAAACCCAAGATGAACTGGGCTTTACCGCGCGTGCTCCGCGCTGGGCGGTTGCCTATAAATTCCCGCCGCAAGAAGTTCACACCAAACTGGTAGATATCCGAGTTGGGGTAGGGCGCACCGGCAGGATAACCCCCTACGGGGTAATGGAAAAAGTGCTGGTAGATGGCTCTAATGTGGAGCGAGCAACCCTGCATAATCCTTATGAGGTGCGCCGGAAGGGCGTGAAAATCGGGGACACCGTGGTGCTACGCAAAGCCGGGGACGTGATTCCCGAGATTGTCTGCCCGGTAGTGGATTTACGAGACGGTAGTGAACGCGAATGGCAAATGCCAAATACCTGTCCCTCCTGCGGTAGCGAAATTCGACCTGAAAAGGACGGAGATAAGGATCTGCGTTGCCCTAATCAGCGCCATTGTCCCGAACAGATAAAAGAACGAGTTATTTTCTTGGCTTCGCGAGGGGCGCTAGACATTGAGGGGCTGGGGGAGCAATCTGCTGCGGCGCTGACTATGCCCGAGGCGGCTCGTCCTCAGGTTATTTCCGCCCTCTCTAAAGGTAACGCAGTAATGGTAGCAGATAGGTTTGTGTATATTCCTGCTGGTGAAAAGATCTTTGAGGCGGATAGTGCTCAAGTTGAATCCCTGCTGCCATTGCCACAAGAAGCAGCCCTGCCTCTAGAATCAAGATTATTTGATTTAGATTCTGACCAGTTACTTACAGTAAAGACCTGGAATCAGAAACTGGTTACTAAAGCTGACCGTCTGAAGCTAAAATCCCAGCTGTTAGCGGAAGGTAAGAACGAAGAAGAAGTCCAAACTTTGGTTCGCCAGCTACTAGGAAGCGGCGAAATCTGGACCTACACCCCCTATTTCGCCAATTCCAGGGGAGAAGAATTATCCCTAGGGGCACGAGGCAAAGTTTTACTAGCAGAACTAGAAAAAGCAAAAACTCAGCCACTTTGGCGGGTATTAGTGGCGTTATCAATCCGGCATCTAGGCCCGCAAGCTGCCCGTACTTTAGCGGCGCGTTTTAATTCAATAGCGGCGATTGGTAACGCTAGCGAGAGCGACCTTACAGTGGTAGACGATATTGGACAAGAGATTGCCTCCTCAATTAAGCGGTGGTTCAGTATAGATTGGCATCTAGAAATCGTAAGTGCCTGGGAAAAAGCCGGGGTGATGATGCGGCAGGAGGAATCCTTAGATTCTCCGCAAACCTTGCAAGGACTAAACGTGGTGGTTTCCGGACGGGTAGAAGGATATACCCGAGACGAGGCAAAAGAAGCCCTAATGAAAGCGGGGGCTAAGTCTGCATCCTCGGTATCAAAAAATACCGACCTGTTGATTTATGGTGAAAAAGCCGGTTCCAAGCTGAAGAAAGCCGGGGAACTGGGAGTTCCCTGCTTACCGCAGCAGTATTTTACTCAGCTTATAAAGGACGGATTACCGGCAACCTTGCAAAAGCTATCGGGCGAGGGCGGGTCTAAAGAAATCACTGCTCCCTCCACTTCTACTGAAGCGGACTCGCCTGCCAGTGGGATAGATTCTCCTGACGTTACCGATAGTCTATTTTGAGCGTCCCTTATAGAAAATCCTCGGTGAAGAGATAGGCTAATTGTTATGTTCAAGATCCCGAAAAAGACCGTTCCGCGCCTAATCAGGGGCTTGAAAATCTTGGGTGCGCTAATCGCGACCTTACAGGCGATTACAGTTAGCGTTATTGTCGCAATCGACCAGTTACGAAAACTACGGCAAACCGGTAAACCGGATGGCTACCCCCGGATTAGCGCCCCCCCAATGCGAGTTGATCGCTCTCGTCTAAACATCTATATGGATGGAGAAACTCTTTATCGCGATATGCTTGCGGCTATCGAGGGCGCGAAAGAGCGGGTATTCTTTGAAACTTTTATCTGGAAATCAGATGAAATCGGACAAGAATTCAAAGATGCCCTGATTCGGGCAGCAGAGCGTGGCGCTGAGGTCTATATAATTTGGGATCGCTTCGGAAACCTGGTGGTAGATCCGCGCTTTTTCCGCTTCCCCCGGCTAAAAAATCTGCACGTCCTGAGATATTCTCTCAAACACACGGCACGTGACCATCGCAAAATTTTGGTAGTAGACTCGCGGATTGGTTTTGTTGGGGGATACAACATTGGTTCCTATTATGTCGATAACCAGTGGCGAGACACTCACCTAAGAATTAAAGGGTCCAATGTTTGGGAGCTGGAGAGTGCTTTTCTTGATTTTTGGAACTATGCCCAAAAGTGGCATTTGCGTTTAAAGAAAGTGCGCGATCCACGGGGCAGGTCATGGAACTCGAAGATTCAGGGCTGCGTAAATGACCCGAAACGACTGCTATTCCCGGTGCGGGGAATGTATGTAAACGCCCTCGATAAAGCGCAAGAATCCGCCTATATTACTTCGGCATATTTCGTGCCCGATCGAGTAATTCAACGTTCTCTGATTGACGCGGCTCGCCGAGGAGTAGACGTAAAAGTACTGGTACCGGCAAAATCTAACCATATTATTGCCGACTGGATTTCTCGTTCTTATCTAACCGACCTGTTAGATAACCAAGTCGAGCTGTGGCTTTATGACAATGTAATGATTCATGCAAAAACCGCCGTTATTGACGGTACCTGGTGCACTATCGGCACTGCTAATATCGACCGGCTGTCGATGACCGGAAATCATGAAATTAATATGTCGATTACTTCACGACAACTATCTGCGCATATGGAGAATATTTTCTTTACCGACCTGTTAAATGCGCGCCAGATTACCCGCCATGAATGGAATCAACGTCCCATGGTGTTTCGAGTAGCAGAGAAACTTTTACGTCCTTTCGCTTTCCTGGTTTAAGCGCAACGCCCCGCACGTTGCGCTAATATGACCGGAACAGTCTTGGGCATTAGACTGGGAATATGTCTACGATTGATAGGGATGAGGTAGTGCGGGTAGCCGCTTTGGCTCGAATTGCACTCACTGAAGAAGAAATAGACCAGTTCGCGGGACAGCTAGAACAGATAGCTAGCGCGGTAGCCACCGTATCTCAGGCAGTAGGTCCAGATACTAAAGCCACCTCCCACCCGATTGAAATGACCAACGTATTACGCCCTGATGTAGTGGGCGATTGCCTGAATCGGGATGAATTATTGGCAGGAGCTCCTCTGGCAGAAGACGGACAGTTCCGCGTACCGCAAATCATTGGGGAGGAGTAACCGTGGAAGATTTCTTGAAACTTTCAGCCCTGCAACTAGCGGAGAAGCTGCGCGCTGGGGAGCTGACCTCCGAGCAGCTAACCCAGGCTTGCTTGAATCGGATTGAACAGTTAAACCCGAAGCTAAACGTGTTTGTGCATTTAGATCCCGAGGGTGCGCTGGAGACTGCTCGCCGCGTGGACAAGGGTCGCCAGAACGGGGAAGAACTGCATCCCCTGGCGGGAGTCCCGATTGCTTTGAAAGACAATATGGTTACCCGCGGACAAGAAACCACCTGTTCGTCAAAGATTTTGGCTGGTTGGAAGCCTCCCTATGATGCGACGGTAGTTACCAAAATCAAGGAGGCGGCTCTACCGATTATTGGTAAAACCAATATGGACGAGTTTGCCATGGGCTCATCTACCGAACATTCTGCCTTCGGCCCTACCCGTAACCCTTGGGATTCTTCTCGGATTCCGGGAGGTTCCGGCGGAGGCTCGGCCGCGGCGGTTGCCTCGTTTATGGTTCCCTTAGCTTTAGGTTCCGATACTGGCGGCTCGATTCGCCAGCCAGGGGCAGTTACCGGCACAGTGGGGGCGAAACCCACCTATGGTGCGGTTTCCCGTTACGGTCTGGTGGCAATGGCGTCCTCGCTAGATCAAATCGGTCCGGTTACCCGCACGGTTGCAGATGCGGCGGCCTTGCAGGAACTGGTGGGCGGTCATGACCCCTTTGACTCTACTTCTTTAGATGAACCAGTTCCGGCTTTGCTAGATGCCGTGAAAGAGTATCAAGGGAAAACAGATTTATCCGGTCTGCGTTTGGGAGTAGTTAAACAGGGCAGTGGTGACGGCTATGAAGAGGACGTGACTGCGGCTTTCCAGGCGACTGTTTCGGCTCTCGAACAGCGCGGAGCTAGCGTTAGCGAAATCGATATGCCTTCTTTCAAATATGCGTTAGCCGCCTATTACTTGATTATGCCCGCAGAGGTTTCTTCAAACTTGGCACGTTTTGACGGGATTCGTTTTGGGATTCGGGTGGAGCCAACCACCGGGCCGGTGACTGCGGAAACCGTTATGGCCGCTACCCGGGAAGCCGGGTTTGGGGCAGAGGTGAAACGCCGAATTATTTTGGGTACTCACGTTTTATCTGCTGGATATTTTGACGCTTATTATGGCAGTGCTCAAAAGGTTCGAACCTTGGTACAAGAAGACTATAACCAGGCGTTCTCGCAGGTAGATGCCTTGGTTTTGCCTACTTCGCCCACTGTTGCTTTTAAGCTGGGGGAAAAGATTTCTGACCCCTTGACTATGTACAATTGTGATATCGCAACTATTCCGGCGAATCTGGCAGGAATCCCCGCAATCAGTGTTCCGATTGGGCTTGACCATCAAGGACTGCCGATTGGTTTCCAGGTAATGGCGCCCCAACGCGCCGATGCCCTCATGTATCAGGTAGCCCAGGCAGCAGTTGAGGCTTGCGGCACCGATGTTCCGGCTGCTTGCCCGGTGAAGTAGAGGAGAAGCAATGAGCGATTTAATGAAATACGAAGATGCGGTATCTAATTTCGATCCGGTTTTGGGCATGGAAGTCCACGTCGAGCTGGGTACTGAAACCAAAATGTTTGATAGCGCCCCGAACTCTTCACTGGGAGAACCCAACACTCGGGTAACCCCAGTTTCAGTGGGATTGCCTGGATCTTTGCCGGTAACCAACCAGCGCGCAGTTGAATATGCAATCAAAATCGGACTTGCCCTTAATTGCGAAATAGCTCCTTACTGCCGGTTTTCTCGCAAGAATTATTTCTATCCCGACCTGGCAAAGGCCTACCAGATTTCCCAATATGATGAGCCTATCGCCCATGATGGCTATGTAGATGTAGAGCTAGACGATGGGGAAATCTTCCGGGTAAATATTGAACGCGCCCATATGGAAGAGGACGCCGGTAAGAACACCCACATTGGGGGAGACGCTGGTCGTATTCAAGGGGCTGCCTATTCCCTGGTGGACTACAACCGCGCTGGGGTTCCTCTAGTTGAGATTGTTACCCGCCCTATTGAGGGCGCGGGGGCTCGCGCTCCCGAGGTAGCCGCCGCCTATGTGCGTACTTTACGGGATATTTTCCGAGCTCTAGAGGTTTCTGAAGCCCGGATGGAACGGGGGAACGTGCGCGCGGACGTGAACGTATCTTTGCGTGCTAATCCGGATGCGCCCTTGGGAACCCGCACTGAAACTAAGAACGTGAACTCGTTTAAAGCCATTGAAAAAACGGTTACCTTTGAGATTCGTCGCCAAGCCAAGATTCTTTCTGACGGCGGCAAAGTTATCCAAGAAACTCGTCACTGGCATGAAGATACTGCTACCACTTCTTCGGGGCGGGAAAAATCCGACGCCGAAGATTACCGCTATTTCCCGGAACCCGATCTAGTGCCGGTAGCTCCCGCGAAAGAATGGGTGGAACAGCTGCGCGCTAACCTGCCGGAACTGCCGGTAGCCCGGCGCCGCCGCCTGCGCGAAGAATACGGTTTCTCCGATATGGAAATGCGGGACGTGGTAAATGCGGACGCTTTGGATATTATCGAGGCCACGGTAGAAGCAGGAGCCGCGCCCCAGGCGGCACGTAAATGGTGGATGGGGGAGATTTCCCGAATCGCTAAAGAAAAGAATCTGGATTTAACTGAGGTTTCGGCTACTCCCGCCGATGTGGCGCAGCTGCAAGACCTGGTAGACCAGGGCAAACTTAACGATAAGGTGGCTCGGAAAGTGATTGCCGGGGTGCTGGATGGTGAAGGCAATCCCGCAGAGGTAATGCAGGCACGCGGATTGGAAATCGTGCGAGATACGGCCGCGCTGCAAGCGGCAGTCGCCCAGGTGATTGCGGATAATCCGAAAGTCGTGGAACAAATAAAAGCCGGGAAAGTTAAGGCGATTGGCGCCCTCATGGGTGGGGTCATGCGTGCCACCAAGGGGCAGGCAGATGCCGGGGAGACTCGGGAGATGATCCTCAAGCAAATCAACGGCTAAGCAGACAATGTTACTAATGTGACTAATTACCTCTTGTTCTAAATTTAATAGTTGCTGCAAGTGCTATCAAGTGGCTCTGTCAGAAGTTTTTACTGGCAGAGCCGCTTTTTTATTTTTTACAAATAATAATTCGGTTTCTTTAAGTCGAATTAATAAAAAATTCTGGATGCTGGAAAAGTTCATTTCTTGAACTGAGCTTGACAAGCGGGGGGGGGGTAATAATTTTGCATTGTTCCTGTCAGAAGTACTTGTAGGAGTATTAAAATGAAAAATCTTGTCAAAAAAACTGCAGCTGGCGTTTTTGTAGCCGGTTTGACTTTCGGGTTTGCCCCGGCTGCATTTGCAGCTGACGCAACCCCCGCTTGCTGGGTAGACGCTGTCGAACAGGCAGAGGTTCACTACGCCAATGAAAATGGAAAGCTCACTGAACTGCAGCTGACTACCAACCAGGCTGATGGTGCTATGAAAAAAGCCGAAGCTGATGTAAAAGCCGCTAAAGCTAAGGTTGCTGCCGCTAAGAAAGCTTTCGACGAGAGCAAGACCCAAGCCACTCCCGAAGGAGACGCTGCTAAGAAGAAAGCTCTCGATGATGCTAACGCCGATTTAACTAAAGCAGCTGCCACTTTGAAGAGTGCCACTGCGAAATACAAAGAAGCAAAAGGATACTCTGATATTCAGGAAGGCACTGTTAAAAACTATGTCTATCCGGCTCTAAAGAAGATTCAGGACGCTGATCCTGCCGCCTATAACAAGGCTCACGGCTGCAAAGCTACCCCCTCCAAACCGGCAGAAAAGCCCGCGAAACCTCAGGTAAAGCCCGGTAAATCCGAAAAAGGGACTGCGGTTGCTGTCGCCGATACCAAGAAATCTGCAAATAAGCCAGTCGCTAAACCGGCTAAGCAGAGCAAAGGAAACCTGGCTAGCACCGGTGCGGTTGCTGCTTCTCTAGCTGGTATCGCGCTAGCCTCGGTAGCCGGTGGAACTGGTGTAGTTGCCTGGCGCCGTCACAAAGCGTAAGGGCTGCGCTTAAGCGATTTTCGATGATTTATTGACCTTGTAATCATCTGGCAATCCATAGGGCTTGGACGAGAAAATCTCGTCCAAGCCCTATTACTTTTGGGCATTAGCCCATAACGTACGCGCGGGAGCAGATTTCGCCTCCTGCCCTGAAAACTGGATGTAGATACTTCCGCGCGGGGGAGAGATTTTTCCTCCGGCTCAAGCCCGCGGAATTGTGTACGTGGTTAGGCGCGGGGGCGGATTTTGCCTCCTGCCCAAAAGCTCGTAAAAGACCTTGGTCTTTTACGAGCTTTACGCCCGCCTAACCTGCTCGGCATAAATCCGCCCCCGCACCTGGTATGCGAATTTAGGATTTTTAGTCAGATTCCCCTCAAGTCGGCCGGCGTCATTCTTTACTCCTGGGAGGAGCTTGACTTCGACTAGACAGACTCTGCATCTCTAGCTGTCGTTTTCGGACATTCAGTATTCAGATGATGAAATCTGTAAGTCTGCGGGCATTAAGGCTGCGAGAACGCTTACTGGAAGCGCGCGGGGGAGAGATTTTATCCGAGCGGGCGCGGTGGCATAAGAATTTGGAAAACGCCGCTACGTTTTCCAAATTCTTGGGCGGGAGGAAAAATCTCTCCTCCGCGCATATGTTCCTTCCTGCGCATAAACTCGCCTTCGCGGGGGACTTTTACCTTTACCGCAAATAAGTCTGCTGCTAGTTGGCGATGGCTTTTAAGGCGTGCTGGTAGACTTGCTGGTCTTTGGAGCTAAAACAACAGATAGTTACCGATTTTAATGCAGAGGGAGAGGCGGCGAATTCTTTTATTTCACCCAGGGCTATTTGGGCAGCTTCGGCGATAGGGAAACGGTAAACGCCGGTGGAAATAGAGGGAAACGCAATCGAGTGACAATTATTTTCAGCTGCCAGGTGCAGACTATTTCGCCAAGAAGCAGCTAAAAGTGCAGTTTCACCGCTCCTCCCTCCCCGCCAGATGGGACCTGGGGTGTGAATAACGTGCTTGGCGGGCAGGTTATAGCCCGCGGTAATCTTGGCTTGGCCGGTGCGTGCCCCGCCCAAGGTGCGGCATTCTTGGAACAAATCAGAGCCCGCCGCGCGGTGAATAGCGCCATCAACGCCCCCTCCTCCTAAAAGAGAAGTATTAGCCGCATTCACGATAACGTCTACCTCTAGGGTAGTAATATCTCCTAAAATTACCTCTACCTGCAAGGATTCTAGTTGCATTTCATTAGCCCATTATCTCTAATGGAGCAGTAGCCTTGAGGATTTTTCTCAAGGTAGCGTTGATGATAGTCCTCGGCGGGATAAAAGAGGGGAAGGTGCGAGGCAGAAGAAATCTCGGTAACCGGAGCCGCTCCGTAAAGATTTTGGATTTGCGGTGAAAGCTCCAACATAACTGCTTGCGCTGCCTTTTCCTGAGCAGCCGTAGTCGGGAAAATCTGAGAGCGGTATTGTGAACCAATATCTGCTCCCTGGCGATTTAGAGTAGTGGGATTGTGGTGGGAGAAAAATATTTCCAGTAGCTGACGGAAACTGACTTGCTGCGGGTCAAAATCTACTCGAACCGTTTCAGCATGACCGGTAGTATCGGTGCAAACCTGTTGATAACTGGGATTGTCAGTATGTCCTCCCATATAGCCAACTTCGGTGCGGGTAACCCCCGGAATCTGGGCAAAAAGGCGCTCGGCTCCCCAAAAGCATCCCATAGCAAAATAAGTGGTTTCGATAGTTTCCATACCGCCAATTATAGGGGGGCGCCGCCACCTCCGCTCACGGAAGCTACGTCCTCTAGGTGAAGAAGGGGACGGTGCTAACTAGGGTAAGAAGTGTTCGGTTACCGCAATAAGCTGCGGGTATTTAGGGGTGCGACCGTCCCCGGAAGAGCGTCCTTGAGAATGTCGTTTCACCCACGGCCACAAGTGCTCCCTAGCCCAAACAAGATTCTCAGCTGCCCGGTAACGGTCTTTATTTGCTAGAGCCGGTTTTTGATAGTCAGAGTCCACTACGGGCTGCCCAAGCCCTTGCAGCGCTGCATTCATGACTATTTTGTGTCCCTGATTGGTTAAATGTAGATGATCTGGAGCCCAAAGAGAAGTATCCCTAAGCGAGCGCAATCCCCACAAATCCATTACGTAGCAGTTATAACGCCGAGCAATAGACCAAAGATTCGAGTTAAAAACGGCAATCGTCATCCGAGATAAACCCAGTAGAGGAGAATGCTTAGGGTCGTAGTTGGCACAAAGTAAAACCTCTACTCCTTGCGCACGGGCTTGCATCACCATTTTCTCTAGCAGAGCCGTAACCTGATCGGGGGCACATCCGGGTCTTATTAAATCATTTCCCCCGGCAATAATAGAGATTAAATCCGGTTTCATAGCTAAGGCAGCAGCGAATTGTTCCCGGTAAATCTGTTTTATTAAACGTCCTCGAATAGCTAAATTGGCATATTTGAGAGGTTGTTTACCGTCGCTAATCCGGCGCTGGGACAGCTCGAAGGCTAGACGGTCTGCCCAACCAATATAGATAGGGTCATCGCTGCTTTCGTCTAGGGTATCGGTCATGCCCTCGGTGAAAGAATCACCGATAGCTACAAAACTATCCCAGGGGACAGGAGGTATCTGCGCTGTTTTATTTTCACTAGCCACGGCTCTACCCTAAACAAAAGCCGAGATAAGGGCAAAGGTATTAACCCGGATTTAGGGGGATAGATAGGGGTGAAATAAAAAATATCCCACTGCGAGCAGTGAGATATTTTTTGTAATACGCAGCTGTCAGAATGACTGACCACCGGATACGCTAGAAACTATTTTTCTAGGGTATTAACCAGTTTCGCCAGTTTTGACTTGCGGTTAGCCGCCTGGTTGCGGTGAATAATCTTCTTTTGCGCGGCGCGATCCAGCTTTCGGCTGGCAAGCTGCAATTCCGATTGTGCTAGCTGAGCATCCCCAGCAGCCACCGCTTCGCGGGTACGCCGTACCAGCGTCTTTAGCTCGGATTTTACCGAGCGGTTACGCAAACGGCGCTTTTCGTTCGTACGAATACGTTTTTTCTGAGACTTAATATTTGCCAATGTTTCACTGCCTATGAGTTATCCAATATTCGGTCCAGAGGGCTGAGCCGGAATCGGACTGGCGTGTGGGGCACGCTGGCAAGAAACCGGCAAGACTGAAGCCGACCGGGGCTAAAGTCCGGCTACTACTTTAACAGTTACTTTAGTCGGAAACGAAAAAGAATCCCGGTAGGTAAGCAAGCTCACTTCCTAGGAGGAATTGCAGGGGAATAATCCTAGTAAGTGGGAATCATAGTTGAAAGGGAAAGGTGAAAGGTAGCCGATTTAGCTAGCCCCAAAGAGCAGCTCGCAGCGCAAAATATCCGCAAAAAGTGGAACAGTCAGCAATAAAAAAGATTTATCTGCGCCCCTGGTTGGGGTTACGTCCGCGTAACTGATCGAGCTGACGACGCTCTTTTTTCGTGGGTCTGCCGCTTCCGACCTCGCGGCGAGGCAAAGTCGGTAAAGACAGTTTCGGTAGCCTTTCGGGAGTTAAATCCTCGTAAGCTAAGCGTGCCTGCGGGTAACTAACGCGCCGAGACAATAACTGTTTAACTGTCAAAATATGGTCAAAACCGCCGATACGTACCACCACATTATCGCCGATACGTACCGGTGAGGAGGCTTTCGCGCTCTTGCCATTAACTTTTACGTGTCCAGCTTTACAGGCTTTAGCTGCTGCAGAGCGGGTCTTATATTTGCGAACAGCCCACACCCAAATGTCGGCGCGAACAAAGCTGACCTTATCGAGGTTAAGGGCTGCGTCCTCTTTATCTGATGCGCTCAATATAGTGCCTTTATCGCTGTTTTAATCCCGGCAAGAGTCCCGGTTTTTACCAAAAACTCTATTTTTCATTCTACTGCCTAGTTTCTAACCCCCACGCGCGCCACAATTAGCGTAATCTTGGTACTAGAGGATTTTCCCCGCAAGGGGCGTTGAGGAAAGGAATAAATTGGTATCTAACCCAGTTCCCGCTGCCAAGTTACCAAATGGGCGGGTTCCTTTAAATATATTGGAGTTGGCGCCGCTTTCTACCGGGATGACCCGGAAAGAAGCCCTGGACACTTCGCTAAATCTGGCGAAGAACGCTGACCGTTTAGGGTACAACCGCCTATGGGTGGCAGAACATCACGGTTCGCAAGTGTTCATGTGTTCTGCCTCTTCGGTGATAATCACTCGCGCCCTCGAAAACACTACCAGGCTGCGGGTAGGTGCGGGCGGGGTGATGCTACCTAACTGGTCCCCCTTGACAGTGGCAGAAACCTATGGAACGCTCCACACTATTTACGATGGTCGTGTGGATTTGGGGTTAGGGCGAGCTCCGGGAACTGACCCTGCCACTGCTAGGGCGCTACATCGCGGATCGAGTGAGCCTGCCTATTTCGAGGAAGATTTAGAGGAATTAGCGTCCTATCTTTCAGATCAAAAATCGGTTGTCCATTCCGGAATGGTGTCTGGGGCAGAAGCCTCTATTTTGGGGATTGAAGTTATTAGTGTCGATCGTCCTTTCACTCGGGTGCGTGCCATACCAGGCGAGGGGACAGCGATTCCCATGTGGATGCTTTCTTCCTCGGCAGCTGGCGCGAAAGTAGCGGCTGATTTGGGGATGCCCTATTCTTTTGGGGGTCATTTCGCCCCCCATAACGTTGATGAAGCCATAGAGATTTACCGGCGCGAGTTTAACGCTAACGCCCCTACTGCCATGGTGGACGAACCGGTGGTAATGATGGGGGTGAACGTTATGTGTAACGAGGACGAGGCGGAAGCTAAATACCAGTTCACCACTACTCAACAGGTGCAAGGTAACGTACTTTCAGGTCGCCCCGGGACTTTAACGCCCCCTACTGACGATTTAGATGCTACCTTAGGCGAGAAGCTAGCTGACCGGGTGCGGGCTTTGCAATCTATCCATGCGGTAGGTACCCCCGAGCAAGTAGCGGAAAAACTCGATTGGGTGTCACGTAAATACATGGTAGATGAGATTATTACGGTAACTCATGCCTATGATCCTCAGGTTCGTATTCACTCTTTGGAACTGGTTGCCAAAGAATGGGGACTGCCGATTTTACCCGAATCTACCGAGGAAGAAACCGCAGCTGATTCTACTTCTCAGGCAAAAGAGGTGGAAGTAATAAAGATTAAAGAATCCGAGGTTGAACGCGATAACGGAAAGCCCAAATCGCCCGCGCCTCGCAACCGTTCCGCCGTCTATGGTCCAATCCATCGTAGCGAACGGAAGAAACCGGCTCTCAAAGATAAATCAGCTGCCTCTACCGCCGATAATGCTGAGCAGACCAGCGAGCAGAAAACTCCGGCAAAGAAAACCGCTACCCGCAAGAAAACAGCGGTCAGGAAACCGACCGCTACTAAGAAAACTACCGCGAAAACAGCGACTAAAACCGAGATAGCTGCCAAGGTAGCTCAAAGCGATAGCTCAGATGTCAGCCCAGAAGAAACCCCCGCAAAATCTGCTACCCGTACCCGTACTCGGCGTAAACCACGTCCTCGCAGTTAGGCTTGAGCGTCCTGTGGCTATACGATAGCGCAGAGAGATAACCCAGAATAACAGGAAGAATATACGATTGGCTACAAGCGACCGCGATTTAGGGATTGCCCCCGCTAACACCGATACTCAGCGGATTCGTAATTTCTGCATTATTGCCCATATTGACCACGGAAAATCTACTCTCGCTGATCGTATGTTGCAGGAGACCGGGGTAGTTTCCGAGCGAGAAATGCGCGAACAATATCTAGACCGGATGGATATTGAACGCGAACGGGGAATCACCATTAAATCCCAGGCAGTGCGGATGCCCTGGCAAGTGTCCGATACCAACTATGTACTTAACATGATTGATACCCCCGGTCACGTGGATTTTTCCTATGAGGTGTCGCGTTCTCTGGCTGCTTGTGAGGGGGCGATTTTACTAATCGACTCTTCTCAAGGAATTGAGGCTCAAACTCTTGCCAACCTTTATATGGCGATGGAACATGATTTAACTATCATTCCCGTGCTAAATAAAATTGATCTTCCAGCTGCTCAACCTGACCGCTGTGCGGAAGAAATTGCTGGTCTTTTAGGGGGTGCCCCTCAGGATTGCCTGCGGGTTTCGGCAAAAACCGGCGAGGGAGTACGCGAACTACTAGACCGGATAGTAGCGGAGATTCCCCCGCCGCACTCGACGGGGCAGCAGGCACGTGCCCTGATTTTTGATTCCGTATATGACACCTACCGAGGGGTAGTTACCTATGTGCGCATGATGGATGGGCATCTAAATAAAGGGCAGCGGGTCAAAATGATGTCTACTAGCTCTGAACATGAGCTTTTAGAGATTGGGGTCATCTCTCCAGAGCCAACCCCAGCGAGTGGGCTAGGTCCGGGCGAAGTAGGCTATTTGATTACCGGTGCCAAAGACGTGCGACTATCTAAAGTCGGGGATACGGTAACTAGCGCGAAAGATGCTGCTACCGAGAGCCTGCCCGGCTATAAAGAAGCAAAACCCATGGTTTATTCCGGGATTTACCCGGTAGATGGGGATGATTTTCCAGATTTACGTGAAGCTCTTGACCGTTTGCAGCTAAATGATGCCGCGATTACTTTCGAGCCTGAAACCTCTGTCGCCTTAGGATTTGGTTTCCGTTGCGGGTTCTTGGGGCTGCTGCATTTAGAAATCGTAAAGGAACGTTTAGAAAGAGAAGCGGGACTGTCGATTATTGCCACTGCGCCCTCGGTAATCTATCGGGTTACCCAAGAGGACGGGACAGAACTAGAGGTTACTAACCCTTCCGAATACCCAGATGGCAAGATTTTTGATGTCCAGGAACCAGTGGTTGAAGCCACGGTGCTTACCCCGAATGATTATGTGGGGCGAATAATGGAGCTTTGCCAAGGTAGACGCGGGATTCTAGGCAAAATGGAGTATTTGTCTTCCGATAGAGTAGAGATGCATTACCGTTTGCCCCTAGCGGAAATCGTTTTTGACTTCTTTGACCAGCTTAAATCCCGGACGCGGGGCTTTGCTTCTTTGGATTATCACGAATCGGGTACGCAGTCAGCTGATTTGGTGAAAGTAGATATTTTGCTAAATGGCGAAGGCGTGGATGCGTTTAGCGCTATCGTGCATCGCGATAGCGCCTACGCATACGGAGACAAGATGACGCGCCGTTTGAAAGAACTGATTCCCCGCCAGCAGTTCGAGATTCCGGTGCAGGCAGCAATTGGATCGCGCATTATTGCTAGGCAAACGATTAGGGCACTGCGAAAAGATATGTTGGCGAAATGTTACGGCGGGGATATTTCTCGCAAACGCAAACTTTTAGAAAAACAAAAGGCGGGGAAGAAACGAATGAAAGCAGTAGGCTCGGTGGAAATCCCGAATTCTGCTTTTATTGAGGCAATAACCCAGGATAGTCCCAAGGGAAAGGGGTAAATCATGAGTGAGCAAATGATGGCTAATGAGGACGCAGTAGACGGGATTGAAGTGGAAGAGGACGTTTTGGCTGTTGATGAAAGTAGCGACAGTGCTGAAGGCTTTGACCTTTCGTCACCAGAAGGACGGTATATGGCCAGGTCTAAATCTTTTGTGTCCAGGGCACGCCAGCTTAGCGATTCCCTGCAACACACTTGGGATGCTCATGCAAAAGAATTTGTAGTCGAAGTCCCGATGGGAGCCGGTTATACAGCGGTTGCTGAGGACGCGAAACCCCTTTCGTTTAAACGGTTATTTAACCGCGACAGTGTGGTGCGTTTAGAGATTGGTACCGGCAATGGGGAACAGATTGTGTCTGCAGCGGTATCGCATCCGGATCGTGACTATATCGGGTTCGAAGTTTATCGTCCGGGGGTAGCACAAACCGTCTCGAAAGCGGTCAAAGCCCGGGTGGGTAACTTGCGGATTATCGAGGCTGATGCGGCGCAAGCGTTGCCGATTTTGTTCCCGGAAGCGTGCCTGGACGAGGTTTGGACTTTCTTCCCAGATCCGTGGCGTAAAACTAAACATCATAAACGACGCCTAGTGCAGGCGGGCTTTGCCCAGGCGGTGGCTAGGGTATTGCGTCCTGGGGGAGTATGGCGGCTAGCCACCGACTGGTCGGATTATGCTTTCCAGATGCGGGACGTGATAGAGAATTCCCCCTACTTCGAGAATCCCTATGCCGGGGTTAATCCTCATGAGGACGACCCCGACCCGGGGCGCGGCGGGTTTGCTACCCGCTGGGAGGGGCGAGTAATGACCAAATTTGAGCGTCGCGCCCTAGATGCGGGACGGGAAGTGTTCGATTTGGTGGCACAGCGGCTCTAGTGGGGGGTACGCTCAGATTAGAGCAGCTGTTTTCAACTGCTGATAAAGGACGGTTCCCGGATAAAATTGGGGCTTCACCGGGTTCTTCCCGCCGGGATTCTCCGGTTTCTCTAACTACCTTAAAGCCGGGTTTTGCCCTGTATATTCATGTTCCTTTTTGTAGGGTACGCTGTGGATATTGTGACTTTAACACCTACGTGAACGATTTTGGTTCTGGGGCAAACCGGGAAAGCTATCATCAATCTGCGCTTAAAGAAATCAGGTTAGCGACCAGTTTTTTGCGGGAGCGAAACCTGACCATACCCCCGCTTTCCTCGGTTTATTTCGGAGGAGGTACTCCTACTTTGCTTCCCTCAAAGGCGTTGAGGATGATTTTAGAGGAGGTAAGGAGTGCCTGGGGGATAGCTGCGGGGGCGGAGGTCTCGATTGAAGCGAACCCGGACACTATAACCGAGCAGGTAGCTCAGGATTTAGCGGCGAGTGGGTTTACGCGAGTCTCTTTGGGAATGCAATCAGCGGTTCCTAAAGTGTTGGCTACTTTGGATCGCACGCATAGCCCTAAGAACCTTCCAAACGCGGTGGCAGCGCTGCGTAGAGCAGGTCTAGCGGTTTCCTTGGATTTAATTTATGGAACTCCGGGGGAATCTCTAGCGGATTGGGAAACGTCCTTACAGGAGGCTTTGAGGCTGGAGGCTGACCATATTAGCGCCTATTCTTTGGTGATTGAGCCGGGAACCAAAATGCACGCCCTAGTGAAAAGGGGAAAACTACCTCCGATTAACCCCGATAGCCAGGCGGAAAAATATGAAATGGCAGATGCGCTCCTTGCGGAAGCGGGTTTTGTTTGGTACGAGATTTCCAATTGGGCAAGGCTTAAGGAAGGGGAGAATCTTCCCAGCCCCACTATTCCGGATGCTACCTATTTGACGAACGTTTCCCGTCATAACCTGGCGTATTGGCGGGACTGGAACTGGTGGGGGATTGGACCGGGCGCGCATTCTCATCTCGGCCAGGTGCGGTGGTGGAATCAGAAGCATCCGCGGACCTATGCTGAGCAGGTAAGTGCCGGTCAGCTCCCAGTTGAAGATGGGGAAGTGCTTGATAAATCCGGACGTGAGTTAGAGCGGATTATGCTGGGACTGCGAACCGCAGCGGGAGTAAAATCCCTGACCGCAGCGGAAAAAACTCGGCTAGCAGGGCTAGTAGCTAGCGGCTATTTACAGGAAGAAGCAGCCGCTCGCGGTGAGGCGATATTAACTTTGCGCGGACGTTTAATGGCTGACTATGTTACTGGTCAGCTACTGGGCTGGTAGCTAGCGGGTGTCGGCGGCGGTAACGAAATCAATTAGGGACTCTACCGGCCCTAAAAGACCGGGTTCTAGGTCGCGCCAGTCGCGCACTTGCCGCAAAATATGTTTCCAACCCTGAGCAATATCCGCTTGGGTTGCAGCCGGCAAGCCTAGCGCTTGCAGGCTGCCCACTTTAATATCGGTGCCGCGCGGCACCTGCGGCCAAGTGGATAACCCCACTCGCTGCGGTTTTACTGCTTGCCACACGTCCACAAAGGGGTGCCCCGCAATCGCGACTGCGTCCTCGCCAAAAGTTTCGATACACTGCTGGGCGATACGCGACTCTTTAGAGCCGGCTACCAGGTGATCCACTAAAGCACCGATTCTTGTCCGCGGGGTCGGAGCGAACTCGGCTAGCCGCTCTCGAAGATGATCCACCCCGTCCAGGATTTCTACTACCACTCCTAACTCGCGCAGGTCATCGCCCCAAACGTGTTCTACTAGCTCCGCGTCGTGGCGTCCTTCTACCCAAATCCGGGAAGCCCGCGCCACCCGCGCTCGGCGCTTGTCCTGGCGAGGGTCGCGGCGTGAACCCGAATTAGTGGCAGCGCGACCAGTTGCCAATTTAGGAGAGTTTTCGTTTTTCACTTTAGGTGCGGGAGCCCGTAGTTCTACCGGTTTCCCGTCAATCCAAAAACCGGCTCCTAGTGGGAAAGCCCGCACTATGCCACGCCGATCCTCCAGCTCCACCAGATACATTCCCCCGGATTTATAACAGCGCAAGACCGCGCCTACAAAACCGGTCATCACGTCCTCAACTACCAGGCCGCGGGTAGCAGCCACCGGGCGGGAAGCAGGGAGCTTGCGCCAATTGTCGTTAGCGAGGACGTCTTTTCCGTAGCGATCTAACACGCCCTAACTATAGGGGAAACTTTAAGCGCTACAGGCGATCGCCCCGGCAGAGTCTTCAGATTCGCCACTGCCGGAATAGTTAGGATCCAAAGCCGCCGCCTCTTCGGGACTGACCCAAGCCGGCAACTTGCTCAAGCGAGAAAGATATTCGCTAATGGCCTCGAAATCACGCAACATTTCGGGAGCGGACGAAGAAAGCACTTGGAAAACCACAAAGGCGCGAATATCGCTTTCGGTGGGCTGCTCACCAGTAAGGAACGGATTTTCCCGCAACATATCTTCTAGGCGCTCCAAAGTCAGCGAGAAATCCTGGCGAGCTTGCAGCGTAGCTTCACCGTGAGAAACCGACCAAGACGGGCCAACTAGCTGCTTATTTAGCCAAGCGTCGAGGGTATCTAGTTTTGCTCGCTCCGCTGCCGGGTACAAATCCGGGGCTTCAAAATGACTAAAAGGTTTCCAGGCGGTGCAAAAATCGAGCAGCATATCGGCGGACTCGGTGGCCACAATCTGGTTACCCCGCTGGGAATCTAGTATCACCGGTACGGTTTGCGGGTCATCAGGCTCAAAATTGGGTTGGCGGCGATACAGCTCGCGCGCTGAACGCACCATCAGCAGCGGATCATAGGAATAGCCATCCCGAATAAACTCGAAACCATCCGGGCCCGATCCGGTAGCGTAACGAACCCCGATTGCGCCCTCTAAACCTAAAAGCCGCCGCGCAATTGTAACCCGGCGACAATAAGGGCAGGTGGGAGAAACAACTAGCAGGAAGCGACCGGCCTGTACCGGTAACTCTTCGCTACCAAAACGATAATTCGGAATCATGGACAACTCCTATTCTTGGATTCATTCTCATTATGGCAAATGGGTGTTCTCCTCGCGCGTTAAACGGGGCGCTATCTCCGCTGGCAAGGCGCAAGGCTGGACAGCGGTAGCTCGTAACTCAAGCAAACCGAGAGAAAATGTGGCATAATAAACGGGTGCTCCGGGGTCGGTGAAAATCCGAACCGGCGGTAAAGTCCGCGACCCGCCTATATGGGCGGCTGAACCGGTGAAATTCCGGTACCGACGGTTATAGTCCGGATGAGAGGTAGCACGGGCAGTCAGGCTCGCGTGGCGTTTTCGCGCGCCCACGCCTCCTCGGAACACCTAGCTTTGCGAGGAGGTTTTTGTTGGCGCTGTCTATTCCCCCTAAATCTGCCCTAACTCACGCCCTTGCTGCCGCCGCTAAAGCCGCATTGCAAGGTCCTAGAATCGGAGGAAATCCCCAGGTAGGCTGCGCTATTCTTTCTCCTGCCGGCAGGATATTGTCAATGGGGTATCACCGGGGAGCGGGCAGCGCTCACGCGGAAGTAGATGCGCTCTCTAACCTAAAAGAGGATACTGGCTCTGCTCCGCTGACGGCAGTAGTCACCCTGGAGCCGTGCAACCATAGTGGTAAAACGCCTCCCTGTAGCCGCGCCCTGCTTGAAGCGGGGATTAAAAACGTAATCTGGGCAGTCCCAGACCCTAATCCTAGGGCTAGTGGTGGCGGAGAGTATCTACGAAGCCAGGGGATTAACGCGATTCCCGCTAGTGAAGCGGGGATTGACGAAAACGTCCTCGCGAAGGCGCGGGAAGTTAGTGCCCACTGGGTGCAGGCCACCCGGCGCGGCCGTCCCTGGACGATTGCGAAAGTGGCGCAAACCCTGGATGGGTATTGCGCCGCTAAGGATGGTTCTAGCCAGTGGATTACCAATCGGCTCTCGCGTGCCTATGCGCACCGGATTCGTTCCAACGTGGATGTGATTATTGCCGGTACCGGTACCGTCCTCGCAGATAACCCGCAACTGTCGGCGCGTCTAGCCGATGGACGCGAGCTCCCGCACCAGCCGCGTCCCCTCGTGGTGGGCAAGCGCAACCTTCCCGCAGAATATTACCTTGCGGGCAAAGCAGAACAGGCTCGCACCCACGACCTTAAGACGGTACTAGAAAGCTGCTATCAGCGCGGAGAGATTTTCGCGCTCCTGGAGGGCGGGCCGACCTTGGTGACCGCAGCGTTGAAGGCGAATCTCGTAGATGAACTACATATTTACCAAGCGTCTCGCCTGTTGGGCGCGGGGCACAAAGGAATAGGCGACTTGGGGATTACCGCTTTGACAAGTTCCCTGGATTTCCATTTACAACAGGTCAAAGAGTTAGGCGGAGATGTTTTCTTGGCGTTAGAAAAGGAAGGGACAGCATGTTTACCGGACTAATCGCAGAGGTCGGGACAATTAGCTCGTTAAATAAGCGAGAAGCAGACCTCGAAATTGGGATTTCTTGCACTTTCGCCTCCGAGCTGTCCCCCGGAGAATCGGTGGCTACCTCCGGGATTTGCCTGACCGTAACCCGGGTAGAAGGCGATACTTTCTATGCTTACGCCATGCCGGAAACCGTCAGGCTTACCACTTTGGGGCAAAAGCAGGTTGGCGAGGGGGTTAACCTGGAGCGCGCCCTCCTGCCTACGGATCGCTTAGGGGGACACCTGGTTGCCGGGCATATTGACGGCACCGGCACGGTAACTTCCCTAGAGGAAGGGGAGCGTTGGCGGGAGCTACAGATTTCGGCTCCGCCCTCATTAATGCCCCAGATTGCCCGGAAAGGCTCGATTGCGATCGACGGGGTATCTCTAACCGTAACCGCGGTGGGTGAGGACTATTTCCGGGTTGCAATCATCCCCGTCACCCGAGATAACACTACTTTAGGAACGCTTTCAGTCGGATCTTTAGTCAATTTGGAGACTGACCAGATAGCGAAATATGTGGAACGTCTACTTGAGGGGAGTAAAAACTAATGAGTGACTTGGCCAAGTTATTCGCGCGGGTCAGCGCGGCGCTACGGGCAGGAAAACCCGTCCTGGTAGCGGATTCTAAAGACCGGGAAAATGAAGTAGACGCGATTGTCAGTGCTCAAGAAGTTACCCCCGAGTGGATGGGGTGGATGGTGCGTTATACCTCCGGTTATATTTGCGCCCCCATGCCGGCGGAACGTGCGGATTTGCTGGGATTGCCGATTCAATGGCCAGCTAATCAGGATCAGCTGCGCACCTGTTACACCGTTTCTTGTGATGCCGCCAGGGGAGTTACCACCGGGATTTCAGCTGCGGATCGCCGTACCACTTTGCGGGCTTTAGCTAACCCTCAGGCCAGCAGTGAGGATTTGGTACGTCCGGGACATATTTTGCCGCTTAGGGCGCGCAGTGGCGGGGTTTTTACCCGGGCAGGACACACCGAGGCGGCCGTAGATTTAATGAAACTGGCAGAGCTGATGCCGGTAGCCGCTATCGGGGAAATGGTTCACGATGACGGTTCAATGATTCGTTACCATGATTGCCCGGCGATTGCGGAAAAGTTTGGTTTAGAACTAATAACAGTCGCGGAACTAAAAGATTATCTATCCCAGATGCAACCGCGAACAGAGGTACTTGCAGCTGCTCGGGTCAAAGAGATAGCCAGCGCCAAAATGCCCACCAAGTTTGGGGACTTCACCGTGCGCGCCTATCGAGACGCAGAGCAGAGCGCAGTCCATATCGCTTTAATCTCGGAAAAGACCCCCGAGGATACCCCGCTGGTGCGGATTCATTCCGAATGTCTGACCGGGGAAGCTTTCGGTTCACTGCGTTGCGATTGCGGGCCGCAGTTACAGCAAGCGATGAGGCAAGTAGCCGACGAGGGCGGCGCGATTATTTATCTGCGCGGTCAAGAAGGGCGCGGCATTGGACTTGGGGAAAAAGTTAAAGCCTATGCTCTGCAAGATAAAGGTCGCGATACCGCACAGGCTAACCTTGACCTAGGGTGGCCGATAGACTTGCGGGAATATGGGGCTGCCTCAGCAATTCTTAGGGAACTAAAAATAACTAACATTCGGTTACTAACCAATAATCCCCAAAAAGCATTGCTAGACGAAGATGGGATTACGGTGGCAGAAATCGTGCCCTTGGAAGTAGGCATCGACCCGCATAATATCGAATATTTACGCACCAAACAGCGTTTGGGGCATACTTTCCATAACCTTGACAAGTTAGCCGAAGGAAAATAGCTACGCCCGTCAGATTGAATAACAGACCTAAGGAGATAGAAATGGCTAGAGGGGGAGTTCCCGATTTACATACTGGTGGCGAGGGTAAAAAAGTAATAATTATTGCTACCCGCTGGCATGAGCAGGTTATGGAGGGGCTGATAGCAGGAGCCAAACGCGCCTGTAAGGACGCGAAGACAGACTATGAAGTGGTGCGGGTTCCAGGCTCTTTTGAGCTTCCCTTAGCGGCTAAAACCTATGCTGAAAGCGGGAAAGCGGATGCCCTGGTTTGTCTGGGAGTAGTCATTCGCGGAGGAACCCCTCATTTCGATTATGTGTGTGACGCGGCAACCTATGGGCTAACTAAAGTGTCAGTTGAATCCCAGATTCCTTTAGGGTTTGGGCTGCTCACCTGCGATAACCTAGAACAAGCCCTAGATAGGGCGGGTCTGGAATCCTCTAGCGAAGATAAAGGTTACGAGGCAGTGCAAGCAGCTTTATCGATGGTGCAGGTGCTGACTGAGGCTCAAAGCTGAGGGTAGTTACCTTTAGCTGTACGCGAATCTGCGATTTGAGGTTAATAACTAGCTGGCAATCAGGGTAGAGTTAGCAGTCGAGGCGGTAGAGTGCTTAGTTTTAAGGATATTGAGCACCTATCGTTTATTTGAGGACAGCGAGGAGATATGAGCCAGGCAAGCATCCGGCGCGACGACGTTTTGCGAGCTATCGTCACCGATTATGTAGAAACCGGTGAACCCGTAGGCTCTAAAGCGTTGGTGGATCGGCATGATTTGCGAGTTTCTCCCGCAACCGTACGTAACGATATGTCGGTTTTAGAGGAAAAAGGCTACCTTTATCAACCGCATACTTCAGCCGGTAGAATCCCCACGGAAAAAGGATACCGGGCGTTCGTTAATCAAATCTCTAAACTTCGTCCTATTACCGCTGCTCAACGCCGCGCGATTGAGGCTTTTGTTCTCGGAGCAGCCGATTTCGATGACATAGTTGAGCGTACCGTGCGCGCCTTAGCCCAGCTAACTAGGCAGTTGGCGATTGTGCAATACCCCCACTATGAACGCAGCGGATTACGACACCTTGAACTAATTCCAGTCGCAGAATTCAAGCTGTTAGTAATTGTGATTACCAACAGCGCTCGGGTGCAACAAACAACCATTGACACTCGTTACGAGGTCGATAGTGCTGCCAGCCGCAGCCTCGCCCTCTTGCTGAATTCTACCTTACAGGGAATGGAAGATAGTCAAATAGCCCAGTTAGAGCCGGTTTTAATGGCAGGAGCCTCCCCGGAACAGCTAGAGCTTATTTCCCAAATATTACCGATTATTCGCGAGGCTCTCACCGGGGAACAAACCGAACGGATTGTAATGGCGGGAGCGGGAAATTTGGTGCGCTCTAGCCCCGAATTCTCTCGCTCTATCGGTCCGATTCTAGATGCTTTGGAAGAACAGGTTACTTTGCTGCGGCTATTCTCAGAAATCGATCAACAAGATTCACCAGTAACGGTAACCATTGGCTCAGAATCGGGAGAGCATTCCCTGTCTGAAACCTCTATTGTGGCAGGGGCTTACGGAGATAAAGAAAGCGGGGTCGCCCATGTGGGGATAGTTGGCCCGCAAAGAATGGACTATCCGCAGGCAATGAGTATCGTGCGTGCGGTTTCGCGCTATTTATCGCGGATGATGACCAGGTAGATTAGGAAAGAGGAATAAATATCGGTGGCTGATTACTACGAGATTTTAGGGGTATCCCGGGACGCTACAGAGGCAGAAATTCGGCGCGCCTATCGCCGCAAAGCCCGCAAATTGCATCCCGATGTTGCCGGGCCACAGTCAGAAGAGGCTTTCAAAGAGGTATCGATGGCGCACGAAGTCCTCTCTGATCCGGAAAAACGCCGCCGCTACGATATGGGAGGCGATTCCGGGTTTGCCAGCTCCGGTATGGGTGACTTTTCCATGTTCTCCGATATTTTCGAGAGCTTTTTCGGAGGGGAAACCAGCGCGGGGCCAACCCCCAGGGGCAGACGCGGTGAAGATTTACGTCAGCGCCTAGAAATCTCCTTAGAAGAAACCGTTTTCGGGGTAAAGAAGCAGATAAGAGTGCGCACCGCCGTTACCTGTCCCACCTGTGAGGGAAGCTGTTGCGCGCCGGGAACTTCCCCGCGTACCTGTCAGGTTTGTAATGGTCGCGGCTCGGTAACCCGCTCTACCCGCACTTTCCTGGGACAGATGCAATCTACAGTTCCCTGTAGCGCCTGCGCCGCTCACGGTACTACTATCCCAGACCCTTGTCCCGAGTGCTCCGGGGAGGGTAGGGTGCGAACCACAGTCACCATGCAGGTAGAAATCCCGGCGGGAGTGCAAACTGGGCATAAAGTGCAGTTGCGTGGCAAAGGCGCAGTAGGGCCGGGAGGCGGTCCTAGTGGGGATTTATATTTAGAAATCCAAGTGAGTTCTCATCGGGTATTTTCCCGGCAGGGAGATAACCTGGAAACCACCCTGCGGGTGCCGATGACGGCCGCCATTTTGGGTACTAAAGTCGATTTAGAAACCTTTGACGGGACTCAGGAAATAACTATTTCTGCTGGTACGCAACCGGGAGAACAAATTCGCTTACCCGGTCTGGGAGTAGGACGTTTGCAACGGCAAGGACGCGGAGACCTGATTGTAAACATTATGGTGCAAGTACCGACCAATCTTGACAACGCCCAACGCGACCTAATCGAACAGCTAGCGCAACTACGCCGGGAAGATAGGGTGGAGCCCGAACCGCTTGCAGATAGCGGTGTTTTCTCTCGCCTGCGGGAACGATTTGCAGGTAAGCCATGATTCTTCCAGTCTTTCTTGGCGATAGTTCCTGCCCGCCCTTAAACGAACTTGAGCTAGGCGCGGTTGGCTCTCTAAATGGGGCAGAAGCCCGACATGCAATCGGTTCGCAACGTCTGGACGTAGGGGACATCCTCGACCTAGTTGATGGCAAAGGGTTGCGTCTGCGCTGTAAAATTACTGCTAGTGGCAAAGACTGTTTTGACTTTCAGGTTCAGCAAAGGCTGCACCTTCCCCTCCCACAAACCCAATTCGGGCTGATCCAGGCGCTTTCCAAAGGAGGACGTGACGAGCAGGCAGTAGAATCGGCAGTCGAACTGGGGGTCAGTATCGTGCGTCCCTGGGCAGCTAAACGTTCAATAGTGCAGTGGAAAGGTGCGAAACTTCAACGGGGGGAAAAGAAATGGGAAGCGTTGCTTAAAGCTGCTGCTAAACAATCACGCCGCGCAAATTGGCCGCACTTAGAGCCACTAACTGATTCGGCTAGCTTGACTGAAATAATCGCTGCTGGTGGCAGGGAACAGCGATTTATACTCCTTGACCCCGATGCTTCTCTGCCTCTGGCTAAAGCCTGGGAACAGGTAAGAGAGGCGAAAATGATACACCTGATAGTAGGCCCGGAGGGCGGGGTGAGCCCGGAGGAAACCGCCCAATTTATAGCGGCCGGTGCAATCACAGCTAGGCTGGGTCCAACTGTTTTACGTTCCTCTAGCGCTGGACCTGCCGCAATAGCAGCTTTAGGACTTACTAGCGGGCTGTGGAATCGGGAGGAATCGCTCTAAATGGTTGCTAACCAAGCCCAGGTACTTTTGCCCGAAGATCTCGATCCGGTTTTAGTGTTCGGACCGGGCGACCAAGTGCTGCGGGCAATGCAAGATAACCTGCCAGGGGTGCGGATAACTACTCGCGGAGGAATCGTAACCTTCCTGGGTAATCCAGGCGAGGCGCGGATGGGGGCGGATTTACTTAGCGAGCTTATTACAGCGGCTAGTCACGGCAATCCGCTATCTGCTTCGGCAGTTACGCAAGCCTTGAAGTTGATGTCATCGCAGGAAGCCTTACCGGTATTGCACACCAAGCGCAAGCAGATAAGAGCAAAAACTTCCGGTCAAGAAACCTATTTAGACGCAATTTCTAATAATCGGATTGTATTCGGAATAGGACCTGCTGGCACTGGTAAAACCTATCTGGCAATGGCTAAAGCGGTAGAAGCCCTAGAATCCGGAGCGGTTTCCAGAATCGTTCTGACCCGTCCGGCAGTGGAAGCTGGTGAATCTCTCGGTTTTCTTCCAGGAAATCTGACCGAGAAAATTGACCCCTATCTGCGTCCTCTTTATGATGCTCTACGAGAAATGCTGGAACCTGCCGAACTTGCCCAGCTGCTAGAATCCGGAACCATTGAGGTCGCTCCGCTCGCCTATATGCGCGGGCGCACGATTTCCCATGCATTTATTGTGCTAGATGAAGCCCAAAATACCACCCCGCAACAAATGAAAATGTTCCTCACCCGGCTGGGGGAGGGCTCAACTATGGTAGTGACCGGGGATATTACCCAAATTGACCTGCCTAGGGGAAAACTGTCGGGACTCAAAGACGCTAAAAGCGTCCTCACCGGAATTAAAGATATAGATTTTTGTTATTTGACCAGCGAAGACGTGGTGCGCGATAAGCTGGTGGGGATGATTATTGATGCTTATGAGCGCGCTTTTGCCAGCCGAGACCTAAGGGAGGAACAGCGGTGAGTGTGGAAGTCTTAAACGAAACCGACTATCAAATCGATGGAGTTGAGTTCCAAGAATTAGCTGACTATGTTCTTAGCACTATGCATGTGTCACCCGAGGCAGAAATGTCGCTGATTTTCGTGGAACCAGACGTAATAGCCGCCTTGCATGAGCGGTGGTTAGATTTAGAAGGCCCGACCGATGTGATGAGTTTTCCTCTAGACGAACTGCGTCCCGGAAGCGTAGATTCTCCCACCGAGGCAGGTATCTTAGGGGATATTGTGATTTGCCCCGAGGTTGCTCAGGCGCAAGCCGCCAATGCGGGACACTCTTCCACCGAGGAAATGCTGCTGCTTACAGTGCACGGTATGTTGCATCTACTTGGCTATGACCACGCCGAAAAAGAAGAAGAAAAGGAAATGTTTGCTTTGCAGCGCAAATTATTACTGACTTTCTTAGCAGAGCGGAGCTAGATTTGTTATCTCAAATACCAGCGGCGGCTCTACTGGCTTTAGCTATTATTTTGGTGGCAGTAGATGCCGCTTGGGCAGCGGCATTGGGAGCTTTTCAAACCCTTTCTCATGCGCGGGCTCAAGACCTGGTAGAAGAGGGACATCGTCGCGCTCCGCTAGTGCGCTCCCTGCTAGACCAAAAGGAAAACACCTTGGCTATTTGCCAATCCTGGCGTTTGTTTGTGCAGATATTAGCGGCTACCTGCATGAGTATCGCAATGTTGGGGTTAGGGTTTCCCTGGTGGGCCTCCCTGTTGATGACAGTGCTGGTATTGGGGGTGTTGCTGCTTATTTTTGCTACTTTTGCGGGAATGCGTGTGGGGCAGTATCGCCCCGAAGCTACCGCTTTATGGCTGAGTAAAATGGTGAGTTTCGGGCGAATAATATCGGTTCTGTCCCGCCCGGTAGGATGGATAGTGCAAAGGATAGCGCCACTTTCCCCAGTTGAGGAAGCTGCTTCCCGCGCGGAAATCGCGGAAGATTTCCGGGAAATGGTCGATGAAATGGGGCAGGAAGAGAATCTAGCTTTCGAGGACGAAGATCGCCAGATTGTGCGCTCGGCTCTGGAACTGGGGACTACTCTGGTTCGGGAAATTATCGTTCCGCGTACCGATATGGTGGCGGTAGAAACCACAACTTTAGCTAGAGAGGCTTTCGAGGTTTTTATCCAATCCGGGTTTTCTAGAATTCCGGTTTTGGGAGATGACGCCGATGATGTCCGGGGAATGCTTTATCTAAAAGATTTGATTTCCCGCTGTTTTTCCCGCCCCGAACTGATGGATCATCCGGTTCCAGAAATGATGCGAGCAGCTTTTTTTGTCCCCGAAGTGATGCTTGCCGATGATTTGATGCGTCAAATGCAGGCAGACGCACCCCATATTGCGGTAGTGGTTGATGAATGGGGTGGCACGGTCGGTCTGGTAACCATCGAAGATATTTTAGAAGAACTGGTAGGAGAAGTAACCGATGAGCATGACCGTGCCGAAGAAGAACCTCAACAAATTGCAGCAGATACTTGGGTAGTGCCTGCACGTTTGGGGTTAGATGACTTAGCGGAGTTGGTGAATCTAGAAGTAGATGATGATGAAGTGGACACCGTGGGTGGGCTACTGGCCAAGGCTTTGGGGAAAGTACCACTGGTAGGGTCGAAAGCGAAAGTAGCTGGAATGGAACTAAGGGTAAAAAGCGTTTCCGGTAGGCGTCGCCAAATGGATACCCTATTGGTAAAACGTCTAGAAACAGAAATGGATTAGCAATGAGCGTATCGCAGTCCTCCTGGTCACTTTCTCACCGTGCAGGTTTCGTTTCCATAGTGGGACGCCCTAACGTAGGAAAGTCTACTTTAACTAATGCCTTGGTTGGGCAGAAAGTCGCGATTACCTCCTCCCGTCCCGAAACTACCCGACATAATGTGCGCGGTGTGGTTCAAGGTGAGGATTATCAGATTGTGTTGGTCGATACTCCCGGTCTGCACCGCCCCCGCACGCTGCTGGGTAAACGGCTAAACGATATGGTGCGGGAAGCCTTAGTAGACGTGGATGCGGTGGTGTTTTGTGTACCTGCCGATCAAAAGATTGGCCCGGGTGATCGCTATATTGCTGCCGAACTTAAAGAGCTGAATATCCCGGTGGTTTTAGCAGTTACCAAAGCCGATTTGGTTTCTAAAGAGCGAATGGTGGCAGCGCTAGTGGCAGCTGAAGAGCTGGGGGAGTGGAACGATATTGTTCCATTGAGTGCTTTAACCGGAGAAGTAAACGTTCTTGCTGATCAGATTGCGAAATATCTGCCATCTTCACCCCCTCTTTATCCCCGTGACCAGGTTAGTGACGAATCGGTAGAAAAAACGATTGCCGAGTTTGTGCGGGAAGCCGCATTGGAGGGGGTGCGTGAAGAACTACCGCACTCGATAGCGGTGCAGGTAGAGGAGATTCTTTATCAGGGTGAGGATACTGGGCCGCAACTGGGATACGGCAGTCACCGCCTCCCTAAAGAACAGGTGCCTACTAGCAAGGAAGGTAGGGGCGCTGGCGAGGCTGAGAGTGGCCCCTCGTCCTCCTATGACGGGGAGGATAATGCCGGAACTTCTCAAGAGGAAGTTAAGCCCTTAGATGTGCACGTGAATGTGTATGTGGAACGCGATTCCCAAAAAGGAATTTTGATAGGTAAAGGCGGCAGCCATATTCGCCGAGTTCGGATTAAAGCTAAACGGCAGATTCAAAAGTTACTGGGCCGGCCAGTGCAGCTCCACCTGCATGTCCGGGTAGCGAAGAACTGGCAATCTGACACGAAAATGTTAGGGCGTTTAGGTTTTTAGTTTTCGCTAGCTCCACTGTTTTAGGATTGAGGGCGCATTTGGTTACGGCACTAGGGGCAATGTTTCATTTTTAGCTTTCTTGTAAACGTTTCCTCAAAGGTGAGTTTTCTTGCTAGGATTTTTAACGTTAAGTTTTTGCGCGAGGAGGCGTTTTCTAATGGCAACCATCCGTGACGTGGCAAAAGCCGCTGGGGTTTCGATTGCTACCGTATCGCGCGCCCTCAACGGCAGTACCCATCTGAGCGTACAGACCCAACGTAAAGTCCTAGCCGCAGCCGAAGAGCTAGGGTATCAAAAAGATCGCTTAGCGGCAGCTATGCGTACTGGTCGTAGCGGAACGATTGGGCTGGTAGTTGGGGATATAATGAACCCGTTTTATGCGATGCTGGCTCACTGTGTGGAACGAGCCGTCCATTCCCATGCCACTTCGCTGCTGCTGTCTAACGCCCATGAAGATGAAAAAAGCTATGAAAACGGGATTAGGGCGTTGGCAAAACAAGGGGTGGATGGACTGTTAGTAGTACCCCCATCACGGATAGCTCCCGGGTGGATACATCCCGAGGCTCCCGATGGTTTACCCATGGTGGCTTTAGACCGTGAAGCACCGGGAGCAGCGATACCCTCGATAGTGATTGATTCTGCCAATGCTATGCAAGACATGGCTGAGCATTTGTGCTCCTTAGGTTATAGCCGTCCTGCCTATCTGGCAGGTCCAGAGTTTTGTATCGCGGGTAAAAGACGAGCTGAAAAACTGCAAGAAAAATTAGCCAGCAGCGGGTTTAGCCATTTAGAGATTGAGTATTGTCTGCACGAGGCAGTGTCGGCAGCTAGTGCCGCTCGCTGTATTCTGTCGCTATACCGTCCAGATATTATTATCTGCGCTTCTAACCAGATAGCTCTAGGGGTGTTGATGATTGCGAAAAGTTTGGGAATACAGTTGGGAGCAGATTTGGGACTGGTAGCCATCGATGATGTTCCCTGGTTTTCGGTAATATCTCCGGCGATTACCGTGATTGACCAGCCGGTCGATAAACTCGCTAACCTGGGGGTGACGGTGCTGATGAAGCAGATTTTTGGTGCGTCCTATACCCCTAAACCAGGAGATTGCCTGATAGCTGGAGAGGCCGCGTTTATCCCTCGGGAATCAACTAAGGAACCGCAACCCTCAGCTCAATATGCGGGACGTTGGTTACCGTAGAATAGGCAATTTGCTTAAAGTAGAGCCATGCGCACATTCATTCTGCTACTAGATTGCCGCGACGAAGTCCAGTAATACTGGTCGAGGCTCGTCGCGGGTTTATTTGCCGTTTCGGCCAGCCATCTAACTGAGCAGAAAGAAATCTTCCCATGCGAACTACTGGTAAAGCTCCTCGGCAGCAGCCTTCTGGAATGCCGTTTCAAAAATATGCTCACTTTTGGGATACTTCCCTGAAACTGTCAGATCGCACCTGGCCAGATAGAAATGTTACCCAGGCTCCCCGTTGGCTATCTACGGATTTGCGGGACGGTAATCAGGCGTTGATTGAGCCGATGGATTCGAGGCGTAAACGCAAATTGTTTGATTTGTTAGTGCAGATTGGGTTGAAAGAAATTGAGATTGGGTTTCCGGCGGCCTCACAGGTAGATTTTGATTTCGTGCGCTCGCTGGTGGAAGAGGACGCGATTCCCGAGGACGTGTGCGTTTCCGTGCTTACCCAGGCGCGCGAAGATTTAATCGGACGTACCATAGAGTCCCTAGTGGGAGTGCCGCGCGCCAATGTTCATATCTATAACGCCACCTCACCGACTTTTCGGGAAGTAGTATTCCATAACGATAAGGCGGCTACCGTGGAACTGGCAGTAAGCGGGGTGCGTGAGGTAATCGCGCAAGCTGAAAAGCAATTAGATGATTCCACGGTTTTCGGGCTGCAATATTCTCCAGAAATCTTCGTGGATACCGAAGCTGAGTTTGCCCTGGAAATCTGTGAAGCGGTCATGGATATTTGGCAGCCTGATGAGGATCGCGAAATTATTTTGAACCTGCCGGCAACTGTGGAGCGTTACACCCCGGACTCTTATGCGGATCAAATCGAATGGATGAGCCGGAACCTGAGTCGCCGTGAACACGTCTGTTTGTCGGTACATAACCATAATGACCGGGGAACGGGGATTGCTGCGGCAGAACTATCTATGAAAGCCGGTGCTGACCGGGTAGAAGGCTGCCTATTGGGGCAGGGGGAGCGCACTGGCAACGTAGATTTGATTACCTTGGCAATGAATCTTTATTCCCAAGGAATCGACCCCATGTTGGATTTGTCCAACCTGGATCGGGTGCGTGAAACCGTAGAGTATTGCACCCGGATGGAAACTAATCCCCGCCAGCCCTATACTGGCGATCTGGTTTACACTTCCTTCTCTGGCTCTCACCAGGATGCCATTAAGAAGGGCTTTGATAAGCGTGCCCGGGAAGTTGCGGCTGGTGGCGGTAATCAGAACCAGGTAATTTGGGCGGTTCCGTACCTGGCGATTGATCCCGGTGATGTAGGACGCGACTACCAGGCTGTGGTGCGGGTGAACTCCCAGTCTGGCAAGGGCGGTATCGCGTTCCTGATGAAACGTGACTACTCTTTGGATTTGCCGCGCCGCTTGCAGATAGAGTTCTATCGCCATGTCCAGGACTATACGGAAAAGTTCGGGGGCGAGGTCGATTCACAGCATTTGTGGAAGATTTTCGCTGACGAGTATTTGCCCGGAGAGGAATATCGCCTGGAGCCTTGGGGGCGTTTTAAGCTGCGTGATTCTCGCGCAGATAACAATCATGAAACTGGGGAAGTGTCCTTGCGGGCGCGGGTTAGCGATAATGGTACTTTGCGCACTTTAGAGGCGGTTGCGCCCGGTCCTATTGAGGCGTTTATTAGTGCTTTCCAAGAGCTGGGTTTGGATATCAAGGTGCTCGATTATGTAGAGCACGCGATGGAAACCGGTGAGAGTTCGCGGGCAGCGGCCTATGTGGAGGCCGAGATTGCCGGTCAGGTGCTTTGGGGGGTAGGTATCGATCCCTCGATTACCCGTGCTACCTACAAGGCAGTCATCAGCGCCCTCAACCGCGCGGAACGTTAGGGCGTCTGCAAAACCTGCGTTAGAACATCTGCAAATGGTGCGTTAGGGTGTCTGCAAACAGTGCGCTAGCACCCTGGGAGTAACCTAGGAGCGGTAGGGGGATTACTGCTACTCCGTCTTAGCATGGGCGGATAATATGTAGAACCAATTCTTTCTAAAGTTGTCTCCGTTAAAGGTAATCCCCTAAAGCGTTCTTTAAAGCCGGCAGGTGGTTTTCAACTACGTCCCTGATTATCTGGATATCAACTCCGAAATATTCGTGAACTAGAATATTGCGAAATCCTCTGATTTGCGTCCAGGGAATATCTGGATTTGAGTCGGTGACCTTACAAGACAAACGGCTGGTGGCTTCCCCTATTATTTGTAGGTTCCGTTCTATAGCATCCTCTACCATCTCAGTAAACTCGGCAGAGCTATCAGGGGTTAGTTGTTTCAGATAGCATTCACATTTGTTAATTGCTCGTAAAATGTCTTGGCAGCGTGATTTATTGTCTCGAATCATAGCGGTACTGCCTCATCGAGTGCTTGCTGATTAACCTCTGATTTTACTAGTTGAACAGGGAAAATATCTATATTTTTCCCTAAAAGCTCCCGGGTTTCCGCCAATAGCCCGCTCGCCCGCATCAACAGGTTTCCGTCCTCGGGGCTCATCTCGATCAAGATGTCGATGTCGCTTTTAGCGTTGGCATCGCCACGGGCTACCGAGCCAAAAAGCAGCGGATTAGAGGCTCCGTATTTTTCCAGTAAAGACCGAAACTCGTTGATATTTGCGGCTAATAGGGCGCGCAACTGCATCGTTTCCGGAGTTAAGCTACCTGGGGTATCAACGAACACAAAATCATGCTATCAGTTGCCAATCAGAGTTTCACTGCTAGTAGCTACGTATTCGAGGTGAGGGAGTAGGTATCGATCCTTCGATTACTCGCGCTACGTATAAGGCGGTTATTAGCGCCCTCAACCGCGCGGAACGCTAGGATGTCTGCAAAACCTGCGCTAGAACGTCTGCAAAAAGTGCGCTAGGGCGTCTGCAAAAAGTGCGCTAGAGCTTTTGAACTGCTATAATAAGCATGTGGATACCGAAGCAATAGTGGGTAGACCCTATCTACCCCGAATGATTGATAGCGCCTTGCAAGAAATCCTGCACGGGGTAGGCGCCGTTATAATCGAGGGTCCTCGTGGGTGCGGAAAAACTATGAGCGCCCTAAATGCGGCTAACTCTTATATCTTTTTAGATACTCCCCACGCAAAAGAAATCTTTGATTTTCAACCTGAATTACTTCTTCGTGGTGATACCCCCCGACTGTTAGATGAATGGCAGGTTATCCCCGAAAGCTGGAATCTAGTTCGCCGCGAGGTAGACGGCAGGGCGGAGCGCGGACGTTTCATTTTGACCGGATCCGCCCTCCCAGCTGATGACATTACCAGACATACTGGGGCGGGACGCTTCTTGCGTCTTACCCAGCAAACCATGACTACCTGTGAAAAAGACCAAGTTCTGGGCAAGGGTAGCTCAATGCCATCTATATCCCTACGCAACTTATTTGCGGGGGAATTCCCTGACCTTTTCCCTGGTCAAGATGACCCCACCTCGGCAATCAATCTGCTATGCCGCCCGGGATTCCCCGATATGCTCTATGATGACTTTTCGCTTTCTTCCCGCCGTATCAGTGCATATATTGATGAGGTAACCCGCCTAGATTTGTCTCGCCTCGCCGAGATTCGGCATTCTCCGCAAGTGATCAAGGCAGTCCTACAGTCGGTAGCGCGCAGCGTGATTAGTGAGTTAACGATAGACACGATTCGCCGCGACATCATGCGACTAGCAGCAGAAATCCAAAATAGAACCATTTCTAACTATCTGGAACTACTAGGGAGGATTTTTGTAGTTCAAGAGATTCCTGCCTGGTTGCCGCAGCTACGTACGAGAGCAAGGCTGCGTACGGCCAGTAAATATCATCTAGCTGATCCAGCTATGGCGGTTAATCTTCTGGGAACTACGCCTACTCAGCTAGCCTATGACCCGAAAACTCTCGGCTTGATATTAGAAAGCGCCGTTCTCCATGATCTACATACCCTGATTAGCTTTTTAGGAGGTAGGCTCTATCACTACCGCGATAGCTCCGGTCGGGAAATCGATGGAATTGTTACTCTTCCTGATGGGCGCTGGGCAGGTATCGAAGTCAAACTAGGAACCGCCAAAATCTCTCAAGCAGGGCAAAAACTGCAAGAAATCGTGAATACGCTCGATTTAGAGGTGATGAAGAAACCTTCGTTCCTGGCAGTAGTTACTCTGGCTGGACCGATAGCTAAGCTCACGAAGCTGGAAAATGACGTTCCTACCTTTACATTTCCAATTCAAGCTTTGGGCGTTTAAAACTTGCTGAAGTGCATTTATAATGCTCTAGCAATCGTTTTGCAGGGGTTCTAGCAATCGTTTTGCAGGATTTGGGTGGCTGCGGATATTCGCATTTGCGGAGGAGAGCGCTAGTAGTCACCCCAAGCCCCTGTGAACTATATGAGCTGACCTAGCAACTAGATATGAGATAATGAGCGGGTGCTGCGAACCTATACCGACCAGGCGATAGTCCTGAGAACCACCAAACTAGGGGAAGCAGACATAATCTTGACCTTGCTCACCCTCGAGCATGGGCAGGTACGAGCGGTAGCCAAAGGACTGCGCCGCACCTCCTCAAAATTTGGGGCGCGCCTGAGCCCCTTCAACCGGGTAAAACTGCAGCTACACTCCGGGCGTAATCTGGACACGGTTACTCAGGCTACTTCGCTCAGCCTCAATGCCCCGGCAATCGCCTGCGACTATGAACGGTACCTCTCGGGGCAAGTAATGCTAGAAACCGCCGAGAAGCTTTCCGAGGGCGAGGCTTCGCGCAGTCAATACCGGCTGCTAGCTGGCGCAATACCCGCTTTAGCAAACCGGGCGCACCGCCCCGGCATGGTGCTATCCTCCTACCTATTGCGTACCCTAACCATTGCCGGATGGGCGCCGGCTTTAGACCAATGCGCGCTCTGTGGGGCTGATGGCCCCTTTAAAGTTTTTTCCGCACCTGCCGGTGGGGTAGTTTGCGAAAACTGTCAGTTAAGCGGAGGCACCCGCATCTCTAAACCAGTAACCGACCTGCTCGCCGTACTGCTGGCGGGACAGTGGCCGCAGGTATACCAGGCGGATCCGCTAACTCAGGGGATAGCAGAAGAAGTGGTCACCGCCTATACCGAATGGGTGTTAGAGCGAAAGCTAAAATCCCTGTCCGTTATGGCACGCAAGGCATAATAAGAATATGAGCGATAAAGACTTCGTAGCCACCGTTCCCCCCGGGCAAGGTAGCCCTATGCCCCCATTATCGTCAGTTCCCTCCCACGTGGCGCTAATCATGGACGGCAACGGCCGCTGGGCTAACCAGCAGGGATTGCCGCGCACGGCAGGGCACCAGGCCGGGGAATTGTCGCTCATGGACACCCTGGCCGGGGCAGTAGAGGCCGGGGTAAAATTGGTGAGTGTCTATGCTTTTTCCACTGAAAACTGGAAACGTTCCCCGGCGGAAGTGCGTTTCCTGATGGGGTATTCGCGGGATGTGATTCGCCGCCGCTCCCATGAACTAAACGACTGGAACGTGCGCATAGTTTGGTCGGGGCGGCGCGGTCGGCTATGGAAATCGGTTATCAAGGAGCTAGAAGCGGCCGCCGAACTGACCCAAAATAACACCGGCATGGTGTTCAATATGTGTATTAACTATGGAGGGCGCGCGGAACTGGTTGATGCGGCTCGCGCGGTTGCCCGGCGGGTGGCGTCTGGGGAAATCAGCGAAAACCATATCCGCGAGGACACCTTGGCACGAGAAATGTACTTAGGGGGAATGCCGGATGTGGATTTGCTGATTCGCACCTCCGGGGAACAACGCCTTTCTAACTTTTTACTGTGGCAATGTGCCTATGCGGAGCTTAGTTTCGTTCCCGAGATGTGGCCAGAGTTTAAACGCGAACATCTCTGGCGGGAACTAGCCGCATTTGGAGGACGCAATCGGCGTTTTGGGGGTGCGAAAGACCAACCTTGCTCGGCTTAAGTTTGCCTGCGTCCTCGTAAAAATAGGGGCGTTAAACCCCGGTAAATCCTAAACCGGTTCGCAGTTCGGGTCTGAGAACGTAGAAAATACAGTCTATCCCTAATCCCAGAGGGGATGGGCAAACAGACCGCTGCCCAGTTTCGGTTCAAACCAAGTGGATTTAGGGGGCATGATTTTCCCCGCGTCAGCCACCTCCATTACTTGGTTAATCTGGGTAGGGTACATGTAGAACGCGCAGGCAGCACCCTTATCTACCGCTGCTTTAAGCTCGCTGTCCCCACGAATCCCGCCTACGAACTCGATACGTTCACTGGTGCGCGGATTGGTAATTCCCAGCAGGGGAGCAAGTACCTGTTCCTGCAGCAAAGACACATCTAAAGAATCAGGCAGCTCTTTACCGGCTAAAACCTGGGGACGGAAGCGGCAGGCATACCATTTGCCGCCGAGATACATACTGAAAGCACCAGCATTTTCCGGGGCAGCAAACTCGCCTAGTTCACTTAGCGCTACTACCTGCGATAAGTCTTTCAAAAACTGTTCGGGGGTGGTATCTCCCCAATCAAGCACCAGCCGGTTATAGGGCAGACATCGCAGGTCGTGGTCGGGAACCGCGACCGCTAGGAATTCATTCCAGGGGGCATCTGCGCGCCGGGGGCGAGAAAGTCCCACTTTGGCCGCGGAAGCCGAGCGGTGATGTCCATCGGCAATATAAAAATAGTCCAATGATTCAAAGATGCCGCTAGCTAAAGAAGTGTCTTCCGGCGAGAGCGGCCATAGCTCATGGACAGTGCCCTCCAAAGTTTCTCCTTTGAGCAGTGGCTGGTCTTGAGTTACCCGCGCGGTGAGGGCGTCTATTTCTTCACGGGCGCGATAGGTGAGAAATACCGGTTCAGTATGGGCATTCACCCGGTCAAAATGTTTAATCCGGTCGGCTTCCTTAATCGCTAAAGTCTTCTCGTGCCGTTTAATAGTGCCGTCTTGATAATCGCCAACCTGGGCACATCCTACGATTCCTACCTGGGCTCTTCCTCGCCAAGTCTCCCGGTAAAGATATAGGCAAGGGCGGTCTTCGCGAACCAGCACGCCCCGGTCAATAAAACCTGTCAGATTAGCGGCTGCCTGCTCATGCACTTGGTCAGCGTGTTGATCCACACTGAGGGGCAAATCAATTTCCGCGCGCGTGATATGTAGATAAGAGTTCGGGTCTTTGCCCTGCGCGCTAGCTTCCTCACGGTTCATAACGTCATAGGGCAGTGCCACTACTCGCGGAGCAGCCTCACTAGTGGGACGCAGCGCACGGAAAGGACGCAACTTCGGCATCATAATCTCCTTAAAGCTATTATCTCTATCTTCACCCTAGCGGCTCTGCTGGAACTCCTAACGGAAACGCCGCCTATTAGAATCTTGCATTATTTCACAATAGTTTTCTCCTAAGACGCAACTGACTATTATACTTAAGCGCGATGACAAGCAACGATAAAATGCCTCGCACCTATCATGTGCGTACCCTGGGCTGCCAGATGAATGAGCATGACTCCGAACGGATGGCAGGGCTGCTAGAAGCTGACGGCTTGATACCGGTGGAATTGGTGCCCAAAGCAGCCGCGCGCGCCACCAATGCCGGGGACGGCGGCGCTGATGTGGTAGTAATCAACACCTGCTCGGTGCGGGAAGCTGCAGCTAACCGCCTCTTCGGGAACCTGGGGCAACTGGCCAGCGTGAAGCGGGAACGCCCCGGAATGCAAATCGCAGTGGGAGGTTGCTTAGCGCAGCAGATGCGCGAAAAAATCATTGAAAAAGCCCCCTATGTGGACGCGGTGTTCGGCACCCACAATATAGATGTGCTCCCCGCATTACTTAGGCGGGCACGGCACAATCACCGCGCTGAAGTAGAAATCGCAGAGTCGCTGCAAGTTTTCCCGTCCACTTTGCCCACCAGGCGAGAATCCTCCTATTCCGCTTGGGTGTCAATCGCGGTCGGCTGCAATAATACCTGTACGTTTTGTATTGTGCCCTCCCTGCGGGGACGGGAACGTGATCGCCGACCTGGGGAGGTGCTCGCGGAAGTAGAAGCCGTGGTTTCTCAAGGCGCGATTGAAGTGACTTTGCTCGGGCAGAACGTCAATTCTTATGGCGCGGGATTTGGGGATCGCGGAGCGTTCGCCAAGCTGCTGCGTGCCTGCGGAAATATCGAGGATTTAGAGCGGGTACGCTTCACCTCCCCTCATCCGGCAGCTTTTAGTGACGACGTGATTTGGGCAATGGCGGAAACTGAAAACGTAATGCCCACCTTGCATATGCCACTCCAATCGGGCTCTGATACTATTTTGCGCGCGATGCGCCGCTCCTACCGGCAAAAACGTTTCCTGGGGATACTGGATAAAGTTCGGGACGCTATGCCCGAGGCCGCGATTTCCACCGATATTATCGTAGGCTTCCCCGGAGAAACCGAGGAAGATTTCCAGCAGACTCTAGAGGTAGTAGCGCAGGCTCGTTTTGCCTCTGCTTTTACCTTCCTGTATTCGCCGCGTCCTGGCACTCCGGCGGCTGACCGAGAAGATCAAGTACCTCACCAGGTGAAACTGGAACGTTACAACCGGTTGATTGCGCTGCAAGACCAGATTTGTTTGGAAGAAAACCAGAAACTTGTAGGCAGCCAAGTTGAGGTATTAGTTTCCGAGGGCGAGGGGCGAAAAGATCAAGAAACTCACCGGGTATCTGGTCGCGCCCGAGATGGACGCCTAGTCCACGTAGCATTACCTTCCGGACAAAAAATGCCGCGACCAGGAGATATGGTGACGGCTACTGTCACTCATGGCGCTCCCCATAACTTACTTGCAGATTCTGCCTTGGAGGGAGGATTATTCTCGGTGCGCCCCACCAGAGCCGGGGATGCTTGGCAGGCGCGTCAGAGTAAACAGGAAGAATACTCCCAGCAGGTTTCACTGGGACTTCCCACCATTCGTCCTCGCGGATAGGTAGCCTAATGGATTCCTCCAAGCTTCCTCTCCTAGCGGTAGTCGGGCTAACTGCCAGCGGTAAATCTGGTTTTTCCCTGCAATTAGCTGCGGCGTTGGGGGAGAAAGGAATCACTTGCGAGATTATTTCGGCTGATGCCTTCCAGCTATATCGCGGTATGGATATCGGAACCGCGAAGATTCCGGTAGATGAACGCCGGGGAATCCCACATCACTTGTTAGATGTTTTACAGCTAGACGAAAAAGCGTCAGTAGCAGACTATCAGCGCAGTTGTCGCCAAATTATTGAGCGAATTCGCGCACGCAAAGCGCTACCGATACTGGTAGGGGGGAGCGGACTATATGTACGCGCTGTCCTTGACAAAATTGAGTTTCCCGGAACTGATAGCGCTATTAGAGCTCAGCTGGAAGCGCAGACCGCGCAACTGGGGATAGAGAAAATGCATCAACGCCTCGCAGAAGTTGATCCGCAGTCCGCAGCCAGAATCGTGCCGGCTAATGAACGCCGGGTCATTCGCGCCCTGGAGGTCTATGAGCTAACCGGCAGGAAATTCTCTGCCACTATGCCACGGCGGGAATACTTCCAACCTGCTTTGCAATTGGGAATCTCCTGGCCACTTCCCGTACTTGATGAGCGCATAGCCCAACGCACCACCCAAATGCTGGCGCAAGGATTTATCGCGGAAGTCGCGGAGCTAGAAAAACAGGGGCTGGCAGATACTCCCACTGCTTGCCGCGCCACCGGCTACCAGGCGGTTATGGATTTGCTAGCCGGAAAAATCACTCGCGACGAGGCTGCAGAGCAAATAGCGCTGCAAACTCGGCAATTAGCACGCAAACAGCGTAAATGGTTCCGCAAAGACCCGCGAATCCATTGGTTAGACGGCGAAGCCGGCACATCCGCCAACGTCAAACAAGCCCTAACTCTACTCGGAATCAACGAAGAGCAATAAACTGCCTAGAATTCCGGTTTGACTAGGTTAATGCAGGTAAGAGCGCGGAAAACTTTTTTCCTCCTGCCCAAAATCCGTATTTGCCCGCGGCAAATACAAATTTTGGACATAAAGCCCGAAAAATAATTCTGATTTATAACCGGGTATCCGAAAGCTAAAAATGTGATGGTAAGCGTGTCTAGCCTGCTCGGATAAAAACTTTTCCGCGCTCCTTGAAACCGTTTCAGGAAGTCGCAGTACATCAGTTGTATTGCTTTTCTTGTGGCGGTAGAACGGTGTGTCTAACGCGGGGGCGAGAGGAAAAACCTCGCCCCGCACCGACAATTTCCAGGCATATGTGCAGGCAGCAAGAACTATATAAGCAACGTTTTCACCCTCCACAGACAAAAACACCCTCCCAATATCGCCAAACCACCCCCAAAGCGACCACATTTCCCATCTCGGGAGGGTGAAACTGTATCGGGAGGGCGATAATGTCTCGAAATTGGGTGCGACCGGTAAAAGATATGAGAGGGACAGACTACTTAGGGAGAACGGGGAGCGGTTTTATGTCGAGGGGAAGGCTTCGGGTGTTAAACCCGTGAAGATGCCAGAGTATTTTTACGGATTTCGGGGCGCGAGGAAAATCTTGCCCCGCATCGACATTTTTCAGGCATATGTGCAGGCAAGTAGAACCACCTAAGTAACGTTTTCACCCTCCACAGACAAAACCCCGCCAACATGCAGAATGAATTAGTTGTATTGCTTTTCTCGCAACGAAGAAACAGCCTAGTGGCTGAGCGCGGAAAACTTTTTTCCTCCTGCCCAAAATCGTGCGCGGGGGCGAGGTTTTTCCTCCCGCCCAAGAATTCGAAAAACGTGGCGACGTTTTCCGAATTCTTATGCCCACCGCGCCCACTCGGATAAAACCTCGCCCCCTCGTTTAAGGATCTTGAATCGCGACAGGCCGGGAAATTGGAGTTTTCGAGGAACAGACAGTGGTAAGTAGCTGCGAGCCTTGCATGCGGGGGATAGTTTTATCCGAGCAGGCTTCACCCACTTGACATCATATTATTGGCTTTCGGATACGCGGTTAATTATCAGAATTGTTTATTGGTAGGCGGAATAACTATTACCCGCACGTTTGGCTCATTTGTAACGTCGGAGGCATAGGCGTGTTTTTTGCTTTGGGGAGGTAGAAGACAAATTGTGCAAGGAAGAGTTTGCGAGCAAAAGGGTCGCGGCCGGTAAAAGATGCGAGAGGGACAGGTATGCTGTCACTATCTTTTTTAGTCGGAAACACGCTTTTTAGCCTCCTGGTATAACTTCCTATTCTCGCTGAAGCGAGAAAATCGGGGTCCCCGGAGCGCTTTTACCGAGCCAGACCCGAGAACAGACCAGAAAGCAGGCTTGGCTAATCCTCAATCACGATGGCGTGGGCGGTTTCCCGGTCAATGCGCCCAAAGTTATAGAACGCGGCGCAGGCTCCCTCGGGGGAAACCATACAGGTACCGATGGGTTTTTCGGGCGAACAGGCAGTGCCGAACACTTTACATTCCCAAGGTTTAATCCGCCCAGTGAGCACCGATCCGCATTCGCAAGCGGGGGGATCGGGAACCCGCACCCCCGGCACGTTGTACAGTCGCTCCGCGTCCCAGGCGGCGAATTCCTCAGAAATCCCCATCCCGGAATAGGGCATCCAGCCGAGACCGCGCCACTCGAAAGTGTCGCGGGTGGAAAATACCCGGTCAAGAAGTTTTAGGGCAGCCAAGTTACCTTCGGGACGTACTACTCGCGAATACTGGTTTTCTACTCGCGATTCACCGCGTTCGACTGCTCCCGATAGGTATTGGTCGATTAGCATGGCTACCGACTGTAGAATATCGAGCGGCTCAAAACCGGTTACTACCACCGGTTTGTTGTATTCTGTGGGCAAGAATTTGAAGGCGTCCGAGCCCACGACGGTGGCTACGTGACCGGGGCCGATAAAACCATCAATCCGGGTTTCATCTGCGCCTACGATTGCCCTCAGCGGTGGCTCAATTTTAACGTGGTTAGAGAACACGGAAAAGTTCTTTACCTGCTGTTTCTTGGCTGCTAGCAGGGTAACGGCAGTCGAGGGCGCGGTAGTTTCAAACCCGATGGCAAAGAAAATAACCTTTTTATCCGGGTTTTCTTTCGCAATCTTTAAAGCATCTAGGGGAGAGTAAACGAAACGGATATCGCGCCCGCGCGCCCTCGCCTGGAGCAGGGATTCTTGCGAGCCCGGTACCCGCATCATGTCCCCGAAAGTCGTCAATATGACGTCCGGTTGGTTAGCCAGCCAGAGGGCGTCATCGACCCTTCCCATGGGGATTACGCACACCGGGCAGCCCGGGCCGTGAATGAACTGTACGTTTTCGGGCAATAAATGCTCAAGGCCGTGCCGGTAAATAGTGTGGGTGTGTCCGCCACAAATCTCCATAAATGCTAATGGGCGCTCAAAATGACAAGCCTCCGCATTGATACGTTTTACCAGTTTGCGCGCAAACTCGGGGTCACGGAATTCGTCTACATATTTCATTGGTTCACTCTTCTTTTTCCACGTGCAGGCTTAATTAGGGGCTAATCGGCGGAGGTGGTCTTGAACTGTTCTAGTTCGTCCTCGAACTGTCCTAACTTTTTTATCTGCTCCAATGTGGTGGCCGCCTCATCGGCATCAATCTGAGACATTGCAAATCCCACGTGTACCAGCACCCAGTCTCCAACTTTTAAACCTTCGTCTGCCAGTAAATCGGTGGAAATCATGCGTTCGACTCCCGATAGTGAAACTTTGGCGCGGCCACTCTCGGTTTCGTCGAATGCTACGATTTCGGCTGGTACTCCCAAACACATATGAATCTCCTTCAGCAAGCTTCTTTTCCAGATTACTGTCATTTAGTTGAGCTATCAAAAGATGAAAATGACACCTCGTTGTGCAATTATCGATATATGGATCCGAAAAACCGGCTTAATCAAGATGAAGCAAAAGTAAACTCCAATATTGCCCGGGTACGCAGTCGCGGCATGAAACTCAAAGATGAATACGTGACGCTATCGCATGGGGCGGGCGGGAAAGCGTCGGCTGCCCTGGTGGAACAGGTTTTTGTGTCCGGCTATGGTAACCGGGTTTTAGAGGAACTGACCGATGCAGGGGTGCTTCCTTTAACGGAAATTCTCGGCGTTTTTGCCGAGGACGAGGACGCGCTAGCAGATTTTTCCGGGTATAAGTTGGCAATGTCCACTGATTCTTATGTGGTTAATCCGATTGTCTTCCCCGGCGGCTCTATTGGAGAGCTCGCGGTTAATGGTACCGTCAACGACCTGGCGGTATCTGGTGCCATCCCCAAAGTAATTAGTGCCGGTTTCATTTTGGAAGAGGGATTGCCGATTGCGGATTTGCGCCGGGAAGTACAGGCGATGCGAGATGCCGCCGAGAAGGCTGGGGTAAGAATCGTTACCGGCGATACCAAAGTGGTTCCCAAAGGTAGCGGCGACAAATTATTTATTAACACTGCCGGAATCGGGATTGTACCGCCTTCGCGCCAACTAGGAGCAGACCAGGTGCAGCGCGGTGACCGGATTATCGTTTCGGGAGCGATTGCCGATCACGGGATGTCGGTGATGATGGCACGCGGGGACCTGGCGATTGAAGCCCCGATTAAATCCGATACTCGCGCGGTTAATTGCCTGGTTGAAGGCTTATTGGGGGCAGTACCGCAGACCCGCTGGATGCGGGACGCTACGCGTGGCGGACTAGGCACAGTGCTCAATGAGCTGGCGGTAGCTGCCGGCTTGGGGATAGCTATCGAGGACGAATCTATTCCGGTACACGATATGACCCGCGGTGCCTGCGATATGTTGGGTATCGACCCTATCTATGTGGCGAACGAAGGCATGTTCTGTGCGGTAGTTCCCGCTGATCAGGTAGATACCGCGCTGGAGACGCTGCGGGCGCTTCCGGGCGGAGAAGAAGCCGCTAATATCGGACGGGTAGTTTCCAAACCGGAGTCATCGGTGGTGATGGTGACGGCTTTCGGGGGGACTCGGATGATTGATATGTTGGTGGGCGATCCGCTGCCGCGAATCTGCTAATAATCTAGGCGAGTACGTTAAAGGCCGGATGGTACCTAGTGATATTAGCCCTCGCTTGCCCCTAAAACCGTTGCCCACGCCTGTCCTAGGCTCAGCCCCCCATCATTTGGGGGCACGGTGCGGTGGGTTAATACCTTGAAGCCTTCCTTGCGGAGCAGGTGGGTAAACTGGGTGCTAAACAGGCGGTTCAAAGCCACCCCGCCAGTTAGTCCCACCGTAGATATCTGGCTTTCTTCAGCTAGTTCCTGGGTTTTATTAGCCAGTAATCCTGCCAAGCCCACATGAAAAAACCAGGCGCGTTCCCCGATTTCTCGTTCGCCCTCACCTAAAATTTCAAACAGGTCTCGAAAAGATTTGAACGTTTTAGGACGGGGAAGCGGGTTAGTATGCGCCCAGTTAGTGGCAGCGGACTCTAGCTGCATGGCGGCTTGCGCCTCATAGCTAACGGATGTGCAGATTCCAAGGATAGCGGCTGCGGCATCAAATAATCTGCCACAACTGGTGGTGGATACTACTCCAAAACCGCTGTTTAACTGACTTTTAACCAGCTCAAGTTCGCCGGTATTACCCTGCCTATCGCCAATTTCTTCACTGATTACTTCTGCTATCCAATCCAGATTCCAGTCGTGAGCAATCCCTAAAGCAACTCGCCAGGGATAACGCACTGCCCGGTCGCCTCCTACCAAGCTAAATGAGGGCAGGTGAGCGCGGCGTTGCCAGGTCTCTCCCGCAATCTCCAGGATTTCTCCTCCCCAGATAGTGCCGTCAGCGCCATAACCAGTACCGTCCACTGCTACTACCAGGGCTCGGGATTGGCAATCTCGCTCCGCCAACAGGGAATAAGCGTGGGCTACGTGATGTTGTACCTGCACTAATTCGATATTTTTAGCGGCGGAAAACCTTGATGCCCAAGCGGTGGTCAAGTAGGCGGGATGTAGGTCGCAAACGATTCGTTCAGGTCGAGCATGCTGGAAATTTAGCATTTGAGTGACCGCCCTATCGAAGGCTTCTTGACTGGCAAGCGTACCCATATCCCCGATATGTCCCGAAATATGTGCCAAATCTTTGCTGGCCAGGCAAAACGTGTTTTTTAATTCTCCTCCCACCGCTAAAGTCGGAACTTCAGCTTTTCTAGGTAGCGGTACTGGTAGTGGTGCATATCCTCGGGACCGCCGCGAGGGGATAGTAGTCTTCGAGTTCCCCAAGAAAACCGAGTCTTCCATCGGCAGGTGAATATCACGGTCATGGAATACAAAAGCATCCGCAATTTTTGCTAAACGCGAGGCGGCGTCCTCGTTGGTAAAACACAAGGGTTCTCCTGCCAGATTCCCTGAGGTCGCAACCAATGCCATCTCAGCGCATTCAGCGGTTAAAAGTTCCAAATGTAGGGGAGCATACGGCAGCATCACCCCAATATCGTTAAGACCGGGAGCAATGCTGGCTGCCAGGTGGTAGTCAGAACTTACCGGGGCAATCACAATCGGTCGAGATGGGCTGGTCAGTGCTTCAACTTGGGCTTGATTAAGTTGAGCAAGATTGCGTGCCACTTCAATATCGCCCACCATGACTGCGAAAGGTTTATCTCCACGATTTTTTCGTTTACGCAGCCGGGCTACCGTCTCTTCATTGCGGGCATCACACATCAGATGGAAGCCGCCGATACCTTTAACTGCCAAGATTTCCCCGGCACTTAACCGCTGACGAGCCTGAGATAAAGCCGCATCAATCAGCGGGGCACGCTTTCCGACTGGAGGACGCAAATCTGGTTTTTTTGCTTCGCTCACCCACAACACTGGCCCGCAGTCAAAGCAGCTTATAGGTTGCGCATGGTAGCGGCGGTTTGTCGGGTCTGTGTATTCGGCGTGACAAGCCCGGCACATCGGGAATTTAACCATAGTGGTGGTGTCCCGATCATAGGGTAAGTTCATCATAATAGTGGCGCGCGGGCCGCAATTTGTGCAGGTAGTAAAGGGGTAGTGGTAGCGCCGATTATTGGGATTTGCCATATCGGTTTGGCAATCGAGACAGGTGGCAGTATCGGGAGGAATCAGGGTACGTACACCGGGGCGGCGACGCGATTTAACTATTTGAAAACTGTGTTCACCTTCGATGTCGGGCATTTCTTGGGCGGCGCATTTTAGAACCTGAGCCAATGGGGGGAGGGTAGCGAGCAGCTTGGAGATGAAATCTTCAATGTCTTGGGGACTGCCTTGTACCTCTATAAACACCGATTCGTCATCATTTCCCACAAAACCGGTGATGGGAAAATCGCTAGCAACTCTCGCTACGTGAGGACGAAACCCTACTCCCTGTACTACTCCGCGTAGTCGATAGGCGCGTCGCATATTTGCCTCCCCCATCTAAAATATCTATCGTCCTAAGCCTAGCGGTAAGCTCAAAGTTAGATGTCGGGCGAGCCTAGGCGCGTCCTCGCCAATAAGAAAACCTAGGGGGTCGTTATGCATGAAGTTGCACTGTCACGCCAACTTGCGCGGATAGTGTCGCGAAATGCAGCTGGACGTGAGGTGCTAGAGGTCGAATTAGAGGTAGGGCATCTGCGTCAGGTAGTTCCCGAAGCTCTCTATTTCGCCTGGGGAGCGGTTCGTAAGACTACTTTGCGCGGGCCGGCCCGGCTTAATATCACCGAAATACCGGCGGTGGTGTCTTGCCGTGAATGTAAAGCTAGCACCGAATTGCGGGAAGTGTTGGATTTTCGCTGCCAAGAATGCTCCTCGCGGGATCTGCAGATAATTAGCGGGGAAGAGTTTAGAGTGGTGTCTATTGAGGTTTCGCCAGAAAGGAAACAATAATGGGACGTTTTCATCGCCATGATGATGGTACAGTTCATGCGCATGATCATGGGGAGCATTCTCATCACCATGACCATGGGGAATATGTGGTCGATCCGGAACTAATCGGGGATCATTCCGGCTATGAAACAGGTCGGGAACGTATAGAGATTTTGGAAGATATCTACGCGGAAAATGATCATTTGGCAGATCATAATCGCCAGTCATTCCGGGAAAATAACGTAAAAGTGGTGAACCTGATGAGTTCGCCTGGTTCGGGGAAAACCACCCTGTTAGAGCAAACTTTGTCTAAGCTGCAAGGACAAATCAGGGTAGGAGTTATCGAGGGTGATATTGAAACCCCTATGGATTCTGAACGTCTGGCAGGATACGGGGCGCAAATTTCTTTACTTAACACCGGTCACGGTTTTGGAGGTGAATGTCACCTGGATGCCCCGATGGTGCATAAAGCCTTGTCAGCATTGGATTTGACCGCTCTTGATTTGGTGATTATTGAAAATGTTGGCAACCTGGTGTGCCCGGCAGAGTTCGATGTTGGCGAAACCGCTAAGGCGATGGTTTTTTCGATTACCGAGGGCGAGGATAAGCCCCTAAAGTATCCGGTGATGTTCCGCTCGGTTGAGGTGGTCGTTGTCAATAAAATGGATCTCGCGCCTTATCTAAACTTCGATATGCAAAAATTCCGGGGTTTCTTGGAGCAAGTCAATCCGGGAGTGAAGGTCATTGAAGTGTCGGCCTTAAATGGTGAAGGCGTGGATGAGTGGATTGACTGGCTGCAAAATCTATGAATACGTAATTGCTTCATTGCGTAAATAATAGGGTGCTTATACTCAATTTTAAGCCAATATTGAGGGACTAGGTATTGTAGTTCACAGACTGCTTGTCTAATATTATTTCTAATTCCGTCACCAACAAGGGATTACGTATGAGCTATGACATTAAGCCTTGGCGAGAAGGTACCCTCGCCGAAAATCTAGCCAGCGCCGGGGTTAGCCGACGTGATTTCGTGAAGTATTGTGCTGGTCTAGCCGCTATTTTCGCGGTTGGAACTCCCGAAATGGCACACGCAGCTCCAGCACAAAAAGCCGCCGAGGAGCTGGCCGATAAACTGGGGGCAATCACTAAACCTAATGTGGTTTGGCTGCAGCTTCAAGAATGCACCGGTTGTATGGAATCCACCCTGCGCAGTGGGGGAACTACTGTGGAAGAGGTGGTGCTAAACCTGTTGTCCGTGAACTATAACGAACTGGTGATGGCGGCAGCTGGGGAAGCGGCAGAAAAAGCGCTGGAAGAAACTAATGCCCGCGAACATATCCTGGTGGTAAATGGTTCTATTCCTACCAAGGATGGCGGAATCTACTGCACTATCGGTGGAAAATCGGCTGAACAAGTCTTGCAGGAATCTGCCAAGAACGCCACTATGATTTTGGCTGTTGGCGCCTGTGCCGTATATGGATCTGTCCAAGCCGCTAAACCTAATCCCACCGGTGCGGTAGGCGTCGATGAAATTATTAAAGATAAACAGGTAATTAATGTTTCGGGTTGCCCCCCAATCGGTGAGGTAATCACCGCATCTTTAACCTATATCTTGACTCACGGTAAGGCTCCCGAAGTTGATTCTGAGGGTCGTCCGCTATTTGCATATGGTCAGAGGATTCACGATTCCTGCCCGCGTCGTCCTCATTTCGATGCCGGCCAATTCGTGCGCACATTCGATGATGCCGGGGCGCGTGAAGGCTGGTGCTTGTACGATGTGGGCTGTAAAGGGCCTTCAACTTTTAGTCCCTGCCCGATAGTGCAATGGAATCTGAAATCAGGGTGGCCAATTGGTGCAGGTCACCCCTGTATCGGTTGTACTGAACGAGATTTTTATGACCGGTTTACGCCTTTCTATGACAAGTTGCCAAATATCCCCGGTTTTGGGGTAGAAGCCACTGCCGAAAAGGTAGGTCTGGGTTTGACCGGGGCGGTAGCAGCTGGGGTGGCGGTACACGCGGGAATAACCGCTGCTAGAGCCGCAGCTGACCGCAAAGCTACCAAGAATTCTCCGATGGCAGCTTTCGGAGACAACGCAGTTGGGGGCGAAAATAACTCCCTAAACGAGGACGCTACTAGCGATAAACAGAACAGCGAGGCGAAGTAATGACCGAAAAAGTAGTCATCGATCCCCTAACCCGTATCGAGGGTCATCTGCGTATTGAGATTGAATCCGAGGGAAAAAAAATTAAGAAAGCCTGGAGTGAAACCACCCAGTTCCGCGGTCTTGAAACCATCGTTCAAAACCGTGATCCGCGTGATGTTTGGGCGTTTGTGCAGCGTATCTGCGGGGTTTGTACCTCCGTTCACGCTATTGCTTCCATTACCGCAGTAGAGGACGCAATAGGATCAGTTCTTCCCGATGATGCCCGCTTGATTCGCTCCCTGGTACTAGGGTCGCAAGAAATCCAAGACCATGTGATTCACTTCTACCACTTGCACGCCCTAGATTTTGTTAATGTTCCTAACGCGGCAAAAGCTGACCCGGCAAAAGCGGTCGAGTTTGCGAACTCTATTGGTTCAAAGTGGCGCGGAAACAACCTTAAACGTTTCACCGAAGTTAGAGATACCATCAAGAGCGTTCTTGACTCTGGTCAGCTATCGGTCTTTACCGGAGGATACTGGGATCACCCCGATTACCGGCTTCCTCCGGAAGCAGATTTGATGTGCGTGGCGCACTATCTAGATGCTTTAGAGTTCCAGCGATCCATGATTCGCATTAACACGGTGTTTGGAGGCAAGAATCCCCACCCGAATTTCCTGGTCGGGGGAATGGCCTGCTCAATTGATCCTAACTCTTCGGAATCCATTAACCAGGTACAATTAGATCAGGTGAAAACCTGGATTGATGAAATCGTAGAATTCGTAAATGACTGCTATTACCCAGACGTTTTGGCAGTTGCCGGGGTTTATAAAGACTATTTCGATATCGGGGCTACCCACGCGAACTATCTAGCGGTAGGTCTTGCTGGTGCCACCTTTGGGGGAGACCCCAACAAGTCCCGGGTCGATTCTCGACATAGCGCCATTAAACCTGGCGTGATTTTGAACGGGGATTTGAGCAAGGTTCATCCTTTTGATCCGCACAAGATTGAAGAGTTTGTAACCTCAGCCTGGTACGAGTATTCAGTGGGGGACAAGAAAGGTCTTACCCCTGATAAAGGGGAAACCACCGTTAAATATAACGGACCAAAGCCGCCATTTAAGTGGCTAGGTGATGACTTTGATGGTAAATATACCTGGTGTAAGGCTCCTCGCTATGACGGTAAACCGATGCAGGTCGGTCCGGTGGCGCGTTTGATGCTCGCCTATGCGCAAGGATTTGCGCCGGTTAAGAAGCTAGTGGAATCCGCCGCCTCTACCCTGGGAATTACCCCTGCTCAGATTAACTCGACGATGGGGCGCACCTTTGCCCGCGCTGCCGAGGCAGTAGTTTCTGCCAACTTACTGTTAGAGGATTACAACGCGCTGGTCGCCAATATTAAAGAAGGTAATATAGACGTTTTCGATGCCAGCAAATGGGAACCCTCCTCTTGGCCACAAACCGCTCAAGGTTACGCCTTTGTTGAGGTTGCGAGAGGTAACCTCTCCCACTGGGTCACTATCAAGGACGGTAAAGTTGCACGTTACCAGGCAGTGGTTCCCACCACCTGGTTAGCGGGAGGACGTGACGCTCAAGGAGTTACCGGTCCGTATGAAGAATCACTGATGGGCACGGGAAATCATCCCTTAGTAGACCCGAAGGCTCCTCTGGAACCGTTACGCACGATTCACTCTTACGATCCGTGTATGTCCTGCGCCGTGCACGTCCTCGACCCGGAGGGAAATCTTATTAGCGAGGCGGTGACTTCATGAGCTCCCAAAATACGCCCTCCCCAAAAACCAATCCGAACAGTGAAAACGCAAACTCTACCCTAGAGGGCGAACCGATAGAACCGGCAAAAACCGTCAGCACCGGGAATCAGGATAAAGAAATCCAATTCTTTGGTAATGAGAGCCATAAATCCAGTGGGATTGAGGTTGGGGGCGGTTTTAGCTGCTCTGACCTGTCGATGCGCCGCTTGCTGTTAATGGCAGCGGTTAGCCCTACTGGCAGCAGCGATCCGGTTGATATTGCCCTTAAAGAATCCCTGCGTTACCGCTTCAAACACGGGATTCCCAATAGCGAGATTCCCGCAGAAAACTTTGATCCCGCTCAAAACCGGCGTTACTCGTTGGCTCGGATTAACGATATGAAGCGCACCAAGACCGGTGAGTCCATGAACATCGTGATTGCTCGCGGTGACCTGGAATCGGTAATGAATGTGGCGAAACCAGAGCGGGCTTTGCGTACTCTGCTTCGTAAAAACGCACAGATGGCTGGCTCTAGGGGATACCGCTGCCTGGGGGTAGCTACCGCTAGGGTAGATGAAAATGGCGAATGTGGTCCTTTCCAAATGGAGGGATTTATCAATGTGCGACCGGTTGGTACCGGTTTGCAAGATGATGACCTTACCCCCACCACCGAGGATTGGGTAAGGCTGAGCGTTTGGTCTGTCGGTTTACGTTTCTTGCACTGGTTGAATGTATTTCTGATTGTGGTTATGTCGGTAACCGGTTATTACATTATGGATCCCTTTTTTGGAGATACTTTCTTTAGGGGCGTGGATATCGGCTATCTGATGGGCATAATGCGTTTTATTCACTTCGTCGCGGCTTTCACCTGGATAGCTATCGGTGCGGTACGGGTAGTTATCGCCTTTGTGTCCAAAGATCGCTACTTACGCTGGGAGACTTTCTGGCCGTTCAAGAAAAAAGAGGACTTGAAGTACCTGAAAGAAACTGTCGGGTTCTACCTGTTCTTGCGGAAAGAGGGGCCGCTATATGTGGCTCACAACCCGCTGCAGCAACTTACCTATACTTCGGTCTATGTTATAGGGGCTTTCCAAATGGGGATAGGGATGGCTCTTTACGCCCTCCCTTACAGGAACACCAGCCTTTTCTGGGCGATTATGGCAGCACCAAACGACTGGTTTGGGATACCATTCATGCGTCTAGTTCACGCCATGATTATGTTCCTATTCTGGGGTTTTGTAATTGCTCATATTTATTTGGCTTTCCGGGCTGATTCTCTTGAACGCCATGGAGGAGTCTCGGCAATGATTTCTGGAGGAGTGTGGATGCGTCGTACTTCTAAACCAGTTGATGCCCCCGAGCTGTAGCCGGAAAGATTCTAATGATTAAAGGTGAACAGTTACCCGCGTCCTCCCCGTCTGTTTCTTTGCGGAAACCGGCAGAGGGGGCCACTATAGCTGCAGCTGACCGCCCTCTACCGGATTTCTCCAGGGTGGACGGTAAGGGCTGGGCAGGAAGCCAATATACGGTTCTTGCAGTTGGTAACCCAATCATGGGTGATGATGGAATCGGGCTAGAGATTTTAAAGCAGTTGCGTAAACTGCTGAGCGTTCGCCCCAGTTGGCAAGAGGCGATTAGTCGAGGAGAACTAGCTCTTTTAGAGGGCGGAACGGGGGGAATGGAGCTGGTTCCCGTTGTTCAAGAATCCGAGAATTTACTGATATTGGATTCGGTAGCAGCCGGTGCAGGGCGTATTCCCGGTCAGGCGCTCCATTTGAGTGGGGATCATGTGCCGCGCTTGCTTTCGATGAAAATGTCTCCTCACCAGGTAGGTCTACTAGATATTCTCACTTCCGCCCGGCTTACGGGCAAAGAACCTCGCGTAATCGAAGTAGTAGGGGTAGTTAGTGAGGACGTCAATCTGCATTTGGGTTTAACCTCGGCAGCTAGCAGCGGGATTGAGCAGGCTACTGCTTATGCCGCCCAGATTCTTGACTCTTGGCTTTCCCCGTAGTTGTCTATTCCTTATCCCACTCAACCCAGGAGATATCAAACTCGCGACCATGGGTAAGGTTCGCGGTTGGGGTTTGGCATTTTGGACAAAGCAGGGCAAAGAACTCATCTATCTCGACTTCTCGCTGGCATTTTGGACAATAAACACTGGCTGGGATGGGATTAATTTCCAGTTCAGCGCTTTCGCAGATAGTTTGAGCCTTGGCTATGGGCCACGAGCCGTAAAGAGCCTGGGGGATAGCACCTGACATAGCCCCCACATTTAGCGAGACTTTTTTAACTCGGGTAACCTGATAATCAGCGTCAGCGGCTGCTTTTTCAACCGCCGCCACTACCGAAGTTAATAGCCCAAGTTCATGCATATATTCATTTTCTTGAGGAGATTCATGAAAATCAACCTTGACGAGATTATTGATCCCCTAGAAGGACGGGTAGTAGTTTCCAAAGACCGGCAAGGACAATCCCAGGCGCGTTTTGATTTGCAAGGACTTCCTCGCGTTGATGCAATGTTGGTGGGAAAATCTGCCCTGGAAGCGCTGAAAATGACCGAGCATTTGTGCGGGATTTGCCCGGTGGCACATCATTTGGCTGGTATGCGTGCCCTTGATGTGCTCAGCCAAAGCGAGCCGCTGTCCAAAGCGGCAGAACTTACTCGCCGTTTACTGCATTATGGTTCGATTGTGCAAACCCATTCGCTACGTTTCTTGATGCAAGATAGGGATGCGGGAATAGCGATTAGATTGGTAGCGAAAAAAATGCTGGTAGCAGCGGGTTCTCCCGGTCATTTCCCAGTTAGCGCCCTTCCCGGCGGGGTGCGTGCCTTGCCGGAACTGAAAGCTTTAAAAAACCTGGATGAAGCCCTGCCGGATGCAATTGAAGCCGCTGAAGAATTATGTGACCTGGCCTTTAGATTATCTAAGGAATCCCGCTTAGCTGATGCTTTTTCTGGCTCAGAGGTGGCATTGATTAACGAGGACGCAAACCCGGATGTTTTTGGTACTCGGGTTAGGGTGGTTCTCGAACAAAAAATCATTGACGAGTTTTCTTTCTCGAAATGGAATGAGCGTATCAGAGAGGAAAACCCGCACACTCCTGCTCCGCGTCCTTATCTGCGAGCATTGGGAGTAAATGAGGGGCGATACCGGGTAGGTCCAGTAAGCCAGCTCTCTATCGGTACTCTTCCTAGCCCTAAGGCAGCAGCGGCACAAGAACGCTGGCTGGCAGAAAGTCGCAACGCGCAACCTGCTCGGGCGATAATAACCTTACATCTTCTAGAAAGAACTACTGAGCTTGTTAAACAGCTATCGCGCCTGGTAGGGCAGGTAAATTCTGAGGAGCACACGGCAGGGCGGCAGGTGAAATTTAGCGGCGGACAAGCCAGCGGTCTGGTGGACGGGCCTAGAGGAATCTTGGCGCATACCTATGCCACTGATATGGAAGGAATGATTACTCAGGCAACTATCCTTACTCCCACTGCACAAAATGAGCCATGGCTTGCACAGTTATTAACCCAAGCCATTGCGCTTGACGGGGCACAAACCCAGGGGGCGCTGGAAGAATCTATTCGAGAAGCTGACCCCTGTCTGCCCCTCAGTTCCGCGCCCAGCGGTCAGATGGGGCTGAAAGTTGATAACGTTTAGAGGACGTGAGGGATTTTAGGGTTTAGAGAACTGGGAACTGTCTAGGGAAAGGAAGTAAGCCATGTGTGTGGGGGTTCCCTGCAAGATTCTATCGATAGAGCCGGGTCTAATGCCGATGGGACGAATCGATGTGGCGGGACAGGTTCAAGATGCCTGTATGGCATATGTTCCCGAAGCTAAGGTAGGGGACTATGTCCTGATTCAAAATGGTTTCGCAATGAATCTTTTAACCGCTGAGGAAGCCAAAGAATCGCTGGACACCTGGCGGGATTTGGGAATGATTTCTTAACCCAATTTCGGGTTTTTAGATTTAAAGTTACCGCGGTCACGATTAAGATGTCTGTTAGACTAAGTTCGAACTAGATAGATAATTAAAGGAGTCATTATGGCGTGTTTTATTGTTCCAACTGTGGAAGCAGCAGCGCTAACAGTTGCTAAGAAACATATCGCGAAGAAGGCAGAAGCTGGTGGCTCTACCGAAGGTGCTCAGCGTTCGCTAGATTTAGTTCGTAAGCTGACTTGGCTAACTAATCTTTTGTGGGGCGGAGCTGTACTGCTTGCTTTTGAGCATCTGTGGCACGGCGAAGTGATTCCTTTTTTCCCGTTCCTATCGGCACTGACTGAGCGTTCAACTGCCCAACAGATGCTCTTTGAAATGGGCACTGTGGGGGTCGGCATGGCGCTATTGGTTACCGTAGTTTGGGGCGTAGGTCTAGCCTTGATTCGTGCTACCGAGCGCCGCAACCGGGTTGCAACTGAAGCAAACGCAGCTTAAAGGAGCTTTCTCGTGACTTTACTAATAACTCTTTTTGCGGCAATCATCGCAACCGCGTGTTGGTATGCTCGTGCCCCTAAATCAAAAATGCGTCTAGACCTGCTGTGTTGGATGTACTGGGGAGCATCCCTAATGTGGATGGTTGATTTACTTGCGGAATATCTCGAAGCCGGCACAGAAGTTTTCACTCCTGCCCCTCTCGATATGCTGCATGATTCCTATCTCGGGCTATCCGTAGTGGCGCTGGGTGGCGTTATCTGGGTTGTCTACCTGATTGTGAAAGACCCCCGGGGAGTGCGCAGCCAAGTTCTTGCCCAGCAAGAATCGGCTATGCACAGCGATAGTGCCATAGAGGCGAAGGAATTAGCGGTTTCCCACTAACTGTTTTAGCAATTTTCCCAACAGGGATAGGGGAATACTTCCTAAATAGCTAAAGACTACATAACTGTGCGGGCAGATACTTGTTAAAAGTATCTGCCCGCGTTTAGTTATAACTGCTGTAGCTCATGAACGCGGGGGATGCCTGTTTCCTCCCACCCCTGATAATCTGGCTGAAAAGCTTGTATAGGCATTCGCTTTGATTAGATAGCTAGTAGCGCGGGGAATAACTTTTTCCTCCCGCCCAAGAATTCGGCAAACGTAGCGACGTTTTCCGAATTCTTATGCCCACCGCGCCCACTCGGATAAAAGTTATTCCCCGCGCCTTTATCTGGGTTCCTCATCGTCCCAGAGAGCGTTATTTGCGCTCGTTTAGCTATGCAGGGGAAACCGCAAGCAGACGAAAACCTTTTTTAGAAGCGAGGCGACGGGTAGGGAAGCCTTGCGTACACAGCCACTTTTGCATCGAATCTGCGCCCAGGTTCTTTCCCATCACCAAAATGGCTTCGGCGCCCGGTTTTAACAGTGGCAACCAGGTTAGCAGTAACTGTTGGAGGTGCTTTTTTCCAATCCTAACTGGGGGGTTTGACCAGATGAGGTCAAGTCCTCCGGCAGTTTTTACGGCTGTAAGAATCTTCTCGGGAGATTCCACCTGAACAGCTACTCCTGCCCGCCTAGCATTGGTTCGGGTAAGATCCCGGGCGCGCTCATTCACATCTACCGCCAAAACCTGTGCGGCGGGACTCAAAATCCCCAAGGAGATTGCCAGAGGTCCCCAGCCGCATCCTAAATCCAAAAAAGTCCCATTTTTAGGAGGTATAGGTGCGTTTGCCAATAAAATCTCGGTAGCTTTATCCAAGTGGCGGGACGAGAAAACCCCCGCCGCGCCCTCTAAAAGCAGTTCCCTACCCGCAAGCGATACTTTAATCCTATTGCGCTCACTCGGCGCAGCCACCTGTTTGTCCGTAAAATATTGTTCCATTACCTTAAGACTATTGGTTTTACGTAGATAATGTGTACACGCAATACTATCGGTCTTATGGCCTCACTGTTAAGCTAAGAAAAGAACTCAGATAAGACAATGAAAGCGGGAAAGGAAAACCGGGGAGAGCAGGGTGGAAACTGATATTAAGCAAATCGACACCGTGCTGAACCAATACATCACCGCTTATGCCCGTATTGACCCTTTCAAAGCTACCGAGTGGGGAATATCCGGCTACGATGCTATGCTCCCAGATTATTCACCTCCCGGTATCTCAGAACGCTACAACTTGCGTAAAGACACTTTGGCGCGCATAGCTAGGACACCAAAAGCTAGTCTCCGCGAGAAACAAGAGGCGCAAGGATTTACCCTTTATGCCCAAGCAGAACAAGAAAAGTTTGAAGCTGGTTTCCTAGAGTCCGAGATTAGTGGCACTAACTCGCCAATCCCGGTGATAGCAGAGGGTTTCAAACTCATGGACGTAACCACCGAGGTGGGAGTGGGGAATCTGACTAGGAGGTTTCTGGCGCTTCCCCAGGCGTTCACGGGATTAAAAACCACTATGCGCGAATCGAAGAATCGCGGATATGCTTTTCCCCAGGAAGTTTTGGAAAAGGTACTGGAACAAGCGTTGCTACTCGCTGACCCTGGTCATGATATTTATCAGGGAAAACGTAGCAAGATGGAACTGGCTCATCTTTCCCCAATGGGCAGGCGCGCTCTAGCACGCGCAAAAGCTACCGCGCAGGACGCATTCGCAGATATGGCTAGCTTCTTGAAACAAGAAATTATGTCAGCCTGCTCACCAATCGGTCCGGTAGATCCGCACTCCTATTTTATTTCCCTTAAAAGCGTAGGGGTGAGCGACCTTAACCCCAGTGAACTATATGCAGAGGCTAGTGCAGATTTAGTGCGTTTAGGTGCCCAACGTGACCAACTGTTAAGCAAATTGGGGGGAAATCGGGCGAATCGGCTATCTAGCCTAGAAATCTCTGACGGGTTCGAGGTATTGAACTGGGCGATAGAGGACGCGACCGATGCTTTTAGTCAGCAGGTTGATTCCCAGCTAGCGGCCTTAGCTAGCCCCGAGTACTTCCCCCTACGTTGGGAAAATGATCCGCATGGTGTCTTAATGCACCCGTACTATCCAACCGGGATTGGGTTGTCTCCCTCTTCGCGAGGCACGTCCCGCAAATGTGCGCTCACCCGTGCGCCTCATGCTGGTGTGGGCGGGGAAGATGTAACAGCTATTTGCGGTAACGCTTTCGATGCTTTCTGCGAAATTGATGATGCCTATTTTGTTCTGGCGGCTTTCGAGAAAGGAATCCCTGGAGCCCATCTGTATTCTCGGGTACGAGAAACCTATGGAAACAACCTGTTTACTCGGGTAGGAGCTAACCTGCCCGCCACAAACTTGGGTTGGAATCTTTTCGCCCTGGAAATGGCGCCAAAACTGTGGGAGATTCCCAGCGAAATTCAGCTGGAAATCATAGAACGTATTACTCGGTTCATAGCTTTAGCGTTAGCGGATTTACAGCTATATGGGCAGCAGGGGCAAGGAAAATCACTTTGGACACTTCATAAAGCCATCGCCTACCTTAGAGAAAAACCCGGAGGACCGTGGAATCAGCAGCTACTGCGACAGCGTTACCTGGGGATTCCCGCCTTGAGCATAGCTCCCTGGTATGGCTGGCGAAGGTGGCACGAAACCTATAATCAGTTCCAAAGAGCCGGTGGGAAAGGTTTTGCTGATTTTATGCGAACTATTTCTCCAACAGGAGCAGTACATTTTGAGGTTATCCGCAAAGCAGTCACCATGAAAAAAGAGGGATAAGACGATTTTAAGGTGTGTGGCGTAAGCTATCTTGAAATATCTCATTAACAAAATAATCAGCTTGAACCGTAAATCCTAGACAGACGCAATAGTCTTAGGTACTGCACCAGCTTGATAGTAGGGCATAAAATAGCAGATAGCAGTAATAACTAAGTATCATTAGGTTAATAATTTTGGTGTTTTGAAAGGTAAGAAATGAATATCCGCTCTCGGTTTATCTCTTTAGTAACTCTGCTATCAGCAGTTATCGCTATGGGGGGATTAAGCGCTTGTAGCTCCAATAATGCCGAAGAAAACGCAGTAAACCGGGTAACCATTAACGGGGAAGAACCTGCTCGTGGACTTATCCCCGCTGCCGCTGATGATGATGCCGGTATCAAAGTTATTGATTTGCTCTTTGCCGGTCTAGTTACCTACGACGAGCAGGGAAAAGTGGTAAATGATGTGGCGCGCGAGATTACAGATTCTCCTGACCATAAAACCTGGACAATCCAGATGAATACTGACCGCAAGTTTTCTAATGGTACTCCGGTGCTAGCTAAAAACTATGTGCGCGCCTGGAAAGCCTCTGCTGCGCAAAAACTGGGAGCCACCACCGCCTTTGAAGCAATTGAGGGAGCAGAGGAGGACGGTACCGGGAATCTGAGCGGGGTAATGGCCAACGATGATTACAAAATAACTATCAAATTGAAGCGAGCGGTAGCTGACTTTTCTAACCGTTTAGGAATCAACGGCTTTTATCCGCTCCCAGATTCAGCTTTTGATGACCAAGGAAAGATAAAGAAAGAGTTTGGGCAAAAACCAGTGGGGAATGGTCCGTACACTTTGGCTAAATGGGAGTCTTCCAGTCGAATACTACTAGATAAGTCCACCAGTTATCGCGGCCCGCGCCAAGCGGTAAATGACGGACTGGAACTAAAGATTTATGCAGATATTTCCGCTGCTTACCAAGATCTTCTTTCTGGAAATCTTGATGTGTTAGATCAGATTCCCGACGGAGAACTTCCCAACGTAAAAAAAGATTTAGGAAACCGAACTACTAACGCGGTTCAAGCCGGGATGCAGACTCTCGATATTGATTATCAGACGAAACATTTTTCTGGGGAAGAGGGAAAACTGCGGCGTCAAGCAATTTCGCAAGCAATTAACCGTGAACAAATAATAAAAAGCATTTTTTATGGCACTCGTAAGGCAGCCAGCGATTTTTTGCCACCACAAATTCTCGGACACATAGACAGTGGCGAGGCTACTAAGGTTTTGCAATATAACGAAGCTGCCGCGAAAAAAGCTTGGGAAGCCGCTGATGCAATCAGCCCTTGGCAAGGGGAGCTTAAAATCACCTACAATTCAAACCAATCTAACCAGCCCTGGGTGGATGCAGTTTGTAACCAGTTGTCGAATGCCCTGGGGATTAAAGCAGTCGGCGATCCTCAGCCGGATTTCAAGACCCTATTAGAAATGATGGATCAACATTCCTTTACCGGTCCCTTCCGGATGGGCTGGTCAATGGGGTATCCTTCCCCAAATAATCTCTTGGCAGGGCGCTATGTAAAGGGCGGTAATGGTAACAAAATGGGATATGACAATCCCGCGTATGCCGAACTTTTGACGAGGGCGCAGGCGGCAGATACAGCTAAAGAGGCTGGAAAACTCTATCAACAGGCACAAACTCTGCTGCTAGCGGATCTGCCTTCCATACCGCTATGGTCTCCCAGCTCAAACATCGGATTTAGTCAGAATGTGGGCAACGTGACCTCTGATTGGAAAGGTGCGGTAGCTTTCCATAAGGTTACTAAGAATTAATTCAATCGGAGGAAAACAGTGGTCACTAATGAAATCCCTGATAGTAGTAACGCTAATTCAGGTGCTTCCACTGCGCAGCTGCAACGGAAATTAAAAGCGCGGCATCTAAATATGATTGCCATCGGCGGCGCCATCGGTACCGGGCTATTTGTAGCTTCCGGAGGAACCATTACCGGGGCAGGACCTGGGGGTGCATTAGTTGCCTATGGGGCAATTGGGGTAATGGTTTTCTTCTTGATGCAATCGCTCGGGGAAATGGCTACCTATTGTCCCACTTCAGGCGCTTTCGAGGTTTTCGCTACCCGTTATGTCTCCAAGTCTTTTGGTTTTGCCCAGGGGTGGAACTATTGGTATAACTGGGCGATTACTGTAGCTGCCGAGTTGGTAGCAGCGACTATCGTCATGCAGTACTGGTTTCCGGAATCAGTGGTGCCTGCTTGGGTGTGGTCATTAGTATTCTTACTTATTTTGTTTGTGCTCAATGCCTTTACCGTGCGGGGATTTGGGGAATCAGAGTTCTGGTTTGCCTCTATCAAAGTAGTAACGGTGATTGTATTTTTGGCTCTAGGTCTCTTGATGGTTTTGGGTATTCTCGGTGGTAAATCCCCTGGATTAACTAACTTTACGACCGGGGATGCTCCTTTCGTCCACGGTTTTTGGGGAATCATGGGGGTGTTCATGATTGCCGGTTTCTCTTTCCAAGGCACCGAAATGATTGGGATTGCTGCGGGTGAAACTGAAGATCCGGAAAAGAATGTTCCCCGGGCAACTCGCGCAGTGTTCATGCGGATTTTATTGTTCTATATCGGAGCCATCGCGGTGATTGCTTTTCTGATTCCCTACACCGATCCCGCCCTCTTGCAGGGAGCCAACGCCGATTCTGACACAGCCCAAGGCTTTACCGAGGCGGTAACGAAGTCTCCATTTACGTTACTGTTTGAACGTGCGGGAATAGCAATTGCAGCGGGGGTTATGAATGCGGTAATCCTGACTTCAATTCTTTCTGCCGGTAACTCTGGGATGTATGTCGCTACGCGGATGCTCTATTCTTTGGCTAAAGAAAAGAAAGCACCGGCGATTTTTGCTCGGCTAACGGGGCATGGGGTGCCGATCATGGCTTTGATCGCAACCACCTTGGTGGGGGCACTTTGTTTTGCAACTTCGAGGGTGGGCACTGGTCAGGTATATGTTTGGCTGGTTAATGCTTCCGGATTGGCTGGGTTTATCACTTGGATGGGGATTGCTTGGTCTCATTATTGTTTCCGGCGTGCCTATAAAGCTCAAGGTAAGGACGTGGCAGATTTGCCCTATAAGGCGCTTTTCTATCCGGCAGGTCCGATTATCGCTTTGATTATGTGTGCGGTGGTAGTAGTAGGGCAATCCTTAGATGTGATTACCGGCGAGTTCTCGATTATGAACTTCCTGGCTATCTATATTGGCTTGCTTTTCTTCTTGGCTCTGTGGGGCGGTCACAAGTTAGTTACCCGTTCCCGGGCGGTTAATCCCCGTGAGGCTGATTTGTCCCGTCATGTCTAGTTCGCGAGATTTAGATTTTTGGCTATTTAAAGGACGTTTATGGATTTTATCTGGCAGGTAAACGTTTCATAATCCGGTTTAGGAAGTAAATGCGGCATTATGCAAATCTGTCTTAAGGAATCCTTGAAAATTTATTAAAAATAATTGAAGTGCTATATTGAGCTGTAATCGTGAGAGCGATTTTCGCTGATTAGTCAGCTTAAAAAATGCAAACAACACTCTTGGAGGCAATAGTGAAACGACGGGGCGCATTAGCCCTTGCTTCTGCTGTTACTCTTTCCCTGGCTCTGGCCGGTTGTGGAAGCAGCAACGGCGGCTCAGCCGCAAAAGCAGATGACAAAGGAATTATCACTGTAAACACTGTAGAACCTCAGAACCCTCTGATTCCTACCTCAACCAATGAGACCGGTGGCGGTCGCGTCCTTGACGCTCTTTTCTCTGGACTGGTTTACTACGAGCCCAAGACCGGAGAAGCAAAGAATGAACTCGCCGAATCGGTTGAGTCGAGCGATCAGGTAGTTTGGACCGTTAAGCTAAAGAAAGATGCCAAGTTCTCTGATGGTTCCCCGATTAAGGCTGACAACTACATCAAAGCTTGGAACTATGGAGCCAACCCCAAGAACGCTCAGTTGGCCTCTTCTTTCTTCGAGGTCATTAAAGGCTTTACTGCCGGTCCTACAAAAGCAGGTGCGCAGGCACCCGATGTACCGGAGCTGTCGGGGCTAAAGAAGATTGATGACTATACTTTCCAAATTACTTTGAACCAGCCGACTTCTGACTTTGCGCTGCGCCTGGGATACTCCGCTTATGCGCCTCTTCCTGATGTGGCGTTCAAGGATATGAAAGCGTTCGGAGATAACCCAACCGTTACTTCCGGTCCTTACACCCTTAAAGATAAAGGCTGGAAGCACAAGGAATCCATCGAACTGGTAAAGAACGAAAACTATTCTGGTCCGCGCCAGGCAAAGAATGGCGGGCTTACTTTCAAGATTTATCTGAAGTCTGATGCTGCCTATGCCGATGTGCAATCTGGTCAGCTGGACGTGCTTGATGATTTACCTGCCGCTGCCTTCAGCACTTTCAAATCTGATTTCCCGGAATCTAACGCTAATCAGCCAGTAGCTATTTTCCAGTCTTTCACCATTCCCGATCGGATAAAGCACTTCGGAATGGACGAGGAAGGTCGTCTGCGTCGTCAAGCTATCGCTTACGCAATCGATCGCGAGACTATCTGCAAGACCATCTTCCAAGACACCAGGGTACCGGCCAAAGACTTCACCTCTCCGTCTATGCCTAACTATGAAAAGGTAATGAAACAGACCAAGGGAGGCGAAGTCCTAAAGTTCGATAAAGCCAAGGCAAAAGAACTGTGGGCAAAAGCCGATGCCATCTCTAAGTATGACGACACCTTTACCATTGGTTACAACTCCGATTCTTCCCACAAAGATTGGGTAGACGCAGTCGCTAACCAGCTAAAGAATAACCTGGGCATTAAAGCCGAAGGGGAAGCGTTCCCTGATTTCAAAGGCTTGCGCGATGCCATCACCAAGCAAACCATTAAAGGTGCATTCCGTTCTGGTTGGCAGGCAGATTACCCCGGTATGAGTAACTTCTTGGAACCGCTCTACTCCAAGAACGGAAACTCTAACGACGGTAAATACAATAACGAGCAGTTCAACAAACTGATGATTGATATTGCGAAACTTCCGGTGGGAGATGAGCAAGACATGAAGTTTGCTGAAGCTCAAAGTATTTTGTTTACCGATCTCCCGGCTATCCCGCTGTGGAACTCCAACGTAGTAGGGGTGTGGAACAAAGACAACGTTTCCAATGTTGCCTTCAACTGGAAGAGTGAGCCGGTTTACTACGAGATTACCAAGAACGCTAAGTAGTCTTTAGTTCTAGTCGAACTGGCTACTGTAGCAGCAAATAATCCTCTGGGGGCGGTGATTTCTTATCGCCGCCCCCAGATTTATTTTTTCCTCAATCAAATATCACGATAGAGTAAAAGGCAGCTTATTGATAAGGAGATACCTATGCTCAGATACATAGGGCGTCGTCTACTTCAGATGATCCCGGTATTCTTTGGGGCAACGTTCCTGATATTCGCCATGGTCTATGCCATGCCGGGCGATCCGGTACAGGCATTAGGCGGCGACAAAGGACTTCCCCCCTCGGTCGCTGCCCAGATTAGGGCAGAGTACAACCTGGATAAGCCGCTTTGGATGCAGTATTTGCTCTATCTAAAGGGGATATTGACTTTAGACTTTGGAAAGACATTCTCCGGGCTGGAAGTAATAGACGTGATGGCTGGCGCTTTCCCGGTAACGATTCAGTTAGCTTTCATGGCTATCTTCTTTGAAGCAGTTATCGGTATCGTGTTCGGTTTTCTCGCCGGTCGCAAAAAAGGAAAACTCTTTGATTCTACCGTGCTAGTGCTTTCTCTGGTAGTAATTGCTGTTCCCACCTTTGTTATCGGTTTTCTGTTTCAATTCCTCTTTGGGGTAAAACTGGGTTGGCTACCCACCACAGTGGGCAGTAACGTTAGTTTCCAGTCTTTATTGATGCCCGCGATAGTGCTGGGCGCGGTTTCTTGTGCCTACGTTATTCGCTTAACGCGTCAAGAAGTATCCGAAAACCTCACGGCGGATTATGTTCGTACTGCTCGAGCTAAAGGTATTCCCGAAAGCCGGGTTATGACCCATCACGTGCTGCGCAACTCCCTGATTCCGGTAGCCACTTTCCTAGGTGGAGACCTGGGGTCTCTGATGACCGGAGCAATCGTCACCGAGGGTATTTTCGCTATTAACGGAGTAGGGGGCACCCTTTACCAAGCTATTTTACGTGGTGAAGCTGCTACCGTAGTTTCTATTACCACCGTTCTGGTTCTGGTCTATATTGTGGCTAATCTGCTCGTAGACCTGTTATATGCTGTACTAGATCCGAGGATTCGCTATGAGTAACCAAAAACTTCCCGGACAAGAACATTACGTAAATAAAGTTGATGAAACCGGTCTGGGCGCTGTAGATGCAGTAGCTGATGAATCAGCTCCCTCCTCGGTATGGGGAGAAGCCTGGAAACAGCTGCGAAAGCGACCACTATTTTGGGTTGCAGCTACCATCATCGTGATTGCGGTGCTAATGGCACTTGTACCCCAGCTATTCACCTCTCAAGATCCCGCGTATTGCACCTTAGAGAATTCCATTAAAGGGCCGACCAAGGGGCATATTTTCGGGTTTGATAAGCAAGGCTGCGACCTTTATTCCCGGATTATTTACGGTGCACGTGCTTCAATCGCGGTTGGGATTTTCTCTACCCTGACTGCTACGGTAATCGGGGTAATATTTGGGTCACTGGCCGGGTATTTCGGCGGTATTCTAGATGCCATCCTCTCCCGAATTGTAGATATCTTCTTTGCTATCCCCATGGTTTTAGCTGCCATCGTGATTATGCAGATGTTCAAGGAACATCGTTCCATCTGGATGGTAGTGATTGTTTTAGGAATCTTCGGGTGGACACAAATTGCACGTATTAGTCGCGGAGCGGTGTTGTCTATCAAGAATGAAGAATACGTAACCGCGGCTCGTACTCTAGGGGTTTCGGATATAAAGATTCTGCTTCGGCATATTTTGCCTAATGCGGCGGCACCGGTGATTGTTTACGCTACCGTGGCGCTGGGCACCTTTATCGTGGCGGAAGCAACGCTATCCTTTATGGGGATTGGTCTACCGTCCTCCATCGTTTCTTGGGGCGGAGATATTTCGACTGCTCAGGCGCAACTGCGGGTAGCTCCGATGGTGCTGTTCTTACCATCGATTGCCCTGGCAATGACGGTTTTGAGCTTCATTATGATGGGCGACGTGGTACGCGACGCGCTCGATCCGAACCAGAGGAAACAATAATATGACCGAGCCAAAGATTGATACTATGCCTAAAGACGCGGGTGATGAAATGTATAGGAATACTGCCGCTGCGCCCTCACCCCTGTTGGAAGTAAAAGATTTAGAGGTTACTTTCCGTTCCACTACCGGGGTAGTCCCGGCGGTGCGCAAAGCAAATTTGACGCTTTACCGGGGACAAACCGTTGCGATTGTAGGCGAATCAGGGTCAGGGAAATCAACCCTAGCGGCTGCCATTATTGGACTGCTACCGGGGACGGGGAGAGTCTCTGGCGGTTCCATAAAGTTTGATGGGCGGGAGCTAACTACCCTGACTGCCAAGGAAATGCAGCAGGTACGCGGGGCTCAAATTGGAATGGTTCCGCAAGACCCGATGTCAAACCTTAACCCGGTTTGGAAAATAGGCTCTCAAGTTGAAGAAGCTCTAAAGTTTAACGAGGCTACTAAAGATAAAGATATTCATGAACAGGCGATGCAGGCATTAAAAGATGCCGGGCTCCCAGATGCTGAGGCTCGTTCAAAGCAATATCCTCACGAGTTTTCGGGTGGTATGCGTCAGCGAGCCTTAATCGCGATTGGTTTGGCAGCTGCCCCCCAACTGTTGATTGCCGATGAGCCTACCAGTGCGCTGGACGTAACCGTGCAACGGAAAATCCTCGATCACCTGGAAAAGGAAATCAAACAACTCGGTACGGCGCTCCTCTTTATTACCCACGATTTGGGACTGGCGGCAGAACGGGCCTCTCACCTGGTAGTAATGCACCGTGGACGGGTAGTTGAATCTGGACCTGCTCGCGATATTCTAAACGATCCGCGGCATCCTTATACTCGCCGCCTGGTTGATGCTGCGCCCTCGCTAGCTTCAAAGCGAATCGAGATTGACTATTCCCCCGAAGAGGGCGAGGCTCAAGCCGGAACTATTGACTCGCGTACCAGCGCGGATGTTACAGTTGCGGTAGCGGCTAAAAAAGGCTCAGACCAGGTGGTTATGGGAACCAATGTGCGCGGAGAACCCCTAGCTAAACATTTAGGCGACGAAGTTATACGGGTAGATCATCTAGTTAAAGAGTTCGAGATTCGCGGTCAGAAAGGCAAGAAAAAGAACTTTCGCGCTGTCGATGATGTTTCTTTCAAAGTTAGACGTGGCTCTACCTTAGCCTTGGTGGGAGAATCCGGTTCGGGTAAATCCACTGTTGCCAACATGATTTTGAATCTGCTTGACCCTACTAGCGGTAAAGTCTTTTATGAAGGCATCGACCTTTCAACTTTGAACAAAAAGCAGCTTTTCGCGCTATGTCGCAAAATGCAAGTAGTTTTCCAAAATCCCTACGGCTCTTTAGACCCCATGTTTTCGGTTTACCGTTGCATTGAGGAACCCTTGAGGATTCACAAAATTGGTAACCGCAAATCTCGGGAAGAACGAGTAGCAAAACTACTTGATATGGTAGCGTTGCCGCGCAGCGCTATGCGGCGCTTCCCGAATGAACTTTCGGGGGGACAACGGCAAAGGGTAGCGATTGCTCGCGCTCTGGCGCTGCGCCCAGAACTGGTGGTACTAGACGAGGCAGTATCGGCTTTGGACGTTCTGGTTCAAGACCAAATCTTGCATTTGCTAAATGAGCTGCAAGGCAGACTGGGGCTGACCTATCTGTTCATTACCCACGACCTGGCAGTAGTTCGTGAAAACGCTGATGATATCGCGGTAATGGAGCATGGCAAGCTGGTCGAATATGGCAGTGCGGACGAGATTTTTGCGAATCCCAAAATGGATTACACCCGCGAACTTATCGAGGCGGTACCTGGCGGGGATTTACTCAAGGCTCGTACCGGTTATCAGGTGGGCTAACTGGGGATATTTTTCCGATTGGCGCGTAAAATAATCTTTTACCCACCCGCCAGGCTTTGGTAAACCTCTAGTCTATTTGGGGACTATTTCCACTCTCGTGTTGCCTACTGAGATAAAAAGGTAGCTACGCCAGCTAGGATTAGCCTATTTGCTAAACTCTAGTTGGTTTGTTTATCCCCAGGATAGGAAGATTTCAAATGAAGCTAAAGAAAACGCTGCTTGCCATCACCTTGCTAGCTTTGGTCTGTGGTCTAGCCGCTTGCTCCGGAAACGGTAAAGCGTCCTCGCAAACTAAGGCTAAGGGCGAGGAGTTTACCGTTGGTTTTGACGCAAACTTTCCTCCCTATGGCTATAAAGAGGGCGGGGAATACGTGGGCTTCGATTTGGATTTAGCCGCCGAGGTCGCAAAACGTAACGGCTGGAAACTGCAAAAACGTCCTATTGATTGGGACTCCAAAGATATGGAACTTAAATCCGGCACTATCGATTGCATCTGGAATGGGTTTACCATGAACGGGCGCGAGGATAACTATACGTTTTCCAAGCCGTATGTAGATAACTCGATAGTATTCGTGACCAAAACCGATTCGGCTATTAAAACGACAGCCGATTTGAAAGGTAAAACTGTTTTAGTCCAGGCAGATTCTTCCGGTCTAACCGCTTTGCAAGATGAGAAGAATAAGGATTTGGTAGCTAGTTTCAAAGAAATGACCCAAGTTCCCGACTATAACAATGCTTTTATGACCCTCCAGGCAGGGGCAGCAGATGCGGTTGCAGTCGATATTGGGGTGGCGCAGTACCAATTGGAACAGCGCGGAAAGGATAAGTTCCAGATTATGAATCCGCCTTTCCACACCGAGCAGTATGCGATTGGTTTTAAGCAAGGTAACCAGGCGCTACGCGATCAGGTACAAACGACCTTGGACGAAATGAAGAAAGATGGCACTTTCTTGAACATTGCGAAAAAGTACCAGCTGGAAAAGTCGGTAATCGCTGATTAATTTTAAGGGGGCTTAGCGTCGCGTTGTTTAGACGCCGCAAAAGCTGTGATTATTCAAGGTCTGCCTTATAGGTTCTTCAAAAGCGCGAACGCTAGCTAGGGGAGTTATATGGATTTGTCGTTTTTACCGGAACTTGCCGGTGGTATGGTACAAACTTTCATCATTTTCGCACTCACCCTGTTACTCTCCCTACCTTTAGGTTTGGCGGTCTATGGCGGCAGAGTCAGCCGGTTTAAGCCTCTGGCTTGGTTTATCCAGTTCTATATCTCGGTGATGCGCGGCACCCCCTTAATGCTGCAGCTATTGGTGGTCTATTTTGGTCCTTTTTTCCTATTTGGGGTGCAAATCGGTTCTACTTATCGCTTTAGTGCGGTGATTATTGCGTTTGCGATTAACTATGCGGCATATTTTGCGGAAATCTATCGGGGAGGTTTTCAAGCAATTCCGCTGGGTCAATCTGAGGCTGCTTTTGTCCTGGGGTATTCTCCGGCGCGCACTTTCTTGACTATCAAATTGCCGCAAATGTTCCGCACGGTCTTACCTTCGATTACTAACGAGGTAATCACCCTGGTAAAAGATACGTCGCTCGCTTTTGCGATTGCCTACGCGGAGATGTTTACAATTGCGAAACAGCAGGCTGCAGCCAGCGCTTCGATGCTTCCCTTTGTGGCGGCCGGTATTTTCTACTGGGTGTTTAACCTGGTGGTAGCGGTAGTGATGGAGCGGATTGAGAAACGTGTGGGTAGTTATCAGATTAGGTGAGTGATATGGAAGCGCTAAGCATTAAAGGAATGGAAAAGAGTTTTGGGACTAATCAGGTTCTAAAAGGCGTGTCCTTGAGCGTAGATACCGGTGAAGTTTTGGCGATTCTAGGTCCTTCAGGTTCTGGAAAATCTACGCTTTTGCGCTGCTGTACTTTCCTAGAACAAATGGACAGCGGAGAGATTCGTTACTTTGGGAAACAGGCCTTAAAGAAAGAGGACGGAGTTAAGGTTTCTAGCGCCGACGAACGGGAGTTTCGCCGCGATTTTGGGCTAGTGTTCCAAGACTTTAATCTGTTTCCTCATTGGACAGTGCTCAGAAATCTTACTGACGCTCCGATAAAGGTACAAAAACGCGACCCGGTTAAGGTCAATGCACAGGCTAAACAGCTACTAGAACGCATGAACCTGGCGGATAAGGCACTAGCTTATCCCGGTGAGTTATCTGGAGGGCAGCAGCAAAGGGTGGCAATCGCCCGGGCGCTGGCTCTAAAACCAAAGATGCTCTATTTTGATGAACCTACTTCGGCTTTAGATCCGGAACTAACTGGGGAAATCCTACAGATTATTCGCTCTTTGGCAGCAGAAGAGATGACGATGGTAATTGTGACCCACGAAATGGAGTTTGCCGCCGAGGTCGCTGATCGCGCCCTCTTTATTGATAACGGAGTGGTACTGGAATCCGGAGACGCTAAACAGTTAATCCATAATCCTTCCCAGGAGCGTACCCGCCAGTTCCTCAATAAACTACGGGGGCAAAACTAACAGCTTAAAAGCTGCTAGTTTTGCCGTTTACCGCTTTAGCCTGCTTGCACTCGCGTCATCCAGGCTTCAACATCTTCGATAGTGCGGGGAATATCTTCCGACAAGCGGCGTACGCTGCCGTCCTTTTCTACCAGCACATCGTCCTCAATCCTGACCCCGATACCTCGCAGTTCCTCAGGTAGAAGCTCATCATCCTGATGAAAATAGAGTCCCGGTTCGATGGTAAAACACATTCCTGGCTCTAAGAGAGCCTCCATATACATATCTCGAGCCGCCTGCGCACAGTCATGGACATCTAAACCTAAATGGTGAGAAACCCCGTGTGGCATCCAGCGGCGGTATTCCCCGCCGTCCTCAGATAAGGTTTGTTCCGCCGAAACCGGCAGCAGCCCCCAGGAATCCAAATGTTTAACCAAAGTAGCTACCGCTGCATCATGTACATCTTTAAAGCGGCACCCCGGTTTATTAGCTTGCGCTAGACCAGCTTCACAGGCATCAAGTACCGCGTTATAGACCTTGGCCTGTACCGGGGTGAACTTGCCATTTACCGGCAGAGTGCGGGTAATATCCGCAGTATAGAGCGAGTCGGCTTCCACTCCGGCATCAATAAGAATCAAATCGCCCTCGCGAACCTGACCATCGTTATCAATCCAATGCAAGGTATTAGCATGATTTCCTGAAGCAGCAATAGTGTCGTAACCTAGACCGTTGCCTTCTTCGCGCGCCCTAGCCCCAAACGCCCCCTCAATAACGCGTTCCCCGCGTCGGTGGCCGGTGGCTCGAGGTAGAGCGCGAATCATGTCTTCAAACCCGCGCTTAGTGATAGTTACGGCCCGCTGAAGTTCCTTTATCTCGGCGTCATCTTTTTGTAACCGTAAGACTGACGCGGCTTCTTCTAATTTCTCGTCAATAGCTTTGGCGTCCTCGCCGGCAGGTAACCCCGCTTCTTGGCGCACTTTTTCTACCGCCGCTTGCACGGAAGTATCAACATTTCTAATTACTCGCAGCTGCACTAGACCAGCATCTTTAGCTAATTGATCGGGCAGAGTATCTAGAGGACGCGCCTGCAGCCCGGTGACCGCCTCCATTTGGGTAAGGGTCATTCGCGGCCCCACCCAAAACTCACCATAGGTGGAATCGGCATAGAATTCTTCGCTGCTGCGCGCAGCTTGGGGGCGGAAAAATATGATGCCCCGGTGGGTAGCTGCGCCCGCATTGTCGGGGGCATTCTCTAAGGGCGTACCCTCTTTATCGGTTAGGGGTTCCAAAACCAGGGCGGCATCAGGCTGTAGTTCCCCGCCTAGCCCGGTCAGGTGCGCAAATGCCGAGTGAGCTCGGAAACGGTAATCGCAATCATTAGAACGAACCTTGTAATTTCCGGCAGGAATCACTAGGCGTTCCCCGCGGAAGTCGGCTCCCAGTTTTTGGTAACGCTGAGGTAAATAGTCTTTTGCGGGGCTAGGGGTAGGGGGAGGATCTTTGCGTTCCCCCCAGCCGCTGCCAATAAACTCTCGAAACGCCGGACTGTTAATTCGCCTAGAGCGGTTATTTACCCGGTCTTTTAAGGGCTGAGTTTCCTGTGCCTTCACATTTTTATCCATGCTTCCATCATGCCACGGGTATCCTATTATGGTTCTATGTCCTTTAGGCGTATCGACCTTCATGTTCATTCTTCCTGTTCAGATGGGACAGATTCTCCTGCTCAAGTGATGCGTCTTGCCGCTAAAGCCGGATTGGATGCGATAGCGCTAACCGATCATGACACTTTCAAAGGAATAAAACCAGCCAGTGAACTGGTTACCGAATGCGGGGTTGCTCTGATGCCAGGGGTAGAGATTTCCACTGCCTACCAGGGGATAACTGCGCATCTGCTAGCCTATCTTCCCGACCCGAACAGCAAAGTTTTATCTACTCAATTTGAAAAAACGCTATTTGCCCGCCAGCAGCGAATGCGGGAAATGGTGCAGCGCTTATCCCGCGATTTCGATATTTCTTATGCACAAGTCCTCCAGCAAGCTGGTTCCAGCCCGATTGGTCGTCCTCATCTGGCTGACGCGCTAGTAAAGGGCGGGTATTTTCCGAACCGTAGCGCTGCCTTCGAGCAGGTGCTGGCTACTTCCAGTAAATACTATGTGCACTACCAGGCTTTAGATACTGTTGCTGCGGTGCGCCTGGTTAGGGAAGCGAAAGGGGTTGCGGTGTTGGCTCATCCTAGAGCTGCTAAAAGGCAGCGCCGCTTCCTATCAATAGCGACTATTGGGGAACTGAAAGAAGTTGGATTGTTTGGCCTTGAAGCATTTCACCCGGAACAAAATCCGCAAGAACAGGCGCAAATAAGGGAAATAGGCAGAAAACTCGGGCTCAAACTAACTGGTTCTTCAGATTTTCACGGTTACGGTAAGGCAAATAGCTTAGGTCAGTGTCTAACTGACCCCGAGGTGTTTAGCGAGATATGCGCCCTCGGCGGGGGAGAAATTGTGCGTCCTTAAACGTGAGCGCTTTATCTTTATGGCTATCTTTGGGGATTAGCTCTCGGTTTATTGCTAGGGCGCGCCCTAAGACTAGAGTAGAAGCTATGACTGTAACCTTTCGAGATTTTCGTCCTCTCCAGATTGCGCCGGTTTCCCTCACTAAGATTGTGGAGGGTTTTGCCTCCCATATCGAGCCAGCCTGGGAGCATCTTCAGGTGCGCGGGGTTTCGATGGCTTCTGATGAGATTTTAGCGGGGGAAGCATTTATTGCCTTGAAAGGAGTGAATGTTCATGCCGCAAAGTTTTCTGCTGAGGTCGAACAGCTCGGGGCAGTAGCGATAATTACCGATACAGAGGGCGCAGATTTGGCTCGTTCCCAAGAGGTGAAAATACCGGTGGTAGAGGTAGAAAATCCCCGCGCTGCTGCTTCGGTGATGGCGATTAGAGCTTTCGATAATCCAGCAGGGAAAATGAAAACTGTGGCGGTTACCGGTACTAATGGGAAAACTACCACCTGTTTTGCGGTTAAAGCTGCTTTTGAAGCTGCCGGTTTGCCCACCATGATTCTTTCAACTGCCGAAACCCGGGTGGGTGATTTGCGGATTCAGTCCGCGCGCACCACTTTTGAAGGGCCAATGTTGCAGCGAATCCTAGCCTATGGAGTGGAGCAGGGTATGAAAGCCGCGGTAGTGGAGGTTTCGGCACATGCCCTCGCCCTAGGCAGGATTTCGGGTATGAAATTTGATGCCACTGCTTTTACTAATCTGCAACATGATCATCTGGACTATTTTCATACTATGGAGAATTATCTGGCTGCCAAAGCCCGGTTATGCTCCAAAGAGTTTACTGACTACGCGGTTATTTGCGTTGATGACCAGTGGGGCGAGAAACTAGCTGAAAGTTCTAACACTAACCGACTTACGATATCGGCCTATAATCCTGCTAGTAAAGCAGACTGGGTGGTTACCAGCATTGTTAATAATGTCGCCCATGCGGCTTGCGATTTTACTTTGTCGGAAAAAAATGATGCCCGGGCGGGGCGAAGCGAAGAGATAAGGGTAGCCTTGCCGGGGGAAGTAAATGTTCAAGATGCGGCGATAGCTTATTTGATGGTTACCGGAATTGGGATTAGCTCCCAGGCAGCGAAAGCAGGGCTGGCTAAACTGGCAGTTCCGGGGCGTTTAGAAATCGTAGGGCGACGGGGTGAGGGAACCCCCTTGGTAGTAAATGATTATGCCCATACTGCCGAGGCCCTAGCGTCTATTTTGAAAACTATGCGCGAGTTTACTCCCGGAAAACTGCATTTGGTGTTCGGTACCGATGGGGATAGGGACGCCACTAAACGGGTGCCGCTAGCAAGAATGGCTGCTAAATATGCGGATTTGTTGTGGGTGACCGATGAAAATCCGCGTACCGAAGATGCGCAGTCGATTCGTAATCAGCTACTCGCTGGGATTAAAGAAGAACGTCCCGAAATGGAAGATGTTTGCGAAATTACTACCTGTCGGCGCGACGCTGTTCGTAAAGCGATTTTAGCGGCTGCTAAGGACGACACGGTAATAATCACCGGTAAGGGCGCGGAGCCCTATCAAGAAATTGAAGGGGTTTTCCACGCCTTTAATGACACCCCGGTGGCTCAGGATTGCCTGGTAGCCTATCGTAATCGCGCCCATATTGAGGCTTAATCCGAGTTATTGAGTTTCCCCTGTGGGGGGCGGGGTAGATTTAATAAAAAATCCTGCAGCCGGGAGGTTGCAGGATTTTCTTTAGTAGCGGGGGCTGGATTTGAACCAACGACCTCCGGGTTATGAGCCCGGCGAGCTACCGAACTGCTCCACCCCGCGTCGGCTTGTCTATGTTAAGCAGGAGCGAGGGGTAAACGCAAAAAAATTCGCTGTCGAAGAGGTCACGTTTCCAGAAATGTGATTATCTATTGAGGTGAAAGCGGTAAGGGTCTTACTTAAGTACAACTAGAGGGAGCGTAGTACGGTAACTACTTTTCCTAAGATAGTTGCGTTGTCCCCGTTAATCGGTTCAAAAGCGGGATTGTGGGGCAGTAGCCAGATGTGTCCGTCCCGGCGCGCAAGGGTCTTCACTGTGGCTTCTCCATCAATCATGGCAGCTACGATTTCCCCCCATTCGGCAACATTTTGGCGGCGTACCACCACACAGTCGCCATCACAGATGGCTGCCTCAATCATCGATTCGCCATGTACTTTTAACATAAACAGCTCACCCTCACCGGTGAGACGAGTGGGGAGGGTAAATACGTCCTCGACGTGTTGCTCGGCATCGATTGGGACACCGGCAGCTATTTGACCTACCAGGGGGATAGCGTGATGGTTAAGCGGGACTATGTTGTCATGGTCGTTGGGGGAAGAGGTAGGTGGGTTTGAACTGACAGGCAGTGAAGTGAACTGGGGATTAATTTCAAGAGCTCGACTGCGTCCATCGGCTCGAACTAAGAAACCTTGACTTACCAGACTGTCTAAGTGGTGTTTGACTGTAGAGGAAGATGATAGCCCTACCTCGGCGGCTATTTCCCGAACTGATGGAGGGTATCCATGGACGCGGATTCCAGTGCAAACTGCCTCAAAAATGGCGCGCGGACGCGGACGTAAATCCGCAAGGTCAAGGTGCTGACTTTGTGGTTTTGCCATAGTTTCCTCCTGATTGTTATCCCCATGATAAGAAATTGTGACCCAATATGCAAACATTTGTTCGATAAATAAATGGTTTTGGCTTGATTTTACTCACCCTTAGCGCTATTCTATCAAACAGATGTTCGACGAACGTTTGTTCGAGAAAGGGGTAGTTATGTCTGCGCAACTTTCATTTGATTTGGAAGAACTGACCCATCAGCGGGTAGTGGGTTTAGGGGACTACCAGATGGCAAAGCGTCAGATTGCTACCGTAAAACGTCCTCGTCTGCAATTGGTGGATGCCACCTATATTGAACGTGCACGGGCAAAGTCTCGTCATCCTGCGGGGTCGAAACTGCCCTGCCCGAAAGCCGTCGGTAGGGAGAACCGTACGGATGGGGCAGGGGCAGCTTTCGACTCACTTCCAGCTTGGGTTCGCCGCGGTGATAGCGCTTCTTCTTTATGTTCGAGTTCTTCGGCGAAAGTTTCCTCAGCTAGCAACTTTAAGTCTCCGGTTGTGGTCGATAGCTCGGTCGATACGCCGCTATCCTCCACCGTGAAGAATCACCAAGACAACTTGAGGGGTGACGTGCCGGGCATTCTATCGGCAGCTGGGCAACTAACGGCGCGCCCTACAAAACTGTCCTCCAGGGAAAGGGGGACTAATAATCCAATAAAACGGATAGCCAAGACGGTTTCATCTGCGATTATTCCTGCTATCAGTCTCAAATTAGCCAAAATTTCGCTGGCTTTAATTTTGGTAGCTGGCGCGTTAATCGCGGGTGGCACGATTGGGACTTACTGGGACTTGGATAGTCCTCTAGACAGTGGTTTTAGTCAGCTATCGGGGGCAGATATACCCCAGGGGGAACACTCCCTGCAAGCTGACTTGCTGTTAGGGCAATAGCCCAGCTGCCTTCAGTTTTATTAGAGTCAGCTTCCGCGTTCTACGTCTAACCCAAGTTTTGTCGTTTTTTGGATATTTCAATTTCTAGAAATGGTTTAGCGGGGTAGCGGTGGTGCAGCCATCTGAAATCTTGCGATAAGCTAGACCTCCAGAGTCTTAAAATATGGGGGAGAAGTTTGCACTGTCCGTTTTGTCATAACGATGATTCGCGAGTGATTGATTCGCGCATGGCTGAAGATGGTAACGCTATCCGTCGCCGCCGAGAATGTACGAAATGCTGCAAGCGTTTTACCACTTTAGAAACTTCCGCCCTCTCGGTCAGTAAACGTTCAGGCACACTCGAACCTTTTTCCCGCCAAAAAGTAATTAGCGGGGTAAAAAAAGCCTGTCAAGGTCGCCCAGTCAGTGACGATAATCTGGCTCATCTCGCGCAACAGGTAGAAGAAGATTTGCGCTCTACCGGAAAATCTCAAATCGACAGTCACTCAATTGGGCGCGCCATTCTCGGACCGCTTAGAGAGTTAGACGTGGTGGCCTATCTGCGGTTCGCTTCGGTATATTCCAGCTTTGATGATTTAGAGGACTTTCAAGCCGCAATTGATGAAATCCGGGCTCGTCAGCAAGAAGCTAACTCACAGACAAAACTCGAAGCGCAATAGTTTCCGGCATTGAACGAATCTCGGCAACTGCCGAAACTGGCAGCTGGGAGGCGATATCAGTCAGGGCATAGCCCACCTGTCCCTCAGTTCCTAGAATCTGCCCATTAATGTTTACGTCTTGATTAGCAAAAACCTGATTTACCCGTCCTAATACGCCGGGGGTATTGGTGTGTAGGAACGCTAGACGGTACAGAGAATCCTTATGGGCATGAAGATTGAGATTAGGTAGATTAACGCTCATCTCGGTAGTACCTAGTCGCCAATAGTCGGCAATTTTATGTGCCACGAACTGACCGATATCGAATTGGGCTTCCAAAGTCGAGCCTCCGATATGCGGAGTCAATATGGTGTTTGGCAAACCTAAAAGCGGAGAGTGGAACTTGTTACCGTTCTTTTCTGGTTCTTCTGGATAAACATCTACCGCGGCTCCGGCAATCTTTCCGCTGCGGATATTATCTGCCAAGGCATCTACATCAACCACATGTCCACGTGACAAGTTGATGAAAATGACCCCCTCTTTCATTTGGTCAAACTGACGCCGACCGATTAAACCCGCATTGGAGCGACGTCCATCAACATGGATAGAAACAAAATCAGCAGTTTTTAACACCTGATCCATTGAAGCTTGAGCACGAGCATTTCCCATAGCTAGACGCTGGGCGCAGTCGTAAAAGACTACGTTCATACCCATCGCCTCTGCCAGGACAGACAGCTGGGTACCGATATTTCCATAACCGATAATCCCCAGGGTCTTCCCGCGTACCTCGTGCGAGCCGGAGGCGCTCTTGTTCCAAATGCCGCGTTGCAAATCTTGGTTTCTGGTTTCAACCTGACGCGCCAAGTTAATGATATGACCGATAGCTAACTCAACCACCGAACGGGTATTTGAATAGGGGGCATTGAAGACGGCTACTCCATGTCGGGTGGCTGCCTTTAAATCAACCTGGTTAGTTCCAATACAAAAACAACCAAGAGCCTTCAGACGAGGACAGTTTTCAATTACTTTGGAACTGACCTGTGTTTTTGAACGAATCCCCACAATATCCGCGTCTTGGAGGCGCTCAATCAGTGCGTCCTCGTCAAGAGAACCCTTGATACGTTCTACGTCAATGTCGTAATTGGAAAAAACTTCATCCGCCATTTCATGCGGATCTTCAAGTAAAACTGTCTTCGTCATACCCCCATCTTTTCAGCGCAGCAGGCAGTTAGCAAAAATGTCCGATTTTCGGTACTTAAATCAGCAATTAATCTAGTTCCAGCCAGCCGGTAAAGGCTCGGTGTGTAAAGTAACCAGGTGGCGAGTAGGACGGGTCATAGCCACAAACAAGTTACCTACGCTTTGTTTTCCGATATGGGCAGGCTCTAGCAAAATCACGCTGTCAAACTCTAGTCCCTTGGAAGTAACCGCATCTAGCAGGCAAACTCGCTCGCTAATCGGGTCAATGCCGACTCTAAACGGCAGTTGGGAACAGATATCGCGCAAGCCTGCAAAATCATTTTTCCCGCAAATCAAGGCGATTCGTCCTCGTCCTTTACCTAGTTGATTATCCAGATAAACGATTTCTTCCTTGATTACGTTTTCCAAAACAGGACTGTCAATAGCTGCTACTTGTCGAGTAACAAGACAGCCCGGATCGTTACGTACTGCCTGTACCGGATAGGGCGAGGGGCGACCGGCAGCGGCACTAACGCTCTCGGCTAAATCCATAATCTCCTTTGGGGTGCGGTAACACACCGTTAAATAGGCTTCTTCCTCCAAGGCGCTAGCCGCCGGACCTAATAGCTCCTTCCAGCCGGTTTTACCTCCCCAAATACGTTGGGCTAAATCACCTACTACCGTAAAAGAACGCGATGGGCAGCGACGTAGCAAACAACGCCAATCCATAGGGGATAGTTCCTGGGCCTCATCTACTACCACGTGTCCGTAAGTCCAGCTGCGATCGCGGTAGGCGCGCTCCGATAGAGCTATTTGCTCAACGCTTTCGCCAGCTCTACTGGCTAACATAGTTGCCGAAACGATTCCATCTCCCAGGCCTTGAGCTTCAATTGCTGCTTGTGCGCGGGAAAGCTCCTTTTCATGTACCTGCCGCGCTGCTTTTGTGGAACTGGAGGAGTTAGCGCTGGGAACTTCTCCCAGCAATTCTGCTAACTCATCTAATAGAGGTACATCGGCGGGGGTGAAATCCGCCGTTTTGGGGCGGTAGAGGATTTCTTGCTCTGCGAGCGTGAACTCCTTGGCGAAACGAGCAAGAAAAGCCGGGTAGGCATAGAGACGGCGTAGTAGGTTTTGCGCTGAATACGGCATCCAGCAAAGATTTACTGCTCGGCGCACATTAATGCTGGCGCGTATTTCTTCACGGACCAAGGCGCGTTCACTAAGATCGTCCCGGACAGTTTCAATCTCTTCTAGACCGGCCGCGCTGGCGGCGGAGGCTAACTGTTCGCGTTCTCGGCGGTTTTCAACATCTAAATACTGGTCAGTGAGAGCATCTAGTACCTGGGTAACAAAGATTTCCCGCGCCTGGTTATGGGGTTTAGCACTCAGGCGTGCATGTTTTATCGCTTCCCGCACGGTTTGCGGCGCTAACAACAGTTTTGTAGCCCCCACAGATATAGTTCGGGAGCAATCGGGTACTCTCTGCAGGGAACGCACTGCCTGTTTAATTAGTTTTACCCAGCGTAAATCGCCTTTTAAAGCCGCGATTTTTGGGTGCTCTGTTGCCTGGGCGCGAACCCCGGGCAGCAAAGTAGAAATGGTAGTGGATACCACCCCGGTTTCTCCGAGGGCGGGCAGTACCTGCTCGATATAGCGCAAGAAAGCCGGGGAAGGACCAACTATCAAAACTCCTGATTTTGCCAGACGCTCAGACTGTTCATAGAGCAAGAAAGCGGCGCGATGTAGAGCCACCGCAGTTTTTCCAGTTCCCGGTCCGCCTTGAATCACCAAAATCTGGGAGGTTTTAGCGCGGATTATTCGGTCTTGTTCGCCTTGAATAGTGGCGACAATATCGCCCATCCGTCCGCTGCGTTCTGCTTGCAATGCCGCCAGCAGTGCGCCCTCGCCTTGAAGCTCTATCCCTTCCTTGCGGGCATGGGAGATATTGAATGCCTCGTCCTCTAAGGAAATAACTTTCCGGCGATGTAAACCGATATGTCTGCGGCTTGCCATGCCCAGCGGGTGACGCGCGGTAGCCTGGTAGAAAGGGGTAGCGGCCTTTGCCCGCCAATCCATTAAAACTTGTTGGTGGTTGCGGTCTTGTAAACCTACGCGGCCGATATAGAGTTTTTCTCCCTCTAAAGGAGTTATTTGTCCAAATACTAGACGTTCTTCCACTCCCTCTAAACGGGCAGCTTGATCTCCAAGATGAGCAGACATCACGTCTCGTTCGGAACGGTTCTGGGGCGAACCGGTGGCGCCATGTGCCTCAATAGCGCGTTGTTGCTGGCGGTAACGAGTGCGGGTGTCATCTAAGACTTGGTAAATGCTATCGACTGCTGCCTGTTCGCGTGCCAGTTCTGCGGAATCGTTCAAGAGCGCCTTTCCTCCTGTAGAAAAAGTAGGCAACCATTCTAGCTGCTTTAGCTGAAAAGCCTAGAGATTGGGCGAGGGGGTATGCATGGTTTGCGTCAGCCAGGTAGGCTGGAATCAGAAAAGGAGGGTAGATGACCAAGCATAGCCGTTTTGTAATTCCCGGTCCGGCCTATGAGGACACTCAGGCTGAAGTGCTACTTTACGCATTTTCTGGGGCAATAGATGCTGGCGATATCGGGGGAATGATTATTGAACAGCTATTGCATGCTCTCCCGCATGAAGAAGTTGCTCGTTTCGCTCTGGAAACGGTTTTGGATTATCGAGCCCGTCGCCCTCGAATCACTATCGAAAACTGGACGATGACCGATATGCGTTATCCCAGTTGCACCCTAGAGCGAATCACCGACTATTCCGGACGTAATGTTTTACTGCTTAGAGGTTTGGAACCTGACATCAACTGGGAAGACTTTTCGTTAGCGATTTTTGAGGTCTGTAAGAAGATGGGGGTGAAGCAAGCGGTTGATTTGATGGGAATCGCGGCAAATATCCCGCACACTCGGATTCCTTTTATTAATCAAACTTCCCCGAATTCTGATCTGTTGCCTCCCCAAACCCAAATGCCGGGAACTTTTATTATCACCGCCTCTTTCGGGCAGTACTTGCAGATGCTATTCAAAATGATTTCCGTCAAAGCCCGAGGGCTGATTGTGGGAGTGCCATATTACCTAGCAGATGGGCAATTTCCTCCCGGTGCGGTCAGCGCGATTCAATATCTATCTGAAACTTTGAACCTGGATTTACCTTTGGGGGATTTGGAAGCTGCCAGCGCCCAGATGACCAAAGAAATAAACCAGCAAATAGAGGAAAACCCCGAAGCTAAAGAGCTCATCGAGAAAATGGAAGAACACTACGATGAGGCCTTAACTTCTCCTTGGGGAGAGCTACATCCGAAATCTTTGGCGGAGTCGGTAAATTCACGTTCCGGGGAAGCAATCGCAGAACGTATTGAAAGGTTCTTGGCAGAGGTAAATACGCAAGAAACTCCCGATAATAATGCTGACGGGCTTTTAGGGGGACGTGACGATTTGCTGGCACATCTTTCTAAAAAGGCCGCTTTGAATCAGCTGCTCCCCGACGAACCGAAGTTACCCGCTCGTACAGTATCCCCTGCCCCTAGCCGGGTGGATACTCCGGTAGAAGACGACAAGAGCCGGCTAGAAAGCCCAGATGGTTCGGTATCTGGGCAGCGAAGCCCCCAGGCAGATAAAGACGATTCCCTAGCGGTGCCGATTCCCAAGGGGCGGCATTTCCCACCGCGTCGCTCGCGTCCTCAGCAAACTGAAAACTCGCATTCTGCGGAAAAAATCGATATTCCCGCTCCGCCCCCTCCGCCTCCTAGTGGTGGTGAAAGCGTCACCGAAGATGATGCTCAAGGTGGAAACTGACGCTACCTGGACACTAGGAAGAGCTGAACGGTGAGTAAGTCCCCCTACTGCGCTGCCGCTAAACGCGATTGGGGTAGTGATGATAGCAGAACCGATATTTTGCATGTCGATATGGATGCTTTCTTCGTGGAAGCCGAGATTTTACGCAATCCCTCTTTGCGGGGAAAACCGGTGATTGTGGGGGGAAGTGGTAACCGCGGGGTAGTGTCTTCTGCTTCCTATGAGGCGAGGGCGCGAGGTATCCATGCCGCTATGCCGGTTTCTCAAGCTAAACGGCTTTGTCCGGAAGCGATTGTGGTCTCTTCGGGGCATGCTTACTATGCGGCACTGTCGCGAAAAGTGATGTCCCTGTTAGGGGAGATTACGGCGGTGATAGAGCAAATCTCGATTGATGAGGCATTTCTAGATGTTTCGGGGGCTAGGAGGCGTTTAGGCTCCCCGGTGCAAATAGCGCGGTTATTGCGAGGACGCATCCGCAGTGAGCTGTCGCTTCCCGCATCGGTAGGTATTGGTTGCAATAAGCTAATCGCGAAGATTGCTTCTGCCCATGCTAAACCAGATGGCATTCTGTTAGTACCGGACACTAAAACTTTAGAGTTCTTACATATGCTGCCGGTGGGGGCGATTCCCGGTATTGGCCAGGCTGCCGGTAAAAAACTAGAAAGTAAAGGGATTGAAACAGTTAGGCAACTAGCTGATCTAAGTATTTCCCAAATGAACTCGCTGTTTGGGAAAGCTATGGGGGTGCGTTTATATCAGATGGTCAGGGGGCAAGATTCCCGCCCGGTTGGCGCTGAACCCAAAGAAAAGTCGATTGGCACCGAAACTACTTTTTCGCTCGATGTGCATTCGCGCCAAGAAATAGCCTCAACTTTGCTTAGTCAGGCTCATCAATGTGCTGCCCGGCTGCGAGCAAATAATCTTTTAGCTGCTAACGTCACCATTAAGCTGCGAGCTGCCGATTTTCGTACCTGGACTCGTTCGCGTACCCTTTTGCAACCTACCGACGTTGCTCGCGATATTGCTCAGGCTGCCTTGGGCTTATTTGCGAAAGAAAAAATGCCGCATGGGGGAATTCGTCTAGTAGGGGTAACTACGAAGGATTTATCTGCCCCTTCTTCCGGGGTGCAAATGTCTTGGGACAGTGATGGGCGAGGACGGGCGGCAGAAATAGCAATGGATAAAATCCATCAGAAATTTGGTGATATTTCCTTGCTGCCAGCCACCTTAGTGGCTGTAGATAATCTTCGTGAGGTTTCGGGTTATGAAAGTGAATCTCGCTGAACTAGAGTTTTGTTTTATGCTGGTTAGTGTCAGCTAGGAGAGGAGTGAACTACTGTGGGACTGTCTGAGAAAGAAAAACAGATTCTGGCAGATATGGAACGTCAGTTTTCTGATGTCCAGGTAGCACCACCTTCCCAGGAAGAAACCTCTAATAGCGTAAAGACACAAAAAGTTAATCTTTCTCCCAAGCTGATAGCTGCCATGACGCTCCTGGTTGTGGTAGGGATAATTCTGTTGGTGGTAGGGATTTCTCTGTGGTCAATTTCAAAACTGTTAGCTGTGGTGATTGCAGTTTTCGGTTTTGTGGTAGTGCTCATTTCGGTAACCTTGCCGATGAATTCCCGCTTCGCTACTTTTGGGCTTAGCTCTGGCAAATCTGTCAAAAAGGGGCAATCCTCTTCCTCGGTGGCTGCTCCAAGTTTTAGGCAGCGTCAAGAAGATAAGTGGAATCGCCGCAATAACGCTGGCTAGCTAGAGGCTTTTACTTATCTTTCTTTTCCCCGCTGGTTTTGGGGTTTCCTTTTTCTAAGGTTTCAGCTTTCGCATCTTTTTCTGGCTGCTGTTTAGGTATTCACCTTTTGTAGTCAGTAACTCTCTTTTTTCCTCCACTGTGTCTACTTGCAGGTCAAATCAGATTTAAGCCTGAATTATTTCTAATCTTTTTGGGGAAACGCTCATTTTTTGTGTCTAAGTGGGGAAAAGTGGGGTAAAGTGGAGCTAACTGGCTGAAAAGGAGGTGGCGTAAGTGTTTCTCGGTACCTATGAACCGAAAATGGATGAAAAAGGACGCCTAATTCTTCCAGCTAAATTCCGTGATCAACTAGCAGGCGGTCTCGTTATCACCAGAGGTCAAGACCGCTGTCTCTACGTTTTTCCCGCTCAAGAGTTTGAGGAAATGTATCAAGAGTTACGCCGGGCTCCACTTTCCTCCCGCCAAGGTCGCAACTATGTGCGGGTAATGCTATCTGGAGCCTCAGATGAGATCCCCGACAAACAAGGCAGAATAGTGATTCCGCCCCAACTGCGCACCTATGCCGATTTAGGAAAAGAACTAGCCGTTATAGGCGCAGGTGCGCGCGTAGAAATCTGGAACGCACACACCTGGAACCAGTATCTAGCCGAACAAGAAGAATCCTTTTCTCAAACCGGGGAGGAAGTGATACCCGGAATGTTTTGACCTGGAGTACCTGGTCTCTTCCCGAATGCTCTGACACCTCTTCCCCGGTAGCAGATCGTCGGGGAGAGTCCTGGTTCTCCAAAAATCAGCCCTGTAGTTCCCACTTGTCCCGAAGGAAAATATGCCTAGACACGTAACTTTTACCCACCAGCCAGTGCTGGCTGAGCACTGCATCGCGCTCTTAGGGAAAGGTGTCGAACAAGCGGGAAAAAACGGTCGCGCCCTAATAATCGATGCCACCCTAGGGCTAGGAGGGCACAGTGAACTAATCCTAAAGACCTATCCCCAAGTACATCTGATAGGAATTGACCGCGACAAACAGGCGCTCGCTAGCTCTATGTCGAGATTGCAAAACTATTCCCAACGGTTCAAGGCAGTGCACGCCACCTATGACGCAATTGGGGCAGTCGCCAGTGCCTACAGCGACGATAAATATCCTTTAGCTGCAATATTGATGGACTTAGGGGTTTCTTCTATGCAACTAGATGATACCGCTCGCGGATTCAGCTACGCCCAGGATAGCGAACTCGATATGCGCATGGATCAAAGCAAAGGCAAGAGTGCCCGGGAGTTGCTTGCCGAGTTGTCGGGGGAGCAAATAAGTAAGATACTGCGCGAATATGGGGAAGAAAGATTCGCTACCCGCATCGCCCGCGCCATAGTAGAAAAACGCCAAGAAACGCCGATAGAAACGTCAAAACAGCTCGTAGAGATAGTGCGAGACTCAATTCCTGCACCTGCTAGGCGCAGCGGAGGCAACCCCGCAAAACGTACATTCCAGGCACTAAGGATAGCGGTTAATCAGGAGTTATCTATCCTCAGTGCCGCGGTGCCCACCGCTTTAGATGCCCTAGCTCCCGGTGGGGTGTTAGTAGTTGAAAGCTATCAATCCCTTGAAGATCGGATAGTAAAACAGGCATTTAGGCAGGTAGTGACCTCGCAAATGCCAGGGGGTATTCCCGTGTATAAACCCGCAGCTTTCGCTCTTTTAACCAGTGGAGCTGAAAAAGCTGAAGCCGCCGAAATCGAAAAAAACCCGCGCTCCGCATCGGTGCGGTTGCGGGCAATTCAGAAGTTGAGGATGCAAACCGAAAAGATTGGGGAACAAAATGCCTAATTTTGCAGCTGCCCGTCAGATATCCCCCAAGCGACCTAGGACGGTTCGCGCTTTTAACACCCGCAATTTGCGAGTAGTTGGGGAGGGTCAAACAGCCAAGAAGCGCTCCCCGCTGGTAGCAAAAATAATCGCTGCCGCATTGACTCTCGCTGCCCTAATAATTTCCCCCCTCTTAATAAATACGCAACTAGCGGTTATTTCCTACCAAATCCACGATGATCAGGTGCAGTTGGCGCAGATTAAAGAGGAGAATCAACGGGTGCGTTCCCAGGTAAACTCCCAATCTAGTCCTGAACGGGTGCGAGAAGCCGCCATGAAGAATGGTTATGTTCCCGCCGGAGAAACCGGCTACGTTACCTTGAAAACAGGGAAAATAGAGGGCGGTACCCCTCCTACCCAAGCTGCTGAGGAATAATATCGCATATGGTCAAGGGGAAAGCGGACTCTCGGAAAGCGAAGATATCATCTTCGCGCCCAAAAATAGCCAGCCCTAGAAAAGACAGCCTTTCTGGGAAAGATGGGTATATCTCTTCGTCCGCAAAAACTGAGACACTTGGCAGTAAGGTGGCTAGAAAACGCGGGCGATTACTGCTGACGATTGTGGTTTTTATCTTGACTATATGCGCAATCCGATTATTTGATTTGCAGGTGGTACAGGCTTCCTCCCTTGCCGAGGAAGCAACTAAAGCTCGCACCTCTTCAACCGAAATCGCCGCTAAAAGGGGAGATATCGTTGATCGTAAGGGAACCGTCCTAGCCACCTCAATTGAGGTATATAACGTGTCGGTAAACCAGCTGCTAGTTAAGAACTATATTCATCGCGAAGTTTTTTCCCCAGAGGGAGAAATAGTTACCGACAAATCTAAACTTCGCGACCCTCGCAACGAGAAGAAAATAGTTGGCACTGGAGCTGCGGAAGCAGCCAGACAACTTGCCCCCATATTAAAAATGGACCCGGCGGTTCTGGGGGGTAAAATGGTTGGTAAACGGGGATTTGTATATCTTGCGAAAAATGTAAGTGCCGAGGATTGGCGTAAAATCCGTGAACTGGGGATAGACGGCATCGATGGGGAACGCCGTTATCAACGTCAATACCCTAATGGGGCTACCGCTTCTTCGATTCTGGGATTTACCGATTCGGAAGAAGTCGGACAGGCCGGGATAGAAGCTACGCAAAATAAACAGCTTTCTGGCACTCCGGGTAAACGGGTAGCGGAGATTTCTCCCTCCGGGCAGATTATTCCCGGAGGAACCGATACTTTACAGGCAGCCAAACCGGGGAAAACCGTGCGGCTAACCATTGACGCTGACCTCCAAAATATCACCGAAAATATCCTTAATAAGCAGGTGAAAGAGTTTGAAGCTGCCTGGGGGACGGTAGTAGTTCAACGGGTGGGAACCGGACAAATTCTAGCTTTGGCGGATTCGGGAAATGAACCTCCCGAGACAGTTCGCAAACGTACTAATGGGACAACTGGTTCCCGAGTAGTTCAATACACCTATGAGCCGGGTTCTAGTGGAAAACTCGTCACTTTCGCTGCTGCCTTAGAACAAAAGAAAATCACCCCTCTAACTCCGGTAACCTCGCCCTATCAAATCACTATTGGCGGTCAAACCTTTAGAGATTCCCACTCCCACCCCACTTTGTCATTAACTGCCTCCGGGGTATTGGCTGAATCTTCTAACACCGGAACAGTTCAAATTGGACAAAAAGTTAGTGACCAACAGCGCTACCAAATGATGCAGTCCTTAGGTCTAGGGCAGAAAACGGGGATAGAGATGCCTGGCGAATCTGCCGGCATCATCGGCAGCCCCAAAAGTTGGGATGGACGCCAACGATTCACCACCATGTTTGGGCAAGGTATGGCCTGTACGCCGTTACAGATTTCTTCCCTAATCTCCACTATTGGTAATCAAGGGGTGCAGGTTATGCCCAGATTGGTTGAGGGGTATGCAGATTCTCAAGGGATTATTCAAAAGGCTAAAGCTCCGGCAACAACCCAAAAACTAGATCAAAATGTGGCTGCTACTTTAGTGCGAATGATGGAATCGGTTACTACCGATGAAGGTACTGCAAAAAAGGCGCAGATTCCCGGATATCGAAGTGCTGGCAAGACTGGTACCAGTGAGATTATTTCCAGTTCCGGAGCTTCTGCCGGGGTAGTGGCTTCCTTTATTGGTTTGGCTCCGGCGGAGAATCCCGAAATTGCGGTATCGGTAGTTATCTATAAGCCTAAATCTGGTATCTACGGCGGCGTTGTCGCTGGGCCAGTGTTTTCGCAGGTAGCAGCGCAGGCGCTCACTTTGCTAGATGTTCCTCCCTCAACCAGTAAGCCCCAGTTATATCCCGTGAGCGCGCACTAGCTATCCTTAGAAGAGAACCTATAAATAGGAGCGAAGATATGTGGACATTGGGATGGATAGCGCAGGCGTTAAACACTTCCTGCCAAAATCCCGACATCACCATCACCGGAACTGTGGTAACCGATTCTCGCCAGGTAAAGCCAGGGGATTTGTATGTGGCGCGCCGCGGAGAAAGTTCGGATGGACATGATTTTTTAGCGGCAGCTAAAAAGGCGGGGGCGGCGGCTGCGATTGTAGAGCAAGCACAGGCAGCCGAAACGGTTGGTATTGCCTATGTGCAAGTTCCGGAAGCCACCCGGGCTTTAGGTTGGCTAGCCCACCAACATCTAGCTTTTTTGCGGCAACAAAGTGGGGGCAAAAAACCGATTTGTGTGGGTATTACCGGTTCGGCCGGTAAAACTACCACTAAGGATTTATTGTCGGTGCTCCTTACTAAGCTCGGAAAGGTAGTTGCCCCGGAAAAGTCCTATAACAACGAGGTAGGGCTACCATTAACTGTGCTGAAAGCAGAGGAGGACACTGACTTTTTGGTGCTGGAAATGGGGGCTTCCGGTCTGGGGCATTTGGCGCTCCTAACCGAGATTGCCCCCTTGGATATGGCGATTGAGCTCATGGTGGGACATGCCCATCTGGGAGGATTTGGAGGGATAGAAGCGCTGGCTAGAGCCAAGGCGGAACTGCTTTGGGGGCTACGGAATTTTCCTGAAGAACGCTCGTTTTCCCTTAGTCCGGAGGCTGAGTGCGCTAAGCAGAGTTTCGCTGAAGATGGCTACCAAGACTCTTTTTCGCAGCTAACAGCTAAAACTTCCCTAGCTATCTTGAACATAGATGATGAAAGAGTGCGTCAAATGGCTCGCGGACAGGCGGTTCGTTATTTCGGGTCGCTGGAAACTGCTAATGATTTGGGGCTTTTTGCAAAGAGCAACGGGGTTTATGTCTCCCAGATAACTATGGATGGCAAAGGACGAGCCGAGTTTTTAATCACTCGCGGTAAAGAAAGCGTGAAGGTGAAGCTGGGGCTAATCGGGAAACATAATGTCTCTAATGCTTTGGCGGCTGTTACCGCTGCTACCGAGCTGGGGCTGGGTCTGCAAGATGCCGCCTTAGTCCTAGAAAAAGCACGTCCTCTTTCTGAACACCGCCTGGCAGTTAGGGAAATCGAATCCGATATTACGGTTATAGATGATTCTTATAATGCGAATCTTGATTCTATGCGCAGCGGGATAAAAACTCTGCAGACTTTAACGCAGGCAAAAGGACGAGGACGCACAGTAGCGGTTCTCGGGGAAATGTTGGAGCTGGGTGCAGATTCTGCCGAGCATCACCGCTTGGTCGGCGAGGCTTGTTTGGAGGCAAAAATAGCGGTTGTTATCACCGTAGGCGAGCAAGCAAAGCCGATTTACGCAATGGTTTCTGACCACGCCGAAGCCCAACACGTTGAAAATGCTGATAAGGCGCTTAGAGTAGTTAAACAGGTTATTTCTCCCGGCGATACGGTATTGATTAAAGGCTCAAACGGGTCGGGGGTTTGGCGTATTGCTGATGCACTAACAGGAGGTAGCAACGCCTAATGGTTCCTTTGGGGATAGCTCTTTTAACCTCCCTGGTGATATCGCTAGCCGGGACTCCGGTACTTATTCGTCTTTTGCGTAAACACCAATATGGTCAGTTCATTCGTAAGGACGGCCCTACCGCCCATTACACGAAGCGTGGCACTCCCACTATGGGCGGTTTGGTTATTATTTTGGCAACGGTTGGTGGCTGGATCAGTGCTCATATAGCTTCCTGGACTTTTCCATCCCCCTCAGGCTGGCTATTGATGCTGCTGATATTAGGTTTGGGACTAATCGGATTCTTAGATGACTATATTAAGATTTCTAAGCAGCGTTCCCTGGGTCTGACCCCTTGGGCAAAAATACTTGGACAAGTGGCAGTAGGCACCACTTTTGGGGTATTAGCTTTACTGTTTCCGCGACATGAAAAAAACGGAGTTTTAGTTACTCCGGGCTCTACCAAAATTTCAGTGGTACGTGATATTCCCGGACTGGATTTAGCTTTCGCGGGCATTTTCGTAGCCTTTATCCTGTTTGCTTTGTGGGCTAACTTTCTCATTGCTGCCTGGTCAAATGGGGTGAACCTGACTGATGGTCTTGATGGGTTAGCTTCGGGGGCTTGCCTATTTGCTTTCGGAGCCTACACCGGGGTTGCCACCTGGCAGTATTATCAGCGTTGTCCGCTGCAAAATGTGGCTCCCCAAGTGGCTGAGGCTTGCTATGAGGTTCGCGACCCGGCTGACTTGGCGATAATTTCCTTAGCCATAGTGGGAGCCTGTTTTGGTTTCTTGTGGTGGAATACTTCTCCGGCTCAAATCTTCATGGGTGATACTGGCTCTTTGGCGCTGGGAGGCGCTTTCGCGGGACTGTCGATACTGACCCGTACCGAGTTTTTGGCGGTAATTATCGGTGGTTTATTCGTGTTGATTGTGATGTCTGATGTGATTCAGGTGGGGGTATTTAAGCTAACCGGTAAACGGGTGTTCAAAATGGCGCCTTTGCATCACCATTTCGAGTTAAAGGGCTGGAAAGAAATAACTATTGTAGTTAGATTCTGGATTATTGCTGGTCTTTGCGCAATTGCTGGGATTGCCCTGTTCTACGCCGAATGGGTGGTTGCCATCAAGTGACTAATGAAATCTGGGCAGACCGGGTGGTCTGCGTTATCGGTTTAGGAACATCGGGCAGAGCCTGCCTTGAAGTATTGAGCACTTTGGGGGCGAAAGTTTGCGCTATTGATTCTCGGGAAGAAGCCCTAGATAACTGCGCTAGCGATTATCCGCGCTCCCAGTTTTATCAGGAGACTCAGGGGAACTGCGAGCAGCTTCTCGATAAGATTCAGCCCTCACTGATTGTGGTTAGTCCCGGAGTACCTCCGCGCCATCCGGTTTTTTCTTGGGCACAATCTCACCAGGTAGATTTATGGGGCGAGGTCGAGCTGGCTTGGCAAATCCAACAGACAGCTACCTTACGTCAAGACACCCCTTGGCTGACCATCACCGGCACTAACGGCAAAACCACCACGGTGCAGATGACTCGCTCTATTTTGCAAGCTGGCGGATATGAGGCTCAGGCAGTGGGCAATGTGGGTTCTCCGGTGGTTCTAGCTGCCGCAAATGCGAAAGCCCAGGTGTTGGCGGTTGAACTGTCCAGTTTCCAGCTATATACGGTTAAATCCCTGTCTGCCTTAGCAGCGGTTTGTTTGAACCTTGATGCTGATCATTTAGATTGGCACGGCTCTCGCGAGGCTTATGTACAAGCAAAAGCGCGGGTATATGAGCGTACAAAAGTTGCTGCCCTCTATAATCAACAAGATTGCCAAACATTGCAGATGGTACTGGATGCCGATGTTATTGCTGGGTGTCGCGCTATTGGTTTTACCACCGGTACTCCCGATATCTATCAGCTAGGAATTGTTGAGAATATGCTGGTCGATAGAGCCTATAGCCCCAATCCCCAAAAAGAGGCGATCGCGCTTGCCGGTCTGGGGGATTTCCACTACTACCAGGGGGAACCAGGGATTACCGTCCTTCAAGATGCCTTGGCAGCTGCCGGTCTTACCCGAGCCTTTGGGGTAAAACCCGAGGACGTTCGGGACGGGATACGCGCGTTCAAACCCGAGGCTCATCGGCGGGCTACCGTTGGGAATGCAGCTCAGGTTACCTGGATTGATGATTCCAAAGCCACCAACACTCATGCGGCAGCGGCTTCCTTAGCGGGTTTACCTCCGGCTTCGGTGGTTTGGATTGCGGGGGGAGACGCGAAAGGGCAGTCTTTTGACCAGCTAGTTAAAGACGTGGCTGCCACTTTGCGCGGGGTGGTGCTAATCGGTGAAGACCGCTCAGCTTTACGCACCGCACTATCCAAATATGCCCCGAAAGTTCCGGTGGTTGAGGTTAGTTCTCATGAGGACATGATGTTCTCGGTGGTTAATGAAGCAGTGGCACTTTCGCTTCCGGGGGACAAGGTGATTTTGGCACCTGCCTGTGCATCGTGGGATCAGTTCGCGAACTATTCTCAACGCGGTCAGGCTTTCGCTAAGGCCGTTGCCCGTTTGGAGGGATAGTTGTGGCTAGGCAAAAAGTTGTGGAGAACAATAGGGGTACACGACCGGGCGCCGCTGCGAAAGTAAAAGCCAAGATTCCTAGAATCCAAGTAAAGTTAGCGGATAGTTTTCATTCCGATAATCCCGATGGGAAGCGTAAACTGCTCAGGCTATGGAAATCCGTCACCCAGGCTCCCTTATTTAACTATCAGTTGTTATGGTTCTTAATCATTGCGCTTTCGGTAATTGGATTGCTAATGCAGTTTTCTGCCTCGGTAATCTTGGAGCTGTCGGCAGGAACTACGCCCTATTGGGGGATAGCGCGTCCTTTACTTATTGTGGCAATGGGTTTCGCTTTCATGGTTGCCGTTTCCCGTATGCCAGCTCACTATCTGCAGTTTCTTTCACCTTTTATCCTGTTTTTGGCAGTAGTCGGTCAGTTGGCGGTGTTTACTTCCCTAGGACGCGCCCAGGGCGGTAACCGCAACTGGGTTTATGTGCCCGGTATTAACCAGGTCTTTCAGCCCTCCGAGTTCTTAAAAGTAGCCTTCATTTTGCTGCTAGTTACGGTGTTCGCGAGCGGCAAATGCAAGATTGAATCCCTGTCTTCGCTGTTTATCTGGGTAGGACTACCTTTTGTGATGATTGCGGCTCTGGTTATGGCTGGTCACGATATGGGAACGCTGCTTATCTTCGTTTCTATTTTGCTTTGTGTGCTGATGGTAGTCGGGATTTCGATGCGTTATTTGACTGCCGGAATCGCCTTGTTGGGGATAGCGGCTTTAGCTGCGGTTTTGGTATCTCCATCCCGACGGCGGCGGGTATTGTCTTTTCTTAGTTCTGAACATGCAGACCCGATGGGTTCGGGTTTGCAACCACTGCGTGCCAAATGGGGGCTGGGAACCGGGGGACTGACCGGGGTGGGACCGGGCGCTTCTCGTCAGAAATGGAAGTATTTGCCCGAAGCCCATACCGACTTTATCTACGCTATTTTAGGTGAAGAGTTTGGGCTGTTTGGAACCCTTTTGGTGTTGCTGCTTTTCGGATTGTTGGCATGGGTGTTGTGTCGCTTAATCATTCATTCTTCCAGCCTGGCTACCCGGATATGCGCCGCGGGAACTTTAGGGTGGGTTATAGTACAGGCTTTAATAAATATCATGGTAGTAATCGGATTCTTACCGGTAGTCGGGGTGCCGCTTCCCCTAGTTTCTTCCGGAGGCTCTACCGCTTTAGCTACCTTGATACAAATGGGGGTGCTTTTGAGCTATGTGCGGTCAGAACCGGGGGTTAAAGAGGCAGCGGTCAGGCTGCCGAAATATCTACGCTCCAGCAGAGCTGTTAGCGTGAGGAGGAACGATGGGACAAAATAAATCGGTACTTTTGGCTGGAGGGGGAACCGCTGGCCATGTTAATCCGCTCCTGGCAGCGGCTGATGATTTGAAATCCCAGGGCTGGAAAGTCACCATTATCGGCACTAGAGGGGGCAAGGAGGCAGAGCTGGTTCCAGCTCGTGGTTTCCAATTGCATACCATAGAACGGATTCCGTTCCCGCGCCGTCCTTCCCTACAGTTTTTTACTCTTCCAAAGCGAATGCGCGCTAGCGTCAAAAAAATAGAAACCCTGATAAAGAAAAACCGGGTGGGTGTAGTTATTGGCTTTGGAGGATATGTCTCCACCCCCGCCTATTTAGCTGCGCGCCGGACAGGTGTCCCGTTAATTATTCATGAACAAAATGCGCGACCGGGTTTAGCTAACCGTTTAGGGGCACGTTGGGCAAAAGTCGTGGCTTTAACTTTTCCATCTACCAAACTGCGGGCTAAAGCGGGTAAAACTCTAGCTACTGGTTTACCGCTGCGTCCAGAAATAGCTGCTTTGGCGAGGGCGCGACAAAATAAAGCGGAAATGGAACGCCGGCGGGCAGTGGCTTTAGAATCTTTTGGTCTAGATTCCTCGAAGCCAACTTTACTGGTTACCGGCGGCTCTTTGGGGGCGCTTTCACTTAATCAAGCCATGCAGGCAGCCTTAGCGCATTTGCCAGACAATATTCAAGTTATTCATTTAACCGGTAAAGGTAAAGATGCGGAACTGCGTCAAGTACTGCCGGAGAGCTTAAAGCCGCGATATCGGATTCTTGACTACTTAATTGATATGGAAAGAGCCTTGGCAGCAGCTGATTTGGTGGTGTGTCGCTCCGGGGCGGGGATGGTAGCCGAGATAACAGCGCTGCGTTTGCCAGCTATTTACGTGCCTTTGCCAGTCGGCAATGGAGAGCAGCGTCTAAATGCCGAGGACGCGGTTAAATGCGGGGGAGCGTTAATCGTAGATAATGACAAGTTTGATAGTTCATTTGTTATCGAGACGGTGATTCCTTTGCTGCTATCACCACAACGTTTGGATGATATGCGCAGCGCATTACCCGCAGAGGGCATTGATGCTGCTGAAAAACTAACTAGAATCGCTGAGGAAATAAGTAAATGACCGAGACAAAATATCACTTGATTGGCATCGGCGGAGCTGGAATGTCAGTGGTGGCACAGCTATTTGTGGAACGTGGCTGGCAGCTTAGCGGTTCGGATCAAGCAGATTCTGCTAACCTGTCGAGGCTTAAACAACTGGGGGTTGAATGCTGGGTGGGGACTCAGCCGCAGAAAATCACCCCCGAGATGACTATTGTTTATTCCAGTGCGATTCGCCCTAGTAATCCCGAATTTGCTGCCGGTAAAGCTGCCGGTTGTAGATTTATGCATCGCTCCCAGGCACTGGCGCTAGCGGCAGCTGACCGTAAGTTTGTGGCCGTGGCGGGGGCGCATGGGAAAACCACCACTTCGGGGATGATAGCTCAGACTTTTTCTCAACTCGGCGCTGACCCCTCGTTCGCGGTTGGCGGGGTGGTCACCCACTACCAGACGGGTGCCCATTTAGGCACAGGAGAGTATTTTATTGCCGAGGCTGATGAATCTGATGGTTCTTTCCTGAATTACCGCCCCCAGCTGGCGATTATTACCAATATCGAGGCCGATCACCTCGATAACTATGGCTCCTCGGAACAGTTTGCGCGAGCTTTTTTCGATTTTGCACATTGCATTGAACCCGGTGGAACCCTAATTCTTTGTACTGATGACCCCGGTTGCCGTACCTTGCTAAAACAGCTTCGTCCTCAGGGGGACTTAGATGAAAGTTGCTCCCCTAAAATCCGGATACTGGGATACGGATTACAAGCACCTCCCGCCGGTTTGGATGACTTTTGCCTGGTTAAACCCCTGCTTGCAGAACCAAACTCTGTAAGTGCCCAGTTTAACCGAGGTCAGGAGACTACCACCGTTAGTTTGCCAATGCCAGGCGAGCATAACCTTTTAAACGCGGCAGCAGTATTTTTAGCCGCCCGTATCGCCGGTTTTTCGGCAACAGAGACTGCGGGTGCTCTTGCTGAGTTCGAGGGAACTGCTCGCCGCTTCGAGACTAAAGGTGAAGTAGGCGGGGTAAGAGTTATTGATGACTACGCTCATCACCCCACCGAGGTGGCAGCCTTGATGCGTCAATCGCGGGAAGCAGCCGGTAAAGGGCGAGTCTTGGTGGTATTTCAACCCCATCTATATTCTCGAACCAAAAATTTTGCGTCCCGTTTTGCTGCGGCTCTTGACCTGGCAGATAGGGCAGTTGTTTGTGATATTTATGGGGCGCGCGAAGATCCGCTCCCCGGAGTTACCTCCAGGATTATCACCGATAAAATGCAGCGCGGTAGTTATGTGGCAGATAAAGATGAAGCTGCTCGCCTTATCGCTAATGAGGCTCACGGCAGCGATTTAATCCTAACCGTGGGGGCAGGGGACATAACTAAAGCTACAACGGTAGTCTTGGCGGTGTTAAAGCAGAGGTTTTCGCAGTGAACCGCGAGAAGTCCGCTTTTGTTCGCCGCCCGAAAGCTACTGTGGTTTCGGGGAAAAAACCGGTTCGTCCTCGTAAAAGCAGAAATGAACTGAAAAGAGAGGACGGCGCAAATAAATCCGGGTCACAGTTAGCTACCCGCCAGGTTACCTTATCTTCCAAAGACAAAGGGGTGGTCTCTAGTGGGCTTGCTAAGCGCCGGGAAGAGCTTAAACAGGTAAAGCGCAGGCAGCGACGGCGGAAAATAGTTATCGGAGTGCTGGTAGCGCTGTTAGTGGGAACTAGCGGATATTTGCTGGGCTTTTCCCCAGTTTTTGCGTATGATTCCGCTAAAACTCGGGTGATGGGGGCAAACTCCCAGGTTACGACCCAGCAGGTAAAAGAGGAACTTGCTAACTATGCGGGTAGACCCTTGTTGCGTTTTCCCACCTCAGAGGCTGCTTCCTCGTTACAACGTGCTAATCCCTGGGTAAAACAGGCGAAGGTAAAACGAGAATTCCCGCGAGGAATAGCCGTTTACCTCACGCTACGTACCCCAGTAGCAAAAACAGCGCAAGGAAAAGTGGTTGATTTAGAGGGAAAGCTGCTGCCTGCCCAAGGTTTCGATACTTCTAAACTGCTAGAGGTAGCTAGTAGCTGTCCCCAAAGCGATATTGAAGATTGTCTAAAATCTGTAGCTCAAGTAGTGCAATTTCTCCCCGCAGAAATAAAACAAAAGATAAAAAGCGCTCAGGTAGCTCGTTTAGATAATGTGGAGCTGCAATTGCAATCGGGAGCAAAAGTTATCTGGGGTAAAAACGGTGATAATCAGAAAAAAGCACAGGTATTAACGGTGCTTTTGCAGCGCGCGGGCAGTATCTATAACGTCACCGATTATGCGCATCCCACTATTTCAAATTAGCCCCGTTTTCCCAGGTTTTTAGGGGAAACCTTGGGGGTAATTGAGCCGGATGGGGAGGGCAGCGAGGCGATTCCTACTTGCGGTGAGGACCGGTTGGCAAACTTGATTGCGAAATCAGGGCTAGCCCTGAATGCGGTAGGCTTTGAGAAGGAACTGAAGGGAGAAAAAGTAATGACTCAGAGCGCTAGCGATATACCGGCATATCGATACACCGCCCAGATGGCGGGGAAAATCGAAGAAAAATGGCAAAAATACTGGTCGGACCAGGGTACTTTTTATGCTGACAACCCGGTTGGGTCTTTAGCGGGTCCGCTTGCGCAAAAAGAGTCTTTCTTTGTAATGGATATGTTCCCCTATCCCTCTGGTAAAGGGCTGCATGTGGGACATCCTCTTGGTTATATCTCTACCGATGTCACTGGTCGTTTCCAACGAATGCAGGGCAAGAACGTCCTCTACACCATGGGCTATGACGCTTTTGGTTTGCCCGCGGAACAGTATGCGGTAACTACCGGGCAGCATCCGCGCAAGACTACCCGCGAAAATATCGCTAATATGCGCAGACAATTGGCTCGGATTGGGCTCTCTCATGATGAGCGGCGTTCTTTCGCTACCATTGACCAGGACTATTACCGCTGGACACAATGGATTTTCTTACAGGTGTTTAACTCTTGGTATGACGTGGACGCTCCTCGCCCGGATGGAGGACGCGGAGCCGCTCGTCCTATTAACGAACTAATCGAGAAGTTCGCCAGTGGGGAAAAATCGCTGCCGCACGGTAAGCAATGGGAAAACCTCAGTGCCAAGCAGCGTGAAGATATTCTTGAGGATTACCGGCTAGCATATCTTTCCTATGCCCCAGTGAACTGGTGTCCGGGTCTGGGAACGGTGTTAGCGGACGAGGAAGTAACCTCCGAGGGGCGCTCTGAACGCGGTAATTTCCCGGTATTTCGTTCTCACTTGCGGCAATGGATGATGAGGATTACTGCCTACGGAGATCGCTTAATCGAAGATTTGGCGACTTTGGATTGGCCGGAAAAAGTGCGCACCATGCAGGAAAACTGGATTGGTCGCTCCCACGGGGCAACCGTATCTTTCCGGGTAGGCTCGCGGGAGCTAAAAGTTTACACTACTCGCCCCGATACCTTGTTTGGAGCTACCTTTATGGTGGTAGCTCCCGAACACCCGCTTTTAGCGGGACTGGGGCAAAGCGAGCTTGCCGAGGGCGAGAGCGCGATTCCTGCCCAATGGCCCCAGGATACCCGCGAGGCTTGGACGGGGGGATATGATAATCCGCGGCAAGCGGTACGCGCCTACCAACAACAGGCAGCTGCCCGCAGTGAGCGTGAACGCGGCGAAGATGCCCGCGAGAAAACCGGGGTATTTACCGGTTTATTCGCCACTAACCCGGTCAATAATCGCCCGATTCCGATTTTCACTGCCGACTACGTGATGATGGGCTACGGTACTGGCGCGATTATGGCGGTTCCCGCTCATGATCAACGTGACTGGGATTTTGCGAAGAAGTTTGACCTGGACATTATCTACACGATTACTCCCGCGCCGGATGCGGATAAAGATGCTGCCTGGGTTGGGGATGGGGTCATCCAGAATTCGGCTAATGACCAGATTAGCCTTAATGGATTAGGTAAATCCGAGGCAATTGGGAAGATTACTTCTTGGCTAGAGGGCGCGGGATTGGGTAAAGCTACTACCACCTATCGCCTGCGTGATTGGCTATTCTCCCGCCAGCGCTACTGGGGAGAGCCTTTCCCTGTGGTCTATGACGAGGACGGCGTGGTGCACGCCCTTCCGGAATCCATGCTGCCCCTGGACTTGCCGGAGGTAGATAATTTCTCTCCGCGCACCTTTGCACCTGACGATGCGGATTCTTCCCCTGAGGCTCCCTTAGGGCGAGCTGGGGACTGGGTTAAAGTCCAGCTAGACCTGGGGCAGGGCAAACAAACCTATTATCGGGACACTAACGTGATGCCTAACTGGGCAGGTTCTTGCTGTTACGAGCTGCGCTACCTTGATCCGGGGGAGAAAGATTTCCTGGCTAAGGCGGAAAATGAGCGTTACTGGATGGGTGCTCGAGCTGGAGCTACTACTGGCGGCACGGACCTATACGTAGGAGGAGTCGAGCACGCGGTTCTGCACCTGCTCTATGCGCGTTTTTGGCACAAAGTGCTCTATGACCTGGGGCATCTTTCTAGCAGTGAGCCTTTCCATAAGCTGTTTAACCAAGGCTATATCCAGGCCTATGCCTATACCGACCAGCGGGGAGCGTACGTGCCCGCCGCCGAAGTAGCCGGTGATGAAGGCAGTGGCTTCACCTACGAGGGGCAGCCGGTTAAACGCGAATACGGCAAGATGGGTAAATCCTTGAAGAATATCGTTACTCCAGACGATATTTGCGACGAATACGGGGCCGACACTTTCCGGGTCTATGAAATGTCGATGGGACCGCTGGATATGTCGCGGCCGTGGGAAACCCGGGCAGTGATTGGTTCCCAGCGTTTCTTACAGCGGCTATGGCGCAATGTGATTGATGAGAACACTGGGGAAGTAACCGTTAGTGAGGACGCACCCGATTTGGAAACTCAGCGTGCCCTGGCCAAGGCGATTGCGCAGGTAACCGAAGACTACCGGGAAATGCGTCTTAATCTGGTGGTTTCGGATCTGATCGTGCTTAATAATCACCTGACTGCGCTGAAAGCGGTTCCTCGGGAAGCCGCGGAAGCGTTGGTATTGATGATTTCTCCGCTCGCTCCCCATATTGCCGAGGAGCTTTGGAATAGGCTGGGGCACTCTTCTTCGTTGGCACGCGAGCCTTTCCCGGTAGTAATCGATGAATCTCTACTGGTAGAAGAGGAAATCACGGCGGTGGTACAGATTAACGGCAAGGTGAAGTACCGCTTGCAAGTACCGCAATCTATTTCAGGCGAGGAGCTAGAAAAACAGGCACTGGAAACTGAAGTGGTGCAGCGTGCTCTTGCGGGCGGTCAGCCGTTAAAGGTGATTGTGCGCGCTCCTAAACTGGTGAATGTGGTAATCCCGAAGAAATAGGACGTTCTCAGGGTATTATTCCTCAAGGTTTTATGTCCCCCGCAGATTCAGGTCGCTGAAAATAGAAGGAGAACTTATGAGCCCGGAAACTTGGACTTTGCGCTCCGGTAATGATTGCTTGGTTGTCTCCCCAATGGGGGCAACGGTTTTAGACTGGCAAGTCTGTGACCTGCGGGCGGGGGACAGTGCTCAACAAGTGGCGGGAACTGAAACCAAGGAAAGTGCGAAAGCTAGCTCCTACTGGGAGGATGGCCTAGCTGATAGTTCGGGCGTTAGCGCCTATCAAAGTGATTACCGAGCAGACAGTGCCCCTACCTGTCCTGGGTGTGTGCACGTCCTCGATGGGTATCGTAGCCAGGACGAAGCGCGCCAAATGGATGGTTTTCGCAACGCTTTGCTAGCTCCCTGGTCAAATCGGATTCGGGATGGAAAATACTGTTTCCAGGGAAAGGAATATGATTTTAAGGGCGAAACTATCGGCGGGGAACTGGCTTTACACGGCTTAATTGCCAATCAGGTATTCGAGTTGATTGAGCTAAAACCAGATTATTTGCGCGCCAAAGTTAGGGTACCAAAGCTTGAGGCCTATCCCTTTGAGGTAGAAATAGAGGTTACCTATCAGATTAGCTCTTCTCCTCACCGGCTCAGTCTCGATATGGTGGCTCATAATAAAGGAACAGGTGACGCGCCGATTACTTTAGGTTGGCATCCCTATTTTCTTTGCCCCACTGGCAGAGCTAAAAACGCTAAGGTTACGATTGCGGCTGAGAACCTAGTGGTAACTGATGAACAGCTGATTCCCCTAAGGGGGCAAGCGGCTTTTTGTGCCCAGGAATCTCCGGTAATTCTATATGGGCGAGGAGATTTTGACTGTGCCTATACTTCGCTGATTCCTAAAGACGGGGTTGCTTGGGCAGTCCTGGAGCATCTAAATGGGTCGTCGACTGTGCTGCAAATGGCTGGGGCAAAGCAGGGGCAGGGTTTGGCTTCTTTCCAAGTCTATAGCGCTCAAGATTTGCTGAATAGGGCGGGCGAATCGATAGCGGTGGAACCGTTGCTAGCGATGACCGATGCTTTTAATCGCCCGGAATGTCAAGATTTGGTTACCGTTTCCCCAGGGTGCTCACAAGAGATGCATGTGTGCATAGAGCACCATATGTAAGGCTAACTACCTTTTAGTTGGAGCGTCGGCTAGGACAGGCGAACCTAGTAGCACCGATAAGAATAGCTGCTGTTTAATGCTTGAAAATAGCTAAATAAAATCTCATTAAATGGCTTCAAAATAATCATGTATTATAAATAAGAATACCTAGAAGGCTGTAACAACTCAGGGGTCTTTACCCTTTTGAACTGTGGGTTTAGCTCATTTATTCGTTTTTTTGATTTCGATTTCCTCGTATAAAAGTTAAGTATTTGTTTTCGGAATCTTTAGTCATAAAACTGGCCGTGAGCGAAGTGATAAATTCACGGATAGTGATAACAACAGTCACATTAGCAACGATAGTGGAGCGATGTGCTTGTCCAAACGAGGTGGAACTTAACTTTGCGTGGAAGCGGTAAGGGAAGAAATCTTAAATGGTATTTCGTGATGCCGATTCTATTGACTGCATCATTGGTGCTGTTAAATCTGGGTGGTCAGCTGACCTTGGCGTGCGCATTAGAAACTGGACAAAGTAATCCAGTTAGTCATAGCGCAGCAAAAGCTAATACTATCAGCTCCCCACAAACCTTAAGTGTCGTGGGACAACAAGTTAGGAATGCGGGAAAGGCTCCTAATAATTGCGGGCAAGGCGTAAACAGTGTTGCTATAAAAAAACGACAGGTAAATCTAGTTTTAGATGATTCTGGCTCGATGTTTTCAAATGGTGGAAATACCCCTCTTGACCGCTGGTCTAATGCAAAGTACTCCCTCGAAGTGTTTGCGGCATTACTCGGGGAGCAAGACAATATGAATATCTATTTGACCAGCACCTATGCTAAAGGTGGCTCTGGACCGGTAGTCCAGCTGGCAGGAAAAGAAGCTGCCAGCTCCCGGGTATCAAAAATTCATAATATGGTGATGCAAGGCGGAGATACCCCCTATGCTCCAGTTCAGGCTGCTGCTAAAGATTTGTCAGCTTCTGACGCTGGGGAAAAATGGCTAGTCGTCCTGTCAGATGGCGCCTTTAACGATCGTAATTCCCAAACAGTACAAAACGACTTCAATCAGTGGGCAAAGGAAAATACCAATGAAAGTAGCGCGCTTAAAGTAGCATTCTTGGCAATGGGCGATAAAGCGCCTCAAATTGCTTCTTCGAGTGCGGTTATTTTTGATCAAGCCCCACAAACTAAAGATTTATTAACTAAAGTAACGCGTTTTGCAAACCTAATTTTTGCTCGTGATGTATTACCCCAAGACAGTGCGAGTTCAATTAAATCTGATATTGATATAGAAGAATTGACCATTTTGGCTCAAGGCAAAGATGTCAAGGTTAATGAAATTAAGCTTGGTTCTGCAGTGGCTAAACCGGAATCGCAAGTAGAAGTCAAGTGGGCAAATAACGCTGATGTCGATTTCGGGGCTTCAAAGGTTAAAGCGGTTCCCAATAGTGAACTAAATGGCAAAGTGGCAACATTTAGTAAACTTCCTGCTGGTAATGGGGCTGTCTCCCTAGATGGGGTGCAAACTGTGGAAGTATTCTATAAACCCTATGTCTCATTCGGAGTGCAGCTATCTGATGCAAAAGGAAAGCCAGTAAAAAGTGGCGAAATTGTAGGAGGCAAGTACACCGTTAAATACGGCTTTATGGATAAGAAATGTAACTTTATAGATAAGTCACCACTCTTGGGTGATGTTCAATACAATGCAAAGGTTATTAATAACGGTAAAGTTGTAGCCGATAATTTTGCCAGCGGTGATCAGGTAGAGTTAAGTGCCGGTTCAACCCAATTTAATGTTAAAGCTAAATATCTAAGCGGTAGCACTTCTGAAGCTAAAATCAACTTACAGGTCTATCGTCCCGCGCCTCCGGCGGGTATTCAAGGCAGTAGTCAGACCTATCAGGTCAGTAAGCTAAATGATTATAAGATTCCCGATGATGCCATAAAAGTGAAATATGGGGAAAAGAAAGACGGCAATATTATTTCCTTCCCCGAGGCGGAGTGGAAACAAATAAAAGATAGCGATATTAAAGTTACCTCCCCAAAAAGAATGGAGTTTGCGGTAAAGAAAGGTGATAAGAACGGGGAAGTGTTCATACTGCCTAAAGCACCCAATGGAGATATCTATAAGGCAGATACTGGGAATATGCCGTTACATATAGAAGCAAAACATAGTTATGAAAAGCAGCTAAGTAAAGCGGTGTTTGATACTTCAATTAATGTAAAAAATGATATATCTCTCTTAGATCGTATAAAAAACTGGATACTAACTCAAGGATGGAAGTGGTTGCTTTGTTTACTAGCTCTGCTTCTAATTATGGGGTATATATTTAAACCCCGTTTTTCCAAGAGAATTGTTTCATCGCCAAAAGTTAATATCAGTGACGATAATTTGGTTTCACTAGGTTCAAATAAGGGCAGCGGAAACTTTGTTAAATCACGTTTGCGCAGAGCATTACCTTTCGTGGCTGATACCGCGAGTTTTAGGTATGTGCCGCGAGGTGTTTCCGGGTTCCCTCCTATGAAGCTAAAGGCTGCGCGAAAAGGACGTATCAAAATATTGAATTGGAAAGCCTTGGCTGCTCGCGAAAATATGTCAGTAACTATCAACGGAAGAAAGCTGGATGTAAAGGATAAAACTCATCCAATGTTTAATGTGAATAGTAAAGTTAAATCAAGTATTGCGGGTTCCGGAAAAAGCTATTCTGCAAATCTTAATATAAAAAAGTAAATAACTTCTAATGTCTAATACCCCGATTTGAAAGGAAAAAGAAATGTCGATTGCACCTACTTTGATTCTAGGACTGGGAGGAACCGGTTCTCAGATTGTAAAAAAAGTCTCGCAAAAGGTGCGAGAATCTGGTTCTAATCAATCGGAACGTATCGCATTTGTTGTCTTCGATACCGATGCCAACGACTTGGGGAAAATCAAGCAGGATCATCCGGAAATGTACACGGTGCAAACCTCTACCAATAGCCGGGTCGGCGATTATCTGGGAATCAATACTAATGCTCGAGATAAATGGTTCCCGATTAACGAACTGATGAATCGTAAATCTTTAACCGAGGGAGCTGCCCAGGTTAGAGCCATTTCTCGTTTAGCTTTCGAAACTACTTTGAAGAGCTCCCATCTTGATCAATTGCATAAGGCGATTGAAACTCTGTTCAGAATTGATAAAGACCAAGAAGAACAATCTCTGCGGGTTATTATTACCTCTTCGCTTGCTGGGGGTACTGGATCAGGACTGATTTTACCGGTGGCTCTCTATTTGGCTAGCTATCTAAATGCGAAATACCCGAAAGCTAAAGCAATTACCAGAGGCTTTTTTATTCAGCCTGATGTGTTCTATAAAGTGATTAAGGCATCCGAAGAACAACACAACTTGCAGGTAAATGCTTACGCAACGGTTCGGGAGTTAGATGCCTTTCTTATGAAAGGTGACCACACTTTACCTAGCCAGTATCGCAACCTAAAGTTTGAGTTCCCAAGGGTTGGTGCCGAGGGAGTTGAAGCAGTCGAGGCTATGCCTTATGATTTCTGTTTCTTATTTGATGCCAACAACAAGAGCGGAGGTAGTCTAGATTCTTTTGTCTCTTATTTAGACCACGCGGCAACCTGTATTTACACTTTGGCTATTGGGCCGATGTCAAAGAAATCAAATTCGCGGGAAGATAACGTTTTACGCGAAATTATAAAAAATAATGGACGTAACCGCTATGCAGGTGCAGGCGCTTCCCGTCTGGTCTATCCCTGGAAACACATTAGAGATGTAATCGGTAAGACCTGGGCACAGCAAGTGCTTTCTAAGCAATGGCTTAAATTTGATGAAGCCTATAAAGAAAGGCAAAAAGCTTTAGCTAAACAAAGAGAAAGTGGTCTAACTGCCCGAGATATTGACCGGGGGGCAGAGTTTATTAATACCATCGACAGTTTGGCGAAACAAAAAGATCCTTTCGCTAAGTCAGTTAAGAATCAAACCTTAGTCTTTTCCGAGGATGGGGTAACTAATCTTGGCAATCAGTGGGATGCCTATATAAATGCTTTGAACAGTTATATTTTCGCTCCCGATCCCAGTCGGATTTCTGATACCCGTGAAGATGATTTACGTTCAGCCATCATAGAGTTGCAAGAAAAAACTGATGGCGAAGAATACGCCATGGTCTTTAATGATCTGGAAAAGTTGAAAATCATTACTGAGAATGAGGCTGAAGAGCAAGCAGGTGTTATTGGTTATACCCTGTTCAAAGCAGATGAGGATGAAATCGTAGCCGGTAATTCTCTTCCTAATAGGCTTGAAAGCTATATGCTTGAACCGGTTAAAAAGAGTTTTATGCACCCGGTATCCTGTCGATATTTCCTCTATCAAGTTCTCAAAAAGCTTGAACTGTTGCAAAAGAAAACTAATCGTGAATTAGAAGGAGAAGAAGGGTTAATCAAATTCTTTGATGAATTTGAACGGAATAACTTTGACGATCCCTCTACCGATGACAAAGTTGAAACTGCCGCTGATTTTGCGATGCGTAAGAAGAGTATAGCTCAACGTATCACTCGCAAACCCAGCGCCGAACAGCAAGCAATCGCCACAGCGCTGTCCACTTATTTAAACAATATCGGTGAATACCGTAACGCTCTGATATTCCAAAGAGTTATCGCTGACGCAATGGAATACGTCAAAAGTGTAATTGATGCATTTGAAAAGCTATTTAACTCTCTAGAGAACAACCTTAAAAAACTGGAAGTAACTCTAGGTCAAGATATGGTTAAATACGATAATCTCACCGGCTCGACTACCCGATATGTCTACGCCAGTTCTAATTGCTTGCGCAGTATTATTAACAACACTCCCTATATGGGAGGGGTTAATTCGATAGATTCAGAGCTGTCCCTAAATATCTATAACTCGGTGCGACGCTATGCGATGTTAACCGATGACAAAGACGAGAATTACTTCAAAGATTTGTATAACAATGTGATGCTAGGGTATTTCTCCGATCAAGTAATGAAGAATCATAGCGAGATTATTAAACTTGATGTAATAGAGGCACTTGAACGCGAATATCGAGTGGAAACCCGCAGTTACGAAGCGGAAAATGTTCGACACTACGTGATTGAAGAAATCAATAAAGTTAAACGTTTAGCTTCTCCTTTCATTGAGCAGCCCCTGGGAGAAGAACGGCATCCGATTGAGGCTTGTGCCTATAACAAAGTCTTAGAGGGGGAAAATGATCCGAAACGCGAATCGCTGGTGCGGGAAATCTTAGGTGACTATGGCGGGGAAACCGACGGAGATATTAGTCCGCAAGAAATCCTGTTTTACAACGCAATCTATGGGATTCGTGCCTGTGATTTGTCGAAGTTTGCCCCGCCGCTAAATGACATCACAAGTCATCGTACCGCGGGAGAGTATTTTTCCGCTTACTATAATCTAATCTCGGAGATTAAACCGACCGTAGGGGAGACGAAAGTAATTACCCCGCATATTGATCGGCGTTGGCATTCGATATCTGAACTACCTGATTTAGATGAAAAGAATCAGGCGAAGCAACTTAGAGAAATTCATATCTCGCTCTTACTTGGGTTAGTGTTTGGCAGAATTCAATGGAGTCATGCCATTAACGGAACTAATCGGATATATCGCTATAAACCTGACGATGGCGGATTGCCGGAAGATTTTATTGTCTCAAATGGTACTCCTTGCGATAAGTTCTATGAGGTATTGGATGCTTTAACCAATAGCCCAGTGGCGGTTAAACAGATAATTTCCTATGTTGTAGGTAGGCGTGAGCGGCGTTCTCAACAGGAACAACAGGTTACTTTTGAGAGAACTTACTTAGGGGAATCCCTTAAAGAGGGAATCAACCTCCAGCAGCTATTCTCGACCTATCCCGAGGAATTCCCCTCTGGGAAAGCCTCTATCTTTGATGTGGTTGCTTATGTGTCGTTATCGACACCTACTGAAGAGTATATTGACGAGCTTGCCTATACTTTGTCCGACAATCTAGTTACCTATGTTAAAGACCGGATTGTCTTGCTCAGTTCTGAAGAAGAATCTCACCGAAATGTTAGTGATGTTCTATGTCAGCAGCTGGAAATGTTCGCTCAGAATATAGAGGGATACCTGGCGGTATCTGGTAGCTCATTTGCGAACAAACTGAACACGGTGCTACTGCCGGTGCTAAATCTTGCTGACAAGGGCGAATACGCGGAAGTTGAGAAAGCAGCTATGTATATAAGCAGGAAACTTGGCTAATGCCCGCAAGTGTAAGAGTGTTTTGATGGTGCTGGTCACCGTAGCGTAACCCTGGGTTTACTCGGTTAGAAACAACCTGCCCTGCTTACGGTGACTAGCACACAATACAAGTGAGGATTAGCCAGTGTTTACCGTTATTATCCTATCCGAGGCAGCTAAATCGATTTTTGATAATTCAAGAATCTATTTTTCACCTTATGAGGAAATGGGTGATATTGCCTTTTGTTCTTGGAATCAGTCTCCTAATGCTCGCACGCTGCGGGAAGTTCTACCGGATTTGCCAGCGATTATTAAAGGAAAAACTGCTTGGCGAGCAGTGGTAGTAGATCATCCTCGAAACACAAAATCTCAAGTGAGAAAAGCTCGCTATGATTTACCGGAGAATCGAAATAGAGAGAATCCTTTTGACTTTCTAGATAATACCCAGGTTGAGCTAAACCTAAAGCACTCTAACCATGCATTAGTTCGTCTTTCTCACGTTTTATTGGGTTACCCTTCTTTAAGTGCTAAGGGATTTATCCCGGTAATAACCTATTGTGATGCCGAAACTAATAAACGGGTTGAAAAGACCATTGATCAGGCGATTAATGATTTTTTGGAAGCCGGGGTGCTGACCGCTCAAGATCAAGAACGTCTAGAAGCGCTCACTGCCTCTCAGCGAAACGAGTATCTGTTCAAACAGGCCATATCCTGGATAGGGGCGCGTCACAGTGAAGTATCCCGTATCTATAAAAGACAAAACTATGATTCTGGTGAAGTAAAACGGCATAAAGATATTTCTCGGGTTTACCATATGGAAGAGTTGCGCCCGGCGGAAGTATATTTTATCGCGACTCGAGCTCCGATTACTCCGGAAGAAAATGTTGAATTAGGTCTAGTTTGGAAACAGTATGAAGAGCGAGACGCCTCACGTTTCGTTGAACGCAATGATTACCCTACTATGACTCGATTTGCGGTTTACGAAATGCTAGAGGAAAAGAACTCTGGATATGAACAGGACGAGTTGAGATTTTGGCTATCCGTTCTTTCTTTAGCGGTAAATCAAGTTCCGCCTAGCACTTTCCAAGCCGATCGTCTCTACCGCATTGGGGTTTCGATTAGTTCTCAAGATCTCTCCGAGATGCTTAATGCCCATATGTCTAAGCTTCGGGCGGCAGAGAAAGTGTTAGAGCGCCTTATTAAACGACCTTTGCCTGATTCCAAGGCGGATATGGATGAGATACTGGCTAGACAAAAGATTGACGTAGATTTCGAGCGGGTAGATAAAGAACAGCTAAGTGTTAGTAGGGCTGGATATGGTCTGTTTACCGATCGTCCAGTTTCTGAATATATCCGATGGAAACAAGATTTTTCCCAGCTTGCGGCAAAGGTTAGGCGTTTTTCTCGTAAGCCGGCACAACTGCTTGCCTACAGCACTTCGCAAGCTCGACAAGTCGCCACTGCTATCCCCACTTCGACCTTGATCTTAGATGACATTACCCGTGCAGATATTGAAGAGAGTTTGAACGAGCAGGTTAAGCCGCTTTTACTGCCAGCTACCACTAATGTTCTTGACAAAAAAGCCTTAAAAAAAGAGCTACGTAAGCATGAACTCAATGTTATCCATGAGATTCGCGAACGGATGACCATGCCGACGGCTCTGATCGCCTGGGTAGTTGCCCTGTCTGTTTGGGTAATATCTTTTGTCCCTTACTTAATAGCAGCTGCTACCAAAGGAAGCGCCAGCCTTAGGGGCGGTATCGTGATGACCTTAGTTGTTATTTTGGTTTTATCCTTATCGGGGCTAGTAGCTTTAATAGGAATGTGGCTCACCCTGCGTAATAAGATTGGTCAGCTGAATGATTTTCTGCATCAAAGCGCAATAGATGTCCAAAACGGAGCGAAAGCTTTTTCTGCGTATCTTTCTAGATATGTTACCTATAGACGAGGACGAGAACTATTAAGAGGCTCGCTGCGAGCAAAAGAGCATTTGAATGAAGATCGTGCTCGCTGGAATCGAATCCTTGAGCGGATAAAGGCGCGTCGTCGCGATGAAAGAGAAATCGTGCTGTCTGTCGGCGGTGATATCAGGATCGAGCGTTATTATGACGGGGTCTGCGAACGAGACTTTGAGTCTGAAGAGAGGGTACAAAAGCTTTACCGGTTCCAACCGGGAGATTCCTTCATGCCGTTTAATGATTCTGGAGAAATGGTAAAGGCTCCCTATGACTTTGTTTCCGGTTTTACTCTGCTTCGTTTGCCTCTTTACGAACCAGAATCTTCTCAAATCTTTGATGAAAAGGAAGACGATTACGTAAAACCGCAATCCAGCCAATCTGGGGGCTCTCCAGTGGTCGCTGATAATCAGAGAGGAGACCAATAGGAAAATGGATGGGTTAATTTCCGCTGTGTCCCTATTTGATGCTTGTAAATCTGCTATCGGATACTTAGGTTTCATACTTTTACCTTGGCTGGTCAATATTCCTAGAACGCGCCGACATCAACAAATATTTATGCCCGTGGTTGCATTTATTTACACAATTGTGGCATTAATAGTCCTCTATTTATTTAATAAAACCCTAGAGGAAGTGGTATTTGCCTGGCTTTTTAGTTATTTTCCCATCTTGAAGAACTATATTTCTATTTCTCTGTTTTTCTATATAGAAAATGCAGCCATAATCATAGTTTTTATGGTAATAAAACTTATGTATCGTCGCTTTGCTACCAATTTCTTTCAAGGGGATGATTTCTTCGGAATTAGTGTCGTAAAGCTTTTCTTTGACTATGATTCCATCTCTAATCGTTGGTATATTCAATCCCGATTCGGGAAAACGCGTTCATTTTATTGTGCGTTCTTCGTAGGATCTGTGCTGTGTACCTTGGGTATCATTGTCGCGATTAAAGCCTATCCCGAACTGCCTGCCTTTGGAGCAATTTGTTTCCCCCTATTTGGAACCATAGTGTTGGGGGAACTTTATTATGCCTTACATGGTTTAACCGATGATGAAGTTAAGGATTCTCTCTACGGGGAATCGGAAGAAAACAGACACGTTTCTAACTATTCTGCCCTACGGGCAATCTATCGCAAGCTTTTTCCCGAGCGGATTCTCGATGATGGTATTGAGCTGAGTAGCCCCGTAACTTCTGAGAGTTTTAATGCCATTTATAAATTAAGAAAATCTGATGATGAAACTGAACGAACCTACGGGGAGTATTTTGATCGTCTCAAGAAACAAGGCATTGACATAGATGAAAACCTCATGTTAGCGGGTTTGAATCTTCTGAAAGGAAAAAGCTGCCTCTTTTGTACGCCTTTTTATCATGATTTAACTTCCTACGTTTCTTTTTCATGCTACGTGCGCTTATTAGAAGGCGGAAAATGTCTGATAATTGTGGGGCGCGATGCTAATGCCAGCGATATTGCTAACTGGATTAACCAAGGTTTAGAGGATATATCTGGAATCCCGAATCTATGGTCAGTGGGGGTAATCGGAGAGATACCCGTGGATAATCTTGACGTAGGGGTATTACGGGCGGCTGATTTACACCGCTACCAAGTGCTGGCAGCCCATAATGAGTTTTTATCAAGGGTAGAAATAGTCTTATTAAGCGAACCTTCTAAGATAGTTGCTACTTCCCAACTGGGCTTAGGGGTGCTTGCTGCGCAAGTGTCTCAGAAACATACTCCAGTATTTGCGGCTTTTGACCGTAATGCTGATGGCTTGGTTGATACCCTCTCTCATGTTCTTAAAACCAATTTCACCTCGGTTATAGCCACTCAACCTAATCGAGGTAGCAGTTCAGATGTGGTTTGGGCTGGGCAAGGGGAACGCTTGATTTCGCGAATTATCCCGGGTGTGGTGCGCGATCTGGGTATGGGTACGGAACTTGCTGCCGTTGCGATGAAATATAACGTTGAAAAAATTGGTTGGGTAGGTGGGCAAAACTACCCGGTACTAGATATGAGTTGGATTGCCGGGCAGTATGCAGAACCGATAACGAGCTATGCAGAAATGCCTCATTCCCAGCAGGCTTTTCAAGATTCCTTTTTGCCGCTTCCTAACCCTCCAGCGCTCAAGCAAAAAAAGCACTCCTTCTTGATAGTAGAAGATGAAATAGCAAATGTGCATGAGTCATTACGCTTATATGGTTCACGTAGTACGTTTAACGGATTTGTAAACCTAATCAGTCAAGACTATTTACTGCGCGACTATATGGCTGATAACCGTAGGATGTTCCACGCAGATCGCAAGGCAATTCCGACAATAGTTTCAGACTATTCGCGTTCTACCCGTAGTACAGTGTTACGTCTTTTACTGGAGTTGGTTACTTTTTCAGTTCCTCTCGAGTCGATTGTAAAAGATTTAGAGTTATCCGGATGTATCGAAAAGAATCTTTCCTTAAAGCTAAATACTGAGAAAACTAAAGAGGACGATAGCGGTTTTGATGATATTGGTGAGCCTTTAGCGATTACTCGCTTACGGGAAATGATGTCCCGCTATTTCCAAGTAGCCGAAGATAGCATCATATTTGAGGTCACAAAAACTCCTAAGGAGGAAGCAGGAAAATTTCTTCTTTCCTACCGGCTTGCCGATATCACTGTTTTCTCTCACGTCCTTAACGGTTTACATACTTCTTATTTCGTGGTTGAGGATGAACGGTGCGAACAGAACTATATTTCCGCCTGTTTAAGTGGGCATGTAGCTCAGTGTGTTTTACCTGGTCAGTTCCTTACTTATGGGGGTAAGTATTATCAGGTGCAAGCCATTGAGGTGGGTAATGCCAGACAGGTGGTGTTAAGGCGGGCATCCGATCATGTGGAGGGCAGACCCGCCTACCGTCCGCTGCTAGACTTTACGATTTCTAATATTCGTCCTCAAGGGGCAAGCTATTCCCATCTCAGTGGCAGTCCTTTAAGGATTCAGCGGATGATAGTGGAGGTTAAAGCACTTACTAAAGGATATTTGGACTTGCCGAGCCGCTCAGATTTAACGCATATGCGCAGAGTGGATTTGCCCGATTTACCTACGCGTTCTTATGTGGATAAACAAGTTTTATGCCTTAAATGTCCGGGGGTTGATCCTAAAGTTAGAGCTAGTCTAGCGGTGTTACTAAATGAGCTTTTTGTTAGTATTTTCCCTGATTCTCACCAGTTTTTATGGGCGAGCACTGCCTATCCAGGTGACGAATTCGAGGGATTGTTGCCAGAGTTTACTCTTGCCCAGGCTTGGGCAGCTAGCTCGGTAGAGAACCCCTCTGAAAAGGAAAAAGAAACCGAAGAGGGGATTAGGTCTATATCTGAAGGAATCTACATTATCGAAGATAGTGATATTGATTTAGGTTTGCTGGAGGCTTTTGAACGTAACTGGGAGCGGTTCTTCAATATCCTTTCTGATTATCTATTGTGGCTAACTACTCCGGTTGAATCGGAAGGTACTGAAGTTAAACCTGAAGATGTAACCATTAGCTTCCCTGGTGAAAGCATGGAAGAAGTGCAGGCTCGACAAAAGCGCAAAGAGAAGGAATCACAAAGGGCGCTCGATAAAGAATTGCCATTCTGGAGGCGATTTAAAGAGTTTATTAAATACCTGTTGCGACGCAAACATATTAAGCTACCTACAGATCCGATTGAGGGGAAAGATAAACCGACCAAACTCACTTTGGGGCAGCGAATTAAACTATGGTTTAAGCGTTTATTTGGTAGAGGAAAGACCGGAGCGGACAACTCCCAAAATCCACTTTCCCCTGATTTTACTGAGGGCGATGATAGCGCGGTAGAGCCGGAAAATCTGCGTGAACCAGCAGATGAAGCGATGACGCCAGATGGAGATTCTGTGGATACCGGTGACCGAGCTGAGGAGCTAGCAGAAGATGAGGCGGCAACGATTGGGACTAGCCCCGGCGCTGAGGAAACTTCCGTCAAGGAGGGCGAGCCTAAGGTAAAACTCGTTCCCGATATGGAACCGGTGGTGATAAAGGTGGATGGCAAAACTAATAAAGCAGAGGTAGTGACCTCTGATTTAGAAAAACCTGATTCGTCCTCCGGTAAAGATAGTGAAGATTCTAGTGAACAGGTCGCTGAGGTATCGCCGGTAACCGAGGGGGAGAGCTCTGGTGATGATGATAGCACTGCTGGTAGTAAAGGTGGGGAGGTAGACACAGATGCGTAGCAGCTATTTAGACTATTCCGGTTCGCTCTCGGGACAGACCATAGATATTTCTGGTGTCGCGGATTTTCTGGGTTTAGCTGGTTTTAACGACTCTCCGTTTACTAGAACCAGATTGGGCGATCCGGTTAATGCCCCAAATATACAAATCGGGGAAGAGGGAACGAATTACTGTGATTTTTGTATGACTCCTTTAATGGGGGGAGATTTTGAGCGCCTGGCTGATGGTCGCGAGAGATGTATGCGCTGCTCCGAAACCGCCATCTCTACTCGCGACCAATTCGTTTCCCTATTCATGCGGGCTAAGAAACAGATGGAGTTGGTTTTCGAGATAGATATTGCAGTGGCTATGCAGGTCTCTATGGTAAATGCTCGGGAAATCGCCAAGGGTAGTGGGGAAACTTTTGAAGCAACTCCTGGGTTTGATGGTCGGACATTAGGCTATGCGGTAAAGTCGTCTGCCGGGTATTCGCTTCATGTTGAAAATGGGGCTCCTGCTTTGGCTTTGCTGGGTACTACTATTCATGAACTGACCCATATTTGGCAGTACATAAATTGGGATCGTGCCTCTATAGAGAGAGTCTACGGAAAAGATAAAACCTTGTGCGTTTATGAGGGGATGGCTACTTGGGCGCAGATTCAATATCTGTATTCCACTCATGCCACGGCTTATGCGCAACGCGAGGAGGCTTACACCGAAAAGCGGAGTGATGAATATGGCGTTGGTTTTCGGGCTTTTCGGGAAAAGTATTCTATGTGCCGTGATGGGGTTCTTAGGGGGAAGACTCCTTTTAAGCTAACCTGGCCGCTCTAAAATAGTTGGCAAAGAATCTGCTGGTGCTGAGCTTTTCAGCTATTAACTTGGCATTGCTGCCTATGGTGTCAGAGCAGTAGCTATTAACGCCTGGGACACTAAACCTGCACGAGTACGGGCAGTCCGTAGTTCGGACATTACCTAGCTATTTTTGTAAGTAAGGTAAAGCTAAGGTTAATGTTTTGTTGTCTCTAAGAGGAGGCTGCAGCCCAAATTCCCGTGCTGCCCACCCCACCACCAGCAACGGTGGCATGAACGAAAGGAATTGCAATAATGAAAATCAATAAAATGATTAGAGCGAGTCTACCTGGTCTCTGTTGGAGCTTGTTCTAACCCTGTGTCGCTCATGCTTCATCATCTGATACTGCATCAAACTTCATAGGGAAAAGCGAAAAGTCCTCATTGATGTTTGAGCTAGTAAACAAGACGCCTGGTATTAACTATAGTGACATGAAGTGTGCTATTGAAACTGTTACCTATCAACGTTTCTGAGTTTAAAAATGAAAAGCAGAATATGTCTAAGAGTGGCTATGGCGTTGATGGTATTATCCCTTGCAACCCCGCTTTTGAGCGCCTGTTCTAAAAATAGTTCAGATACCCAGGTTGATTTAGATAGTTACCAATGGGCTATTTTCACGAGTACCTATCGAAACACGGGAATTTTACCCAGCCCTAGCAGTGGATACGCAATCTTTGTTCGCGACGATGGTAGTTACGATTTAGTTTCGCATTCGGGAATGGATTCAGGAGAGATTTCCTGGACACAACAGGGCGTTCATTATGCTGATACTAACGGTGAGCACTGGATTACGAAACAGGGAACTACCTCAGTTAAGGGCAACCGGATTGACCTGATGGATGGTCTGGTGACGCTCAGTGACGGTTTGACGCGCGTTGGAGTCTACAATGGGGGGAGACGGGGCAAAAAATATCATGAAGAGGTTGTGGTATCCCGACCGGGTTCTAGCGTCCATCACAAGTTAGAAACAGTCGGTTTCTATCCAATGATTTCAGCCTGTGGTGATAATGTTTATACCGCCTATTCCAAGGCATCGGAAGTCAGTAATGGGCGTTTCATATTCGATCAGATTGTTGATAAAGGAGCAGTGAAACATCGGAATTTGAATACCCAAAGTATGCCTTCTTCCGAATTCTCTTTTTATGCTAATGACGCTCCCTGTGCTCAAAATCGAATCTATTTTATAGGATCGTTTACTATTTATGATGGGGCAAAGCCAACAGGAGATACCAAGCTAGCACCTCATATGGGTCGGTGCCCAGAGGGCGGAGAGGACGAATGTGCTCTTGCACTCGTGGTTGCTGACGCAAACACAGGGCGACTTAATTGGCTACCTGTCGTTAATGAAAATGGTTCCTCTGAAAAGTTTTCGTCCGAGAATGCCGTTGAAGTTGGGCTTGATGCGCACTCTCTGAACGAAAAGGGAAAACTAATATGGCTTAGCGGTTACGGCGTTCTTTATGAAACCAATGTGGAAAATGGGAAAACCACGGTTCTTAACGACGCATTACGCAATGACAATCAAAGTGAGAACTCCAAGATTATCTATCACTTTTCCTCCGATAAAAACACGGTTACCGTGCTGGTAGAAGATAGCCGTGATTCCTTCGCTGCGCCCCGTATTGTAGTTTTTGATAAAAGTTCAGGAAAAATTATTAAGAATGTCCAGATTAAAGGGTTGAAAGGAAAAATATCAGATTCGCAAGTGATAAGAGATATTGCGAGTAAACCCCAATAATAAACTTGCTATCGGTTGCTTAAATAGCTTAAGCAACCGATAGCGACTATTAAATACTGCTAAAAGCCATATTTTTAAGGTATCTTAGCGGCTAGTGTGAAAGATTTACCGAGAGTTCATACTGGTCTCCTCGATAAAGTCCATCGGTAATCTCTATCGGGTTATTTTTCATGTCACAACCCAGTATTTGCAGTTGGAAACAGCAAATATCCGATTTGATTTCTAAGGCGGCTCTTTCTGCAGCGTCAGCGTGACGGGTACGGACACTTAAAGACCTTAAGGAAGGTTTATTCTGGTACTGCTTATCTAAAATATCGTAAAGAGATTGTTCTAGATTATTACCCAGCAGTCCAGGGTAAAGGTGGGCAGGAAGAATTACTTGTTCGATGCCCACCGGAATGTTATCTCCTAGGCGAATGCGTTTAATGCAGTAAACAAAGGTTTCGGAGTCTATTTGCAGTTTTTCGCTTTCAGATTCACTTGGAGGACGCATCGCTGCTTCCAGCAGCTTAGATCCGGGAACTCTGCCTTGAGAGCGCATACATTCGCTAAAGGATTGGGAGGTAGCGCTCTTTAATACTCGCGGTTCCGTAACGAAAGTACCGCTGCCTCGAACAGAGCGTAGCCGTCCTCCCTTTTGTAGAAACTGTAAAGCTTGCCGTACGGTCATGGCGCTGACCTGGAATTGTGTTGCTAGCTCCCGTTCAGTGGGGAGACGGTCTCCTGGCTGCGCCTGGTCGATTAAATCGGAGAGTTTTTCGATGATAATCTCGTATTTTTTCATTTCTTTAGGTGAGGGGTAAGGGAATTAAATTGTGTCAGTTCGAGCCGGGACGCCGGGTAAGCGAGCGCCACCTCAAGCTAAAGCATTGACTAGCTCTCTTCGTAGGCTAACTCTTAAAACAGATTTTTGTGGCATTTTAATGAATATGGCAGATAACTGAGATACCTAGATTGCACTCAGTAAGCTGCAATCAACATTATTACTCTAGAGTTATTAACTAAACCTAGTGTTATGCTAGGCTGGTTTGGTCGCTGAGATTCAATGAGATGTACGGCAGTGATGGAGCTAGCCGATTTCGTTTAAATCCAGGGACATTACTTGAGGGGATAGTAAAATCTAAAAGAGGAGAAAACCATGAGTGCGTCCTATAAACCAATCGCACCAGCGAATAAGGTAACAAGTAAACGAGTAATTTGGGCAACTTTCGTGATTGCTCTCGGAGGGTTACTTTTCGGTTATGACAGCGGAGTCATCTCTGGTGCTCTACCCTCAATGACAAAAGATTTTGACCTGGACGCTATTCATTCAGGAATGGTGGTTAGCTCCCTGGTAGTAGGGGCAGCCATTGGGGCCCTTAGTGCCGGGAGAATATCTGATCGATTCGGCAGACGACCGGTATTAATTGCGGCATCAGCAATCTTCGTATTGGGGGCAATTATTGCGGCTTTTGCCCCCAATGTACCGATAATGATTGTGGCGCGGGTGATTCTCGGATTAGGGGTTGGTACTGCTTCCAATATCGTTCCGGTGTTTATCTCGGAACTAGCTCCCGCCCATATTCGCGGACGCTTAGTAGCCCTAAACCAGCTGATGATTGTCACCGGAATTATGCTTGCCTATATCGCGAACTATGCACTACACGGCGTAAGTCATGATTGGCGCTGGATGTTCGGGATTTCGATAGCTCCGGCGCTGCTATTTGGGATCGGTATCATCACTCTTTCGGAGTCGCCGCGTTGGCTGGCATTAGATGGCCAGGTCGATAAGGCACGGCAGGTTCTGCAAAGCGTTCGGGAAAGTCAAAATGTAGAGGACGAGCTAAGCGAAATTAAGGCTTCGATTGGTGGGGAACAGGGAAACGTAGGTTTTCGCGCCTTGGGGGAGCGCCGCTTGCGCCGAGTATTAATCGCCGGAATCGGCCTGCAGATTCTAGGACAACTAACCGGCGTGAACGCGGTGGTATTCTATGCCCCCACTATTTTTAAAGGAGCAGGTCTAGGCGATAGTAGCGCAATTCTAGCTACCGTAGGTATGGGGGCAATCAATATTGTTGCCACCTTTATCGGTATGGCGTTAGTAGACAAGATTGGGCGTACCCGGCTGCTGGCCAGTGGCTCTTTCCTAATGACCATCTTCCTAGCTGGGTTGGCGATTGATTTAGCTATAGGCGGTCAGGGAACTACCAGTGCAATTATTGGTTTAATTTGCGTATTTGGATATATCGCGGCAGTTGCCTCCACCTTGAACGTGGTAGTGTTCATTATTGCTTCCGAGCTTTACCCGCTGAGCGTTCGCGGTACCGCCATGAGTTTAACTATCGGCGTGAACTGGACTATGAGCTTTATCGTCTCCCTTACTTTCCTTAGCCTATTTGAAACCTTCGGTGGTCCGGGAACCTTCGGGGTTTATGCGCTAACCTCCGCTGTACTGGGGATTTTTGCGTTGAAAGTTATTCCGGAAACCAAAGGGAAAACCCTAGAAGAAATTGAACGCGACTACGCCAGCTAACGCGCAAAAAGTTAAGGTAAGTACTATGGAAAAGACAATTCCGGAAGGTCAAATGTTGGTCTATACCATGGCGGGAGCTACAGATAGTTCACTGATTATCGCTACCCACGGGGTTACCGATAATGCGTCCTCGCTAGCAAGCCTGCAAAAATACTGGTCAAACGATTACCGTGTAGCCTGTGTAGACGCACGTGGGCATGGGCTGTCGCCTCGTTTTAGCCGTGAAGCCTTGCTAGATCCGCTAGCTACCGAAGTCGCCGATATGATATGCACGATTGAGCACCTTAACGGCGGTGAACCCGCTATATTAATCGGGCACTCAATGGGGGCAGCGGTAATGAGCGCAGTAGCTTTCTGGCGACCAGATTTAGTTAAAGCGTTGATTTTGGAAGAACCTGCCTGGCTAACGCCAAAGCAGGCTGCCCAATACAAAGAAGGCGCAGCGGAACTGGTGAAACGAATTAAATGGATGCGAGCCGAAGTCTCCGCGGCATTAGCGGAAAACCGCAGAGACTATTCCAGCTGGTCGCTCGCGGAAGCTTGCGGCTGGTTACAGGGGAAACTGCAAGTCGATTTAGATTTTGTTGCCCTCGGGGAAGTTAGCCCGAGGCAGCCTTGGGAACAGATTGCCCGCTCGCTCACTATGCCGACTCTGCTCATTACCTCCGATGGTGAGGACGTGTTGATAGGACCGCAACGGCTAAAAGAAATCGAAAACCTGGGCAACCATAACTTAAAGACGGTGATTCTTCCGGGAACCCGTCACTGCGTACGCCGTGAAAAAGAAGCCGAGTTCTATGCGCTTTGTGACGATTTCTTGGCTAGTCTAGATTATTAGAGTTTCAATGGAGAAGAGAATAATGGATAGCAAGATACTTTTAGATTCCGAGATAGCCGCGGTTCTTGACACAGTTCCACCCCAAATGGCCTGGGATCCGCCGGCAATGCGGGCAGCGGGCGAAAAAATGCTCAGTGGCGAGATTGCGCTACCTGCCGGTATCACCCGGGAAATAGTGCAGGTGGAAAGCAAAGACGGTTACCAGGTTGAACTGCGAGTATTCCGTCCGGAAAACCGCGAACCGCAAGGGGTTATCTACAGTATTCACGGTGGGGGAATGATTGCGGGACAAGCTCGCTACGATGATGGCTGGAACGGACAGCTAGTGGCAGAAACTGGTCAGTGTGTTGTTAGCCCCAACTATCGCCTCGCCCCCGAGAACCCCTACCCTTTGCCATTACAGGACTGCGTAGCGGGCTGGCAATGGGTGAAAACAGAGTTTCCGGCGTTCCCGAGCGTAATTTATGGGGATAGCGCCGGGGGCAATCTAGCGGCAGCAGTAACCTTATTCAGTCGCGACCAGGGGATAGTACTTGCTGACCGTGTGTTTCTAATTGAGCCAGTTTTAGATGATCGGCTGGAAACAGTCTCGATGCAAGGAGGGCAAAACACCCCGGTATGGGATTTGCCCAACGCTAAAGCCAGTTGGAAAGCCTATCTAGGTGGGGAAAAAGCTGATATTTATGCGGCTCCCGGCAGAGCCAGCGACTTATCAGGGTGGCCGGAAACTTTCCTGGTAGCCAACCAATGCGATCCCTTGCGGGATGAAGATATTAGATTTGCGCAGACCTTAACGGAAAGTAACGTTCCAGTGCGCCTAACGCTGCTGCCCGGTAGCTGCCATGGAGTATTAGGGCTGCAAGGCCCGGCGATTGCCCAGCAGGCACGCGAACTGGTGATTAACGCGCTAAAATCAGCGGGGATTTAGCCCTAACAGCATTTCCTGCTTGTTTGGATTGCTTAATCATAGCTACCCTGAAAGGTCAGCTAGTTTTTCAACTAAGGATTAGTTCCTGAGTATTTCCTTTTGTTAAACTGAGAGCGCTCTTGAAACCAAGAGTGTACGTCCTCGACAGTAAAGACGCTGTCTTTGTACCAGCAGCCAGAAAGACACAAAGAAGTGAAGAAAGACTTAAGCTTGCCCCCTCGTGATAGGGCGTGCCTGATGGTCTTTGAAACTAGCTTTGGTTCTGGGGAGCGGAATCGGTATAAACAACACTGACAGGGAGCGTAGCGGCAAAAATAATAGGTACTTTGGGGAGACGCTTCCCCTAAAGTACCTCCTTAAATAGTTTTGATTGGGTAGCAACAGCAATCGCGGGATTGCGAAACAGGAAGGTGTAGGAAATGTTTAACCGGTCTAAAAAGGTGTTTTGCCTTTTAGGGGCAGGCGCTCTGGCACTAGCGGCATTATTACCAGCCGGCATTGGGACAGCAGAGGCTGCGGAGCCGACTAATCAAGCATTAGCAGCCAATGGCGCGAGCGTTAGTGCTTCCGGTAATGAAGTTGCTGATAAATGGCAAGCGCAGGCCGCTATTGATGGTAACGACAGCGGTGATTCTCGCTGGTCATCCAATCACAGTGACCAGGCTTGGATTGCGGTACACCTAAAAGAAGCCATCAAAATTGACCACGTAACTATTAAATGGGAAGCGGCCTGTGCCGCCTCCTATCATTTAGAGGTTTCAAATGACGGAACCACTTGGGAAAAAGCCAGCGACACTATCCGCCCTCAATGTTCCAGCACAGATACCCAAAAACTCAATGCCGCTACCGCTAATGGAACATGGAAATACGTGAAAATGCAGGCCGAGAGCCGCACCCCTTTCCAAGGAATTAAATACGGGGTTTCCCTATACGAATTTGAGGTATGGGACGGGGCGGAACCGGTAGCTCCTGCCCAGCCTAATTTGATTCCACTGCCTGCTGAAATGACTCCCGGAGAAGGCGGTTTTGAATTAGGCGCAGACACTAAAATCAAAACTGATTCCGCTTCTAAAGCGGTAGCGGAGATGACCGCCAAAACCATGCGTGCCTCCACCGGATTTCCCCTGCCAGTGGGCAAAGATGGGCAAATCAGTTTACGGGTAGACACTGGTCTAGACACCACCGGTTTAACCAGTGGAAATATCGAGGAAGCCTATAGCTTAAAGGTCAGTGAAAGCGGGGTAGAGATTGTCGGAAAATCCGCGCAAGGGGTTTGGAACGCTACCCGTACCCTGCTGCAACTATTCCCCGCCTTTATCTATTCTCCCCATCAAGTAAATACCCAGTGGCTAGCCCCCGCGATTACGGTCAAGGATGCGCCCCGGTTTGCACACCGCGCGATACAAGCCGATGTAGCCCGCTCGTTCCTGACAATCGCTGACTTAAAACAAATGATTGACACTTTTGCCAATGTGAAAGGCTCCCGTTTACATCTACACCTTTCAGATGACCAGGGTTGGCGGCTGCAAATAACCAATGAGGGACGCGAAGCTGGGGACACTATCGACTACAGCAGGCTCACCGAGGTTTCCGGCAAAACCGCAATGAATTGGAACTCGGAAGCCTATTCCTTAAAGGATTTAACCGGCTCTAGTCAGCAGGCAGACGATAACGTAGTCGAATTGGGGCATCATGGTTTCTACACTCAGGAAGAATATAAGGAACTGGTCAAATATGCGGCCGACCGTTTCGTAACGATCCAGCCCGAGTTTGATATGCCCGGACACACCAATGCAGCGCTAGCCGCCATCCCGCAATTAAACTCTGCCAACTCCTCTCATAATGGCACTGTAGATGCCGATGGCAATGCCATAACTGATCCGGCTAAATGGCAGGTTGCCCCCGCTAATGGAACGGGAGATGTGGGTTACTCCTACCTGGATCCGGACTCAAAGCACACCCAGTATTTTGTTCGCCACGTATTTAAACAGCTAGCCGGGCTTACCCCCGGTAAAATTATTCATATCGGAGGGGACGAATCCCAGGATATGGTTAAAAAACTTGGGAAAGACAAATTCAACGAATTTCTGAATATGTCCGCGAAAGCAGTTCGCGATCAAGGCAAATCTCCAATCGGATGGAATGAAATAGCCTCAAACACGCTACAGCCTGGGGACTTGGTACAGTATTGGACCGGTAGTACCGCTAACACGAAACGAGCAATTCAAAACGAGGGCGTTAAAGTCGCGGTATCGAACGCCTCGACCGCCTATATCGATATGAAATATGGAGTTCCCGGTGGTAACAGTATCGGTTTAACCTGGAGCGGAACTGGAGATTTCGATAAATACTATAACTGGGATCCGGCGCAAGTAATCAAAGGGATTCCCGAAAGCAGCATTGTAGGGACAGTAGCCGTGCAATGGTCAGAAACTATTCGCGGGGGATACCAGGCAGAATGGTTAATGTGGCCGCGCTCAATCTCTCACGCGGAAGTAGCGTGGACTCCACAAGCGAAGAGAAACGTAAACCAGTTCAAACAGCGCATGGCAGCTATGGGAGATAGGCTCGCGGTTTCGGCAGTGAATTTCTTTGACGGTCCCAAAGCCAATTGGCAAACCGCTTTAGCGGGGGTAGACCAAAAAGTTGCGCCGGGCCGCTCCGTGAATCTTACGGTTGGCGAATTTGCGGCTCCCGGCACTGTGAAAAACTCTGAGGGAACGCAAATCACGAAAGCCGGTAACGCCGCTTCCGCCCTCGGGGACACTCCCTTCAGCGCCACTATCGATTGGGGAGACGGCTCCGCGCCCTCACCGGCAATATTCACCCAAAGCCATTCCCGAGATGCCCTACATAGCAGCCCGCTATATAAAGTGACCGGAAAACACCCCTATGCGAATCCCGGAACCTACACCGGTACTATTACGGGGTCAAACGGACAAAAAACCACCTTTACGGTAAATGTGGCAAATGGCGCCCCCGATCCCAGTGAAAATAGCCCCTGGGATGCAAGTAAAAAACCGACTATCACCATTGAAAAGAATCTCATCCGCCCCTATGAGCGGGTAAAAGTAAAGCTAAGCGGGTTTGAACCCGGCAAATATGTAAAACTCGCCTGGAACGGTAAAACCCAATTCCTGGCAATGCCTGGGGCAGATGGAAGCGCCGAATACTATCTGCCATTCTTTGACAAGGCAGAAAAAGTGTTACGACCACAAGATGCCGGTAGTCATCAACTTAGCGCCACCCAGATTGGGGCTAATAGAAGTGCCGAAGTCACTGCCACCATTGTGTCTAATCGCGAAGAACTACTAAATCCGGTTGCGCAATGCCCCACGATGAATGACCCGAATTGCGGATATGAAAACATTACGGCCTCCTCGCAGGCAGATAATGAGCCAAAACCCTCCGGGCCGGTAAGCGCCGCATTTGACGGCGATCCCAATACCTATTGGCACACCCGCTGGGCTGCTCCGGCCGGTACTTTCCCGCACACCATTACCGCACAGCTCAAAGCGGCTCCAGAGCAAAAATGCGTGATTACCGGGTTTGAATATACGGCACGCAGCGGGCAAGAAAACTCGCGGGTTAAAGATTTCCGGATTGAAGTATCCGAAAATGGCAGCGACTGGAAGAGCGCCATTAGTGGTTCTTTGAAGAATCACGCTGACCCGCAAGTATTTAACTTTGCAGCTGACAAACAGTTAAGTGGCAAATACGTGCGGATGGTTCAGCTGAACTCCCAGGCAGGAAATGATTTTGGAGGTGCAGCTGAGATTCGTTTCGGAGCTGTCTGTGCCCAAAACGGAACGGAAGTAACCCCGGTTGCTCCCCTAGCTGAAAAGCAACCCCTAACGGCGCAAGGGAAAGAATATCCCGGATATTTCCTAGTGCCCGCAGTTACGGGAGTTAATTATTACTTGGGTGATGGGCTGCTAACCCCGCAGCAGGCAGTTCCGCTGCCCTATGGAAAAACCAAAGTTGTAGCGAAGCCCGCGAGTGACCTATTTAGGTTTAAAGAGGGCGCAAAGAGCGAATGGACCCTAGATATGGGCGACGACCCGGGGCAAGTTGATCCGCCGCAGCCGGAAAAACCCGAAAAACCGGCTCCGCAGGTGGTAAAAGGCGATTGGACTGACTCCCCAGGGCAAGAAGCCAGCAATTGTAAGACCTTCAAAGTTATGCAGACCCGCAGTGTTACCACTACTGAATATATTTGGGATGCAGCTGGAGCTAAATGGGTGCTTGATACTGCTAATGCCCAGGTGACTACGGAACAGGGCGTTCGCGATATGAACGCGGCTGAAAAAGAAAAATGCGCGCTCTCGCCTGAGGAGCCCAGCCCCGATAACCCGAACCCTGATAAACCTAGCAAACCCGACGGGCAACCAGATACTAAACCAGGAGCAGGCTCAGATAGTGGGGCGGTAAAACCTGGTAACACCGGGTCGAAGCCGGGCGCTAAACCTCGCCAACAGGGAACTACTTCTGCGATGCCCTCCACCGGTGCTTCCAGTGAGCTATCGCTGCTACTAGCGGCGCTAAGTATCGGATTTGGGGGAGTGTTGCTGCTGAGCCGACATCGAACTCGCAGGTAAAAGTGGAACGAAGCGGCGAGACGCTTGCGAAGGACATATAAGAATCTGAGCAAAGAGGCTGGGAAAGGTAAATAAATGAGTAAGGTTAGTTGGAAACGCCGGGCAAATGCCAGTGTGCTTACAGCGGCAGTGGCTTTAATGTCGGTGCTAATCCCAGCGAGCAGTGCCCAAGCGCTCGCGCCTGGGGATAGTGCTCTGTGCGCAGACAATTTGGCAGTCGGGAAAACGGTAAATGCCACCAGCCGGGAAGTTGCGGGAGAAAAAGATCCAGAACTGGCAGTTGATGGCAATATCGGTCCCGATGATAAAGCTACTCCGGCAGTACATAACCAAAGCTCTGCCAGTCGCTGGTCTGCCGCCGGAAGCGACAATGATGCTGCCCTGACTATCGATTTTGCCGGAAGCGCCAGTATCAATAAGGTGCAACTTTATTGGGGAAACACTTTCGGTAAACCCTACAAGTTGCAAGCCAGTAATGATGGCAACACCTGGCGGGATTTAGTAACCGACCAGATAGGTAAAAAAGCGGGAAGTACCGAGCACACCTTTAACGGCAGCGAAAAAATGCGCTATCTGAAAATGCAGATTTCTGGCAAATCGCAGCAGTGGGGACTATCGCTGTGGGAAATAGCCGCTTGCGGGACTCTAGCTGCGCAGCCCACCCCGACAGAAAACGAAAATCTAGCCCAGCTGAATCAATTGATTCCCTACCCGCAAAAAGCTGAACTTGCCGCGGATAACTCCCGGTTCGTCCTCACCCAAGATAGCGAGATTACTGCCAGTGGCTTAGCTGGGGAGCCCGCAAAATATCTTGCCGAAACGTTAGCTAAATCCACCGGATACAAACTACCGATTTCGGCCAGCTCCAGTGCTAAAACTCAGATTAATTACGTTATCGATCCGAGCTTAACCGTCAGTGGGGTAGGCAAGGAGCAAATGAATGAAGCCTACACCTTGAAGATTGCAGCAAACCGGGTAACCATCACCGCGCGCAGTGCCACCGGGGCGCTATGGGCAACCCAATCGCTTTTGCAATTGCTAGGGCCGTGGGCAGTATTTCCCAAAGTTACCGTAGGATCTTTAATGCCGATACCGGCGATGACTATTCAAGACGGTCCTCGCTATTCCTGGCGCGGACTAATGCTTGACCCGGCGCGCTCCTTCATTCCCAAGAATGAAGTCATCAAGCTGATGCATTCTATGAGCCGCTTCAAGATGAACACTTTGCATCTGCATCTAAGTGATGAGGGCTGGCGGATTGATATCCCGAATGAGGGCAAAGACGCTGCTGACCCGATTGACTATAGCCAGCTGGCTAAACGCGGAGGCAGTGCCGGTTTACGAGCCGGAGATATTGACCGCGCACCCCAGGCGGGACGCACCGGCTACTACACCTTGGATGATTACCGCGAAATGGTGGCAACTGCCAATAAATTAGGGATAGCGATTGTTCCCGAGATCGATACTCCCGGTCACACAGAGGCAGCGCTATATTCCATACCGCAGCTGAACTCGGAAAACTCTAATCCGAAGCCGCAGGGCGGCCAAGACACGATTGAGCAGCCAAATTACTCGAAAAACAATATGAAAGTGAATCTGGATGCTTTAAATCCTCACACTTACACCTTTATGCAGCATGTTTTGAAGATTTTGGCCGAAAACTCTAACAACACCTATCTGCATATTGGCGGCGATGAAGCTAACAGTATGAATCACCAGCATTACCTGCAATATATGCAGCAGATTCTGCCCAAAGTAAAAGCCATGAAGCAAACCCCCATCGTGTGGGATGAAGCCTTAAAGAGCGTGGGAACCGCCGGGATTGCCGACAATGGTGGGGTAGTCCAGTGGTGGAACACCGACTCGGCGGCTGCTAATCGTGCCCAGCTACGCAATGATTTCGTAGCTAAAGGCGGCAAATTTATTGTCTCTAACGCCAGCTACTTCTATTATCCCCAACGCGAAGACCGCTCCCATGTGGCTCCCAGTTGGGCTTGCCCCGGCGGGGAGTGCACTTTGAAACACGCCTATGATGCCCAGCCCCAGCAGGTCATGGGGCTCAGTGACGATAAAGGGATCCTGGGGGTCGAGGGCGCAGTCTGGAGCGAGGGCGTGCGCAATCTGGCAGATATTGAGTATATTGCGTTCCCGCGGTTACTAGCTCACGCTGAGATGGGCTGGACAAACCAGGCTAATAAGAACTGGGAACGCTTCCGAGGTGGGGTTGCCCAACAAGCAACTGCCCTAAACGCTGCGGACACCAGTTTCTTTAACGGCTCTCAGGTCACCTGGCGGATTTCCTCCGCATTATCTCCGCTAGCCACCGATTCCCAAGGAAAGGGAATTGGCAAAGCTAATCGGCAGTTAATCGGATATGTTTCGGCTCCGGGCAAAGGTAAGAATAACCTGGATTTGAGTTTAACTTTGACCCCGAAAGAATCCCAAAATGCAATAAGTGTGCCGGTAAGTACCACTTTGGATAAAGAATACATACCGGTAAACGGTTCCTATCAAACCGGAAAACAGATGAACTCGGTCTTTAAGGTTTATGCCGACCTGAAAAAAGTTCCCAAAGGTAGCTACCAGGCGCAACTGAGCGCAAAAGCCAGCGGATTAAAGTCTTTAGACGGTAAGAGTGATACCGGTCTGGCCAGCGCGGTTATTCAGGTTCCATCCCTTAGCGGTCAAACATCCCCCGGGCCGGGAACTCAAACCAGCCAAAGCGATACCACCTGGGAAAGCACTGAGCGTTCTTACCCTAAGAGCAGCTATAGTTTCCCCGGAAATGACGGTAAACCGCATAAAGTAACCTGGGATAATCATTCTTTGAAAATAGATGGCGAGCGTCTACAAGTTTGGGCGGGCGAGTTCCATCCTTGGCGAATCCCTTCCCCCCAGGCCTGGCGCGACGTCCTCCAAAAGATAAAAGCAGCCGGATTTAATGCGGTATCTTTCTATTTCTTCTGGGGCGATCATCAAAGCGAAGAGGGCGGTCCGTTCAATTTTGATAAAGGCACTCGCCGCGATATTGACCTGTTGCTGACAATGGCAAAGGAAGAGGGACTATATGTGATTGCTCGTCCCGGTCCCTACGTCAATGCCGAGATTTCAATGGGAGGTCTGCCCGCATATATGACTAACTATGCGGCGTCCTCTTTGCGTTCCACTGACCCGAAAGCCCTGGCAGCCTCTAAGAGCTGGTTGAAAGCCTTTAACAATATCGCAAAGAAACACCTGATTACCGAGGGGGGCGGCTCCATCATTATGTATCAGGTGGAAAATGAGCTGCTGACAGAAAATCCCAGCACTACCGCCTTCTTAAAAGAGCTGAGCAACTTTGTGCGGACCGATGGGATAACTGTTCCCCTGTTTGAAAATGACTGGGGCTTGGCAGGACGCTTTGCCCCGAATAAAGCCGGAAACCCGGCAGGGAAATATGGCAGCACTGATTTTTACACCTATGATCGTTATCCTCTGGGTTTCAATTGCGGGGCAGGACGCGGGAACCTCGATGATGTTGAACAGACTTTCCGCAATTATGAACCGAAAGGTCCGCATTTTATTGCCGAAGGGCAAGGAGGTGCTTTCACTCCCTGGGGAGCAAACTTTACTCCCGAAAAATGCGCCCGTTTCACCGATGGAAACTTTGTGCGCCAGTGGGGGACAGTCCTTGCCGGTAACGGGGTGAAAGCCTATACCTACTACATGATTTTTGGCGGCACTAACTGGGGTTATACCGGTTCTCCTTCCTCTGGTTTTACCAGTTACGACTATGGGGCTGGCATAGACGAAGATCGAACGATTCGGAAAGACAAATTTGGGGCGCAAAAAGAGATTGCCTACTATTTGCAAGCCAATCCCCAATATGTAACCTCTAATCCGGTAGCTAAACCCGATATTAAGAGGGTCAGCGGCGACGCCCAGATTAGAGGGTATCAACGGATTTCTTCCGAGGGTGCAGCGGAGCTTTCAGCTACCGGTAACGGTGGGCGCACTCTGGGGTTTGTTTTGAATGACACCAATGACACCAGTACCAATAAGTTTACTTTTGCTTTGGATTTAGCCAATGCCGCCGGAGTGGGGGCAAGGTTTAATCACGATGATAATGACAGCGAGCTAAAGTATTCGACGGGTTGGAAGTCGGTTAAGGACGATTCAGCTTGGAAAGGAAGTATCCACGAGGCCAGCAAAGCGGGCGAGGAAGTCGCCTTCGAGTTTACCGGCACGGGAATCGAGATTGCGGTAGCCACCGGAACCGATCATGGAAAATTCGCGGTAAAGCTCGATGACCAGGCTGAACAGGTAGTAACTGGCTGGGTGGGAACCGAACAGAATAAACCTACCCAAAAAGTTGTGTTCTCTGAGAGTAATCTTCCCGCCGGTAAACATACCCTGAAGGTGCGGGTGCTGGGGCAAAGCGCCGAGGGATCTACTACTGGGGGCACAAAAGTCCAGCTAGATGCGCTCAACGTCCTGGGAGCCAGCGCCACGCCCTGGGTAGTGGTGAACAATAATGACCCGGCTATTAAATATAATCCCGCCGTCGGGACTGCCTCATCTTGGGAATATGCTACCGGGCAAAACTGGACTAGCGGGGATTATCAAGGAGACGAAACCTATTCTGCCCGTAAAGGTGATTCTTATACCTATGACTTCAATGGGATAGGAATCGATATTATTGGGGCTTTCTCCGGTAATCACGGCATAGCCGATGTGTATATTGACGGGGAAAAAGTGGGGCAAACCGCAGAAGAAGTCACTAACACCGCGCGCGCCCAGCAGGTTTTATATAGCGTGCGAGGGTTAAGTGCCGGTAAACACACCTTAAAAGTTGAAGTTACCGGTAAGCCTTTTGCGGGTTCTAAAGGTACTTTCGTATCGCTAGATGCTTTGCGAGTATTCCCCGATAAAGAGGCAATAGATCAGTTTAATACCGGAACCAGCGTCAAAGATGGAGAAAACTCTTGGTCGCGGATTCCACAAAAAGCGGGAACTGCTCTGACTTTGCATGGCCGGGATGCGTTGCTGATGAGCGCGGATATGAAAATTGCGGGACAAAAACTGCTATACACGACCTCGCAGCTATTCGGTTCCCCGATTGCTACCGATAATGCCCAGGTACAGTACCTGCTCGGGGTAGCGGGAGACGATGGGGAAACTATGCTACGTTACCCGGTTAAGCCGCAGGTGAAAGCGCCTAAAGGGGTAGAGGTTACCTGGAATGAGCAGTATAAGACGCTGCGTTTGAACTACAAGTATTCTGCCGAACCTACCGATATTACTATCACCCCGGTTGCCTCAGATAGGGCAGCCAGTGCGGGAGATACGCTGCGTTTGCGGATTATTGACCGCACCTACGCACAAACCACCTGGTTACTAAATACCGGTGATGGAGGTAGCGGCAAACGTTTAGCGGTAGAGGGCGCAGAGCTCGCTCGTAACTGGAGCTTAAACGGCACGAATTCCGAGGTTAATGGCACTACAGATTCTCAGAGCCAAACTCCCTACGTGCTGCTTCCCAAAGGCGCAAAGAGCGCGAGTTGGAATGGAGGAAAAGCGGGAGTAAGCGAAACCGAAGGTATTTATGCCGGTTTCACCAAATTTATTCCGCAGATGCTAAGCTATGAGCCGCCCCAGCTAAAGTGGGTGAAACAGGAGGGCGCTCCGGAAAAGGAAATCGATTTTGACGATAGCGCCTGGCAGGCAGCTAACGGTACGCAGCGTAACCAAGAATGGCAAGCTCCCAGTACAAATGGACTGGTTCTGGACTCCAATTATTACGGTTTCTATGAAGGCTCCGTATGGTATCGCGCTACTTTTGTAGCCAGCAGTGATTCCCCAGTTATTACTCTAAATGGTAACGGGGGTTCGGGAGTGCCCGGGCATGGCAAGAACCCCGCCTTTATGCAAGTGTGGGCAAATGGGAAGTCGCTGGGCGCTCGCAGCGCCGCGGGCACCGACCAGTCTTTCACTGCTAAAGGGATTAAAGCCGGCGATAAAGTAGTGTTAGCGGTGCTAGTAAATAACCTGGGGCAAAACCTGGACTGGTCAGATAATGGGTTATCACGCCAAAACCGGGGATTGTATTCAGCTACTGTTCCCGCTCAGGACGGGAAAGTTACCTGGAAGATTCAAGGCGCTGCCGATAAGAGCGGCACTAAAGATAAAGCGCGTGGTCTTTACAATAACGGTGGTTTATATGGCGAGCGTCAAGGCTGGCATCTGCCAGGTCTAGATGACTCGAAGTGGACCGCGGCCTCAGATATGCACGCGGACGAGGCCGGGGTTACCTGGTATCGATCCACTTTCGATTTAAACGTTCCTAAAGATGCCGATGTAGCTTTCCGCTTAGAGGTATTATCGCGGCGTTTCGGCGATACCCAGCAGACTAGAACCGACCATTCTCAGGCGTTACTGTTTGTCAATGGCTGGAATACCGGTATCTATATCGGTGATATCGGCCCGCAGGATTCCTTCACTATCCCGGCGGCTTTCCTTAATCTAAACGGCAAGAACACGGCGGCAGTTGCAGTTATTGGTAAAGAAGCTGATGCGGGGCCAGAAAACGTAGTGCTGCGCGCGGTTCATCTTTCCCAGATGAATGCCTTAGCGCCAGTAACTGCGCAAACGGATAAGCCTGGGGAAGTTGAACCGGATAAACCGGATACCCCGGATAAACCGGATACTCCGGACAAACCGGATCAGACAGAAAAGCCGAATCCTTCCCAGCCGGATAATCCGCAAAATCCCGCTAATCCTTCCCCGCAGGCGACTCCTACAGAAAACGCTAAAACGCCCTCCGCAAAGGGAACGACCGTTAAAGAGGGACTGGGGCGTACCGGTACCGAGGGCATTTCCGCTTTACTAATCGCGCTATTGGCATTGGGAGTAGGAATCGGGGTGCGTTACCGCCAGCGATGGCTGGAAGATAAATAACCAAATTGGTGGGGCGAAAACCCAATCAGGGATTTGCCCCACCAATTTTTAGCCGGAGCAAATATCTAGGGTTAGGGCTTGCTCATCTAGGTAAAAATCGAAAAGATTAAGAGAAATAATCACTTTCAATATGTGCTTATCGGGGTCGGTAAACTCCACGGAAAGTGAGCATCTAAGACAATGAGGTTTGAAATGGTGTTATCGGTGACCAAAGGGCGTTTTAAGGCTCTAGCAGCCGGTTTTTCGGTGGCTTTGACTTCAATGACGCTTATGCCGCTGGCAACTGCGCTTCCTGCCGAGGCCGCTACTGGTCAGTTTAGCTATAACACCGTAGTTAAATACGGGGACAATGGTGTTACTAACTATCGGATTCCCGCAGTAATCAAACTGAATAATGGTGACTTATTAACCGCCTATGATGCCCGCCCCGCAAATGGCGATGCCCCGGCGCCCAACTCGATAATGCAAAAACGCTCTACTGACGGGGGAGCGACCTGGCAGCCGCAAACCGTTATTGCCCAAGGAAAGGGCACTACTATGGGGGATCCTGAGAAAGAGGGATTCTCGGACCCGGCCTACATTTACGATAAACAAACTGGGCACCTATTTAACTTCCATGTGCATTCCTATGACGTAGGGTGCGACCCTAAAGGAACCGAAGAAACTGACGAGTTTAGCAACCGCAAAGTACAAGGGGTGAGCCTGTCAGTTTCTACCGATAATGGAAACAGCTGGACGGAGCGTTACGGAAATGCTCCCGATGAAACGCGGGGACTTACTGCCGCGGTTAAACAGCCCGGATATCCCTGTGGGTTCGCGGCTTCTGGACACGGTATCCAGCTGCAGCATCAAAGGGGTGCTAATGCGGCAAAAAATGGACGCCTAATCACCCAGTTTATTGCCGGTAAACCCGGTACTTGGGCAGCCTACTCGGTGTATTCCGATGACCACGGTAACACCTGGAAACGCGGTTCTACCATCGGCACAGATATGAACGAAAACAAATTGGTGGAACTGTCCGATGGCACGCTCCTATTGAACTCCCGGATGAGTAACAAAGCAGGCTACCGCTATATCGCCAAGAGCACCGATGGCGGGGAAACCTGGACTGATCTGCAAATAGAACGGTCGCTAGTTGATTCCAAGTCCCCGGGGCGCAATGCCTCGATTATCCGTAGGTATCCGGATGCTCCCTCCTCAGACCCCAAATCTAAAGAGCTTTTGTATTCCGGTATGGCTGATAGCGGTAAAACTCTTGCAGTGAGCTATTCCTATGATGACGGTAAAACCTGGCCGATTCGTAAACTCTATTGGAATGACAAGGCTGCTTACTCTGATCTAGTCGCGATTGATACTCAAAGCGGTAAATACGGGGTAGCTTTCGAAGAAGATCACCAGATTGGTGGTAATTACTTTGAAACTATTCATTTTGGCACTTTTGACACCAATTGGCTCAACCCAGTAAAGATTTCTCTAGCTGATGCAAAAGTAGCAGCGGAAGCGGGTAAAACTGTCGAGATTCCCGTTAAGGTTAGCAATGATGACGCGAAAGCGGTCGTTCCCCTAGCTACCGCGGTAAAACTGGCGTTGCCAAGCGGGTGGAAAATGGAAGAAAGCGTCTTGGCGCAAGAACTTCATCCCGGAACCTCCGAAACTGTAACTTTACGGGTTAGCATTCCGGCTAACGCGGCTCAAAAAACCTATTATCTAGACTCTAGTCTGGAATACGGCAATGTTAAGCTGCGCGGGGACGTGGAAATTAAGGTTACCAACCCCAATATAAATACTGACCCTACCGGTTCGGTTGGCGTTGATTTTGAGCTTACCAATCCCAAAGCCGATGGGACTTGGGCAGTGGGCGACAAAGTGATTTTCAATGTTAATGTAACGAACCTGCTTGCTCAAGATAAGTCCTTCACTGCCACTGCCTCCAACCTGGATACCGGATGGGCAGGCTGTAAGTGGACAAGGATTTCGGCGGGAGCTACCTTGCCGTGCGCAAATCGCACCCACACGGTTACCCAGGAAGATCTTGACGCCGGATTCTTTACTCCCTCCATTACTTTCAAATATCAAAATCCTGGTTATTCTGGCGCTGCTACCCAGTTAGATCCGGTTAAGGGAAGTAAAATTCCTATCTTTGCCAGTCATGTCCAGGTAACAGATTTGGCAGTAGCGGGAACTAAAGACAAATATGACGTGGGCGATAAACTGGTATTTACCCCGCAAGTACAAAATGTGGGACAAATCCCGGTAGATGTCCAGCTGAACGGGGAAAACTTTACGCTAGCTTGCCATAACGAGGACGGAAAGCTGGATAAGGGAAGTACCTTCTCTTGTACCGCCAGTGACTATGTAATTACCAAAGAAGATATTATTCGCGGCAGCTTTACTCCCAAGTTCAAAGTTAAAGTAACTGATGGGAATAAAGTACTCCAAGAGTTCACCTATAGCGGGAAAGAAATCCCGCTTCCCTCTGATAATCCGATTGCTACTAAACTTCCCCAAACGATTCCCTCTTTGGATTCTTGGAAGACCAATACCAATGCAAATGATGTGTTCAAACTAAGCCCGGACACGGTAGTTTACTATCCGGCCGGTTTTGAAGCTCAAGCCCAGATTGTGGTGCAAGAGCTAAACGCCTACCTGAAAGCGGCGGGGCAGGCGCAAACTGTGCGGGCACAAGCCGCCGGGGGAGCAACTCCGAAAGCCCACGATGTGGTCATCACCCTAGATACTGCGCAGCAAAACAAACTAGCAGAGGAGGGGTATAGCCTGCAGATTGATGCCCAAGGGGTAAATATTACTGCCGCGCAAAAACGGGGAGCATTTTGGGGTACGCGCACTCTGTCGCAAATGCTGCGGCAGCAGCTAACCCTGCCCTATGGCAGCGCCTTTGACCAACCTCAGCAGCGTGAACGTGCTGTCACTCTATGCGCCTGCCGGATTAAGAATCAACCAGATTATATTCACCGGATGCTCACCGATATGGCTGACCTGAAGATGAATCAGGTAATTTTAACTGCCAAGATGGAGTCAGCGAAAGAACCGGTTACCAATAACTATTCTTATTACACTAAGGAAGAGTTAAAAGGGATTGTTGCTTACGCCGATAAATTGGGGATTGAAGTAGTTCCCCAAATGGGAGCCCCCGGACATATGGATCCCAAGATTCATAACCTGCCTCAGTATCAACTTAAGAAAACCGATGGCACTTTGGATAATGACCGTCTAGATATCACTAACCCCGAAGCCGTCGCTTTTTATAAGCGCCAAATTGAAGATTACCTGGAGGTATTCCCCTCCAAGTATTGGCATATGGCAGGGGACGAATATATGTACCGTTCCGCTTACAAGAATTACCCGGTATTTGGACCTAATGGAGTAAACGGTCCCAAACTGTTCGTAGATTTCATTAACGATATTAATAAGTACGTGAAATCTAAGGGTAAGACTTTGCGGGTTTGGAATGACGGATTAAAACAAGAAAATATTGATTCCCTGGATAAAGATATCGTGATCGATATGTGGCAGGGGGGTCTCAGTCCACAAACCCTGATTGATAAAGGACATAAAGTCAATAACACCAATTACGATCTCTATTTCTCCCGAGAAAGGGGCTGGCGGATTCAAAACAGTGGCACGGCCGCTATCTACAATGACAAAGGGTTCACTGCCGGTACTTTTAAGAGCGGAAAAGTAGCTGATGATAATCCGGGAAACCTGGGGATTAAGCTCTCGATATGGCCAGATACTTCCATATATCAAACCGAAAATGAAGTAGAGATGGAAACCTTTGAGGCTTTCCGCTTAGTGTCCCAGCTAGGCTGGCAAGGCTCGCGCCCCTGGAAAGACGGCGATACTTTTGTAGCCTTTGCAAAGGCGCTAGGACATGCGCCTAACTGGGAAAATGTTAATCGGCGTCCCTTAGAAGACGGGGTGTATGCCTTCACTAGCTCCGGGTTACGCTTAGATGCATCGGAAAATCGCGAACCAGACGCAATTAGTTATTCATCCGATCAATGGCAGATAACCCACACCTATGACCACTACTACCAGTTGAAGTCGGTAAAGAGTGGTAAATGCCTCAGCATGGATGTGGGCAAACAGCCCCTTAATGGCAGCGGGCGTCAGTACGCCACTGCAGATTTGAATGTAGTTAATGAAGTTGGCGCCCGCCCCGCCTTGGTCGAGTGCGTAACCGACATTAACCAGAAGTATCACACGGGTAACTGGAGGAATAACTCTTCCAGTAAGCGCAATAACCAGAAATGGCAGATTATTGACGACGGAAACGGCAAGTATATTGTGCGCCAGGCTCTGACCAATATGGATTTGGCTATTTCTACTGGGGAAGAAAAGCACGTTGATTTAGGCAACGTGGGAGATTTGGATGACAACACCAAGTCTAGGCCGATGGAAACGGATTTAATCCAGCTACCTAGCGATATGACCGCTACTCGCTGGACAATTACTAAAGCTGACCAGGACACCCCGGCTCAAATGCGCGCTCCTCACGGAACTGTTCCCGTAGCCAACTTGGACTGGTATCCCGGTAGCAGTATCGGTTGGGCAGATGACGGTCTGATTCGGGTAAACCGCACTTTAAAGGGCAGTCCTCTCTTGATTGAGGGAGAAAAGTATCGCGGCGGTATCGGAACCCACGCGTCCTCGAAAATAAGCGTGCATTTAGGAAAACAGTGCTCCGTATTCAGCGCGAAAGTTGGCATAGATGATACCCAAGAAGCTGGGAAATCATCTTCGGTAACTTTTAGAGTATTAGGGGCTGACGGGCAGGAACTGAGAGCGTCCAGTAAAGCATTGACAGCTGCCGATAAAGCTGAAGCCATGAAAGTGGACATAAGCGGGCAAGAAAAAATAACCTTATTTGCCGATGCGGGCGATTCTAGTGCCAACGACCACGCTGACTGGGCAGATGCCATGGTTACCTGTAAGCAGATGGATGCCGATAAATATCAGCCTTCCTATCAGGACACCGAAGCTAAAGCCGGTAAAACCGCTAGCGTCGCCGCTCCTAGTTTCGAACCGGCAGCTGGAAAAGAAAAGGCTAAAAAGTTCGAGCTGGTAGAAGCGGTTCCTGCGGGGATGAGCATTGAGGCTGCTAGCGGGGTGATAACTTGGCAGGTGCCCGCTAATCAGGAAAGCGGAACGGTAAGTGTAGACGTTAAAGTTACTTATGAGGACGCCTCTAGTGAGATAGTGCCTGCCAAGTTTAAGGTAAGCGCCAGCGCTCCGCAGCCACTTCCGCAGGTAGCTCCGCAAGCACCAATCTTTAACGATAAAGACAACACCTATACGATTCCGCAGGTTCCGGGAGTGGTTTACCTGCTTGATAATCAGGTAGTTAAGCCCGGGACTTACCCAGTTAAGACCGCGAGAAAAGTATTGATTACTTCCCAACCTGCCAGTGGTTATCGCTTTAAGGCGGGGGTTACCACCCAGTGGGAGCACCAGTTCAAAGTGGAGACCAAGCCCAGTAAGCCAACGGATAAACCGGGTGGAACCCAAGGGGCTCAGGATGGTCGTCCTGGGAAAACTCAAGCTAAGCCGCAAAAATCGGCAGCCGGGTTAGTGGCTACGGGTGCTGCCGGGACAGTGGGACTACTGGCACTGGTAGCTACCGGAACTGGAATAGTAGTGCATCGTATTTGTAGGAAACGAGCTTGATTAAGTTAATAATGATGGTTAGTTCTCGAAGAAGAAAAGGTAAGAAACTATGCCCTTAAAACATAAAACTATCTTGACGGTTAGTGCCGCGCTGTCTCTGGCTTTCGGAGGACTGGCTACAGCCCCGATTGCGGCCGCGGAAGCGGTGTTTACCCCGATACCGCAAGCGCAGATGAAAGCCGTGTGGACTGATTCTGTAGAAACTGGTGGTGAAGGAGCCAACGGTCCGCTAGAAAAAGTGCTAGATGGGGATACCAAATCCTACTGGCATACCGTTTGGTATCAAGGTACGGGCAATAATGAAATGCCGCATAGGTTCATTATTGATTTAGGTACAGAAGTCTCAGATTTAGGGCGAGTAACTTTAACCCCGAGGCAAAGTTCCAATGGCTCGGGAAGGGCACGCGAATATGAGATTGTCAGCTACACCGATGCCAACTGCGCCGATAAAACCAAAGCAAAGGATTTAGCCCCGGCTAAAACCTTAGCGACCGGTGAGTTTGAGGAAAATCATGGGGATTTAAGCGCCAAAAATATAGATTTTGCTCCGGTCCCTGCCCGCTGTGTAGGGGTAATTTATAAGAGTGCCTGGGGCGGTCAAGCCGGAAGCAGCGAAACCGTTGGTTCATTGGCAGAGTTCAATGCCGCTACCGTCAGCGGATATCAACCACCAGCTCCCCCCGCAGCTGAACCAGAAGTTAAAATTCCTAACCCGGGCGATAAAATCACCATTACCGATGGCACGTTATCAGCCGACTTACAGGCAGGATTTCCCCAAGTTATCGCGTATCACCTGCAGGGCAAAACCCTTCCGGCAAATGTGGGACCTGCTTTGAAACAAGTACGCATCAATGAACAGATGCGAACCGTCTCCCTGGTTGCCGCCGCGACAAAGACCGCTGATAGTGCAACCTATAAGCTAAAAGTGGGCGGCGTAGAAGCTACTTTGACAGTAAAGATTTCCCTGGCTAAAGGTAATCTTCGCTGGGAAGTAACCGCGATTGATGATCCCAAGAATCAAGTAGATCGCCTGGCGGTACCAGGGCTGAATCTGGTCAGCGTTGCCGGTGCTAAAGATGGATCCCTAACAGTTGCCAGTGATGGCACTAATCGAACAGAAAACCCCGACACTACCTGGAAAATCGCTAAGCAAAAGGTAGGGCGCGCCAGTGGATATATGGCGGCGCTTAGCAACAGTGAACTGGCTGCCGGGCTGGTATCGAATGCAATCAGCGACGACTATGCCACCAGTCAGCAAGATGGCCGCGGAGCAACTCGCTGGGTAGCAACTATCGCCCAAGCAGAGGCGGCTACCGCGGGTAAAACCACGATGCTAGGCTCGCTTACTCCCGCTTCCTGGGTAGTGTGGGGCACTAATACCCGCAGCGGGAAAATCGGTAAAGATCCCAATCCGTTTGCCCAGGTACGTGTGGTAAGTGACGTAAACGGTGACAGCGCGGTAGACTGGCAAGACTCTGCCACCGCTACCCGCGCCCTCATGGTGGAAAATAAACTACCTAATGGTTACGGCGATACCAAGAACCGGGTAATTACCCGGATTCCGTTCAATATTGTTTCCCAAGCCACCCATCCCTTCTTGCGCACTCTAGACGATACTAAACGCATCAGTTTAGAGACCGATAACCTGGGGCAACACGTGTTGCTTAAAGGGTATCAAGCAGAAGGGCATGACTCTGCCCAAGGAGACTATGCCGGGCATTACAACCAACGGGCAGGCGGTTTCACCGATTTGGTGACCATGACTAAAGGGGCGGAAAACTATAACGCCGACTTTGGGGTACATATCAACGCCACCGAATCCTACTCGGAAGCTAAGTGTTTCAATGATGGTACCAACCCCGCTACCGTTACCGATGAATCATGTGTTATAAAAATGCCTCCCCAGGCGGCTTGGGGTTGGATGAACCAGGCATACTATATGGACGATAACGAGGATCTAGCGCAGGGACGGGTAATTAAGCGTTTCCAGAAGTTCCGGGATGAACTGACTGAAGCCGGGATTGCTGACCGTTTCGATTGGCTTTATTTTGACGTATTTTACGGCAAAGGATGGCGTCCTCAGCGTCTAGGTGCAGAGCTGCAAAAACAAGGCTGGGAAATCGGCTCTGAATGGGCTTGGGCATTCCCGGATACTTCTTTATGGTCGCACTGGGCAAACGATGAAAAGTATGGGGGATACAAAGAAAAAGGTTTGAACTCGACCTTAATTCGTTTCGTGGAAAACAGTTGGCGAGATTCCTGGAATCCAAATCCGCTACTAGGCAATGCTAATGTCGTGGAATTTGAAGGCTGGACTGGTCACACCGATTATGGCAAGTTTATTGATAATGTGTGGCAACGTAACCTTCCCACCAAATTCCTGCAACAATCAGACATTAAAACCTATCAGCTGGGACAAAAAGCAACTTTCACCAACGGGACCGAGGTTACCTCTAAGCGTGCCAATATCGGCGGTACTGATTTGGGGACCGACCGAGTAATAACCTATGACGGCGCTACCGTATATACGGGCGGAAAATACCTGTTGCCCTGGGGTGAAAAAGATGGAATCGGGGCAGCTAAATCTGCCGGAGACAAACTGTACCATTACAACCCGGCTGGGGGCACTAGCACCTGGACACTGCCGGGTCACTTTAAGAACGTTACCTCCTTCCGTTTATATGAGCTCACTGCTACCGGAAGGGTAGATAAAGGAACCGTGAATGCCAGTGGGGGCAGTATTTCCCTCTCGGCCAAGGCAAATACCGCCTACGTCCTCTATCCGCAAAGCGCTCCTAGCCAAGCAGACCCCAACTGGGGGCAGGGCAGCGGGATTAAAGATCCCGGGTTCTTCTCCGGTACCTTAAAATCCTATGAGACCAGTGGAAACGTTAGTATTGAAACCAGTAGTCGCGGTAACTTCCAGGCTCTATTAGGCGAGGGTGCGTCCTCCCTATCCCAAACCCTTACATTGCCTAAAGGAGACTATTCCATGTGGGCGTGGGTAGAGGTACAGCCCGGTCAAGAGCGGCAAGTAGACGTGAGTATCAGCGGTAACGGCGTTAAAGCTGTCGGTAACCAAAAAACCATTGATGGGAAAGTTACCACCAGAATCACTAAATCTACTGCGCCTAACAAGACGGCTTCAGATGAAAAGTTCCAAACCTACTTCCAGCGGGTACGGGTAACTTTCCACAGTGAGGGTGATCCCGTTACTTTCCAGGTGGCAGCAGCAAAAGGAGCCGCAAAAGTCCGTGTCGATGATTTGCGAGTAGTTAAATATAGCGCTCCGGTAGATAACGACAAAACCGCGCAAACCGTCTTCTTTGATGATTTTGAGGACGTAGATACCGGTTATTGGCCTTTCGTTACCGGCGCTACTCAGGGAGGAGACGCTCGCACCCAGTTAGCGGAGCGGCATTCTCCCTATTCCGATGCCGGTTGGTGGGGAAAGAATAAACAAGGTCAAGTTGTTGCCCACGGTAAACAAAGTGACAATGTGCTCGCCGGGAAATGGTCGCTGCTGGCGCATGAAGAAAATGCGGGGCAAATTCTGCGCACTATCCCAGCTGCAATAAAGTTTGAACCAGGACATAAATACCGGGTTTCTTTTGCCTACCAGCAGGCCTACGCGGGTGAATATCAGTTTAGTTTAGGCCGGGACTGGCTGGCCGACTCGCAGATTAAGAGCTCTACGGTGCAAACTAAAGATATTCCCGAAGCGAAAGGTAAAGGAGTAGGAGGCAAAGGAACCCAAATCTTTTCCACCGAATTTGTTACCTCCACCGTAGGGGACTACTGGATTGGTATCAATAAAGTCGGCGGGCTTCCCGGATCTGATTTGACCCTAGATAATATCCGGGTGGAAGACCTAGGGAAAGCTGACGTGCTGCCCGGTAATGCCGATCCGGCAATCCAAGCAGCCCAGACCGTATCTGAAGGACAAACCTTTACGGTACAAACCAATACCGAGTTCTTCGAACCGGGTAATCCCGGGAAAATTACGAACCTGAAAACTACTCTCAGCGCTCCAGAGGGCTGGAAAGTCACGAAGAAGAGCGACCCCAGTGGGGATAATATCGCCCAAAATTGGGAAGTTAAGGCTCCCCAAGGGGCTACCGATGCAGTATTGACCTATAAAGTCTCCTACCAGGTTGATTCCGATGGCACCACCAGGGAAGTAAGCGTAGCCAGGAAAGTTAAAGTTCTCCGCTCGGTTCGCGACGGCGTAAACTATCTCTCTGATTTGCCCTGGAGTGATGAAGAGAACGGTTGGGGCCCGGTCGAAAGAGACCAAGAAAATGGAGAACAAGGACGAGGCGACGGTACCCCAATCAAGGTGGGAGGTAAAGAATATCCCAAAGGTATCGGTGCCCATGCCCCAAGTAGCATTACCTTTGATTTGGCAGGTAAGTGTACCCGTTTGAACGCAATCGCCGGGGTAGATGACACTCAACCAAACGGCTCCGTGAAGTTTATGGTTATCGGAGACGGGAAGACCTTATTTGAATCCCCGCAGGTAGTTACCAAAGCGGGGGGAGCAAATAAAATTGACCTTGATATTACCGGGGTGAAGTCCCTGATTCTAAAGGTGACTGACGGCGGCAACGGTGTAGGTAATGATCACGCCGACTGGGCAGATGCCAAAGTTACCTGTAAGGTTGAGACTCCTGCCGCGCAACCTCCCAGCTTAAAAGACGTAGTAGCAGAGGATAAACCGGGTACGGTTGCCACCTCGGATGCTCCTACTTTCGTAGACGAGGACGCGGAGACTGTTACCCCGCCACCAGGCGTGAAATTCAGCTTCGCGAATCTGGACAGCCAGCGGCACTTGGTGCCATCGCGCGAGGCGGTTAAAGCTAATGGTGATATCTATATTGATAGCGTCACTGGGCAGGTAACCTATCTTCCTTTGGCCTCAGAAGCTGGAAAGTCTGTGAAGATTCCGATTCAAGCCAGTTATGTTCAGGCAGGTCAAACAGTAACTATCCCTGGCAACGTAACCTTTAACGTGGCGGCAAATGAAGAAACACCCGGTAAAATCATTGAGGTTACTCCAATAGCACCGGTAGCAACCGATCCGGGCAGCTGCGAGAAGAAACCATTCGTGGAGATTCCCGTAACCAAAGGAGTCAAATACCTGATTGACGGCAAAGAGGTGGCAGCCGGTAAGCACGAATACGCCTACGGAAAGCAAATAACAGTTACCGCCCAGGTTTCTGATACCAGCAGCTATCGTTTTGTGGCGGGAGCAGTAACCAAATGGACTTTCCAGGCTATGTCTCCTGAGGGATGCGAGGAGGCACCGGGCAATCCCGATAAAGATAAGCCGGGTACCGGAAAACCGGGAAGTACCGATAGGCCGGTAACTCCGCCTACAGATAACCCCACTAAACCGGGTAATTCTAATAGCGCGGGGACAGGAAATAAGACTGCTAACTCGCGCGGTGGGAATCTAACTAGCACCGGTACTTATGGCGGAGCATTTGCCATAATTGCATTAATGCTGATAGTTGCGGGTAGTCGGATTCGTAACCGTCGTTTAGAGTCATAAGGTTAAGATGTCTACCCGGTTCTCCTAGTAGCAGCTGCGGCGGCGTGGAATCGATGCGAAGCATAAAAGAAACCACGCCGCCGCGACTAGCTAATAACCGCAGATGCAAATAGTTTGGGGGCGCTGGATTAATCCAGCGCCCCCAAACTTTTCTCTTGTCTTATAAAGTCCCCGTTCGCAACTGCAAATAAACAGACGTACAGGTTCTAACCCTTGATAGCGGCATTGAACCAGCTAGTAATACTGGTGGGGTGGGTAATTGCGGTGCCGACTACTACCGCCCAGGCTCCCGCCTCCATGACTTGGCGTGCCTGCTGCGGGGTGTGAACTCGTCCTTCACATAGCACCGGAAACTCTGGGAATTCCGCAGTCATTTGGGCTAGTAGCTCAAAATCTGGTCCGGCAGTTTTGGGTCTATCTCCCGTATATCCCGCTAGCGTAGTAGATAAAATATCGGTTCCTGCTTCAGCTGCTTGCCGAGCATCTTCGATACTTCCGCAATCGGCCATCACCACTATGCCCTCATCATGCAGGGCAGCAACAGTTTCACCATAAGTTAGACCATCGGGACGAGGACGACGGGTAGCATCTAGCGCCACAATATCGGCTCCTGCCATTGAGCAGGCGCGAGCGTGACGCAAAGTAGGAGTGATAAACACGCCCTCGTGCCCCTCTTTCCAAATCCCTAAAACCGGGATTTCAACCTGTCCTTTAATCGCAGAAATATCCGATAAGCCCTGACAACGAATCCCAACGGCGCCACCTTGCTCAGCGGCTAAAGCTATCTGAGCCATAGTTTCACTGTGCCGCATCGGTTCGCCCACATAGGCTTGTACGCTAACGATTAATCCCCCTTTAAGGGACTGGATTATTTGATTCATGATTATCCTAGATTCGTATTTGCCCAAATAGCTGCACCTATTAGGGGGGCATTCCCTCCCAGAGTGCCACTGATTAGGGGAGTGTTCTTTACGGGGGTGAGAGCATCGGCCCCGAAGCCCGCTGTTACTGCCTGCCACCATTGCTTACCGGAATGGGTAACCGACCCGGAAACTATAATGGCCTGCGGATCGGCCAAGTTGCAGATACCGGCCAGGGTTTGTCCTAGGGCATATCCCGAGTCATAGATAACCTGGCTTGCCCAGGCTTCTCCTTTTAGGGCGCGCTCGGTGATTTCACGTCCGCTTTGCGCCCGCGGGAGATTAGCCGGTTTATCCCGGTTATACAGTTCTACTTGACCACTGCCGGAAGCCACGGTTTCGATATGACCTTTGGCTCCACAAGAACAGGTTAAACCGGTAGCTAACGGGTGGGGCAGATGCCCGATATGACCGGCGGCGCAGTGCGCGCCAAACTGGACTTGACCATCGATAACTAGCCCGCCTCCCATGCCGGTTCCCACCGCTGCGGCCAGGATAGAGGAATAGTCTTTACCGGCTCCCAGGGTTGCTTCCCCGAGGGCGTGGGCGTGCACATCATTGAGGACGTAAACTTCCGTGCTGAAAGCTGCCTTTACCTGTTTTGCTAGTTCGGTTCCCGCCCAGCCTTTAATCAAATCGGTAGCAGAAATAACCGTTCCCCGCTTAGGGTCAATCACGCCCGCAGCAGAAATGCCGATTGCCTGGATTTGGGTTATACCCTCGGCGGCAGCTGTATCTTTAGCGCGACTTAGCGCTTCGATAATGGCGGCTACTACTGCCGCGCTACCCTCACTGGCGGGGGTAGGACGCGAATAGTTCGCCGACACTGTCCCTTCGGCAGTATTAACTACCGCGGATGCTATCTTAGTGCCGCCCAAGTCGGCAACGAGGATATAGCTCATTTTAAGAGCCCTACCTGCTCAAGTACGGCGCGTACTCGTTCAACATTTTCCCCTTCGAGGGCTTTAACCGGTTCGGTAACCTGATTGGTGTTGAAAACTCCCAGCAGTTGCAGGGCAGTTTTGAAGCCCCCTACTCCCGCTCCGTAGCCTTGAATACCGCTCGGTACTGCGGTAATACGCATTAGGCGAGCTAAATAGTCTTGTTCTTTCCGTACGGTTTCCCAATCCCCGTTCTGGTAGGCACGCCATTGGCGGACGTAACCCTCGGGATCTACATTTCCCAGACCGGGTACGCAGCCATCAGCCCCGGACATATAGGCGCCATCAACCACGACTTCGTGCCCAGTTAGGAGGGTTAAGGGGTGACCGCAATCGCGATTCTCCTGGCAGAGGAAACGGAAAGAAACATCGTCACCGGAAGAGTCTTTTACGCCGGATAACACCCCGTCTTTACCGAGGCGAATAATTAAATCTACCGGCAGTTTAACGTGTACACATACGGGAATATCGTAAGCGAATAGGGGTAGGTCGATAGCTTCATGGATCAGGCGGAAGTGGCGTTCGATTTCCGCTAGCCCCCCAAGAGCATAGAACGGAGCGGTAGCAACAATCGCATCTACCCCGAGTTCTTTTGCTTCTTTGGCGTGTTCAATAACCCGCATAGTTTCGGTATCAATACAACCGCCCAGTACTGGAACCCGATGATCTACGATTTCAACCGCTGTTTTCAGGACGTCCCGGCGCATTTCGTCGGTTAAAAAGGCGACTTCGGAGGAAGAGCCGAGGACGAATAAGCCATCTACTCCGGCTGCAATCATCCGTTCTAGGTGGCGCTTATAGGATTCTTTATCGAGTTTGCCGTCCTTGGTTAGCGGGGTAACTACCGGGGGAACGATACCGGAGAAATCAGTCATTTCTTTTCCTTTTACTTAGTGGATTTATTTGTTTTTAGGGTACTCGACTGGGAAGGATGCTTAAGTAAGATAGTCACAGTAGAAACATCGTTGCCTCTTTGTGGGTGGTAGGTTCTTCCGCAGCTCAAATCCATCATTGGTTGTCTGACACTTAGAGCATAATCTATTGATTTAGTCGGTGCAAGGGTTTTTGGGAAAGTTTCTTAAAGACCTAGTTTATTTAGTATTTGTCTGTTTATTGAGGTAGATAAGTTGGTCAAGGGAGCGGAAATTGTCTGACAACTCCTGGGGGTTGGAGGGCAGGAACCGAGGCTCGATTTTTAGAGATTCGCGCCCTCGCCCGCAATGAGTACGTCCTCGATTCAAGCGGTAGGTTCGCGGAAAAATCCGGGTAACTTGAGAGGCAAACCTATTTCCCTGAGGTATCATAAATGCCAAGTTAAGCAGTGTCAGGCGTTAATAGGGAGCAAAAATGCTTAGTTATCTGGTAGCGGGAAATCCTGCTCGTCCTCTAATTATTTTGGTTCATGGAGTAGAAGATTGCGCGATTTCCTGGGCGGATTATATTGACCATTTAAAGTCCCGTTACCTGGTGGTTTCAATAGACCACAAAGGACACGGTTTTTCACCTCGATTTACCGACCAAGAGCTAGAAGATCCTTTCGAAGCCTCTTTTTCTGCCCTGGTGGACGCGGTGCAATTTATCGAAAAAACCTTTGGTAAAAAAGCTATTTTCGTGGGGCATTCTATGGGGGGCGCCCTCGTCACGAAACTGGCTGCGCGCCACCCTGAACTGGTGGCAGGGGCGGTAGTAGAAGATCCGGCGTGGCTGTCTAAAACCTACCGTCAAAACTATGTCACTAATATTCCGACTGCTCTTAGCCAACTCGAGTCCTGGCAAGACCCGATGGTGGCCTATAACTGGGGGAGAAAACGGCGGCCCTGGTGGCCGGGGGATACCATGATTGGCTGGGTTTTTGGAAAGCTTCGGGCGGATTCAGGACTGATAGGAACCGGGGTGGTTAGTTTTAAGGAAAACTGGCAAGACTTGGTGCAAGAAATTACGGTTCCTCTGGTGGTGGTTTCGTCCGATCAAGAATCAGATATTGTGGGGAAAACCGGGTTAGCGCAAACTGATGCTTTAGCTAATCGGAATGTGGAAACAGTTTTTATTCCCGGCTGTGAACATACTCTGCGGCGCAACAAACCTCAAGAATTCAACCGCTTAATAGATCCTTACCTGATGAAATGGGCGGATGCGGAAGAAAACCGTAGTTAGGGGAGGGTGCTGGTAGCCGCGGCTCGCCCTCATAGCGGAAAGTAGAAAACTGGCTTAAGCGGGTAGAGACTCAATGGATTCTATTAATGGCGAATAGTGGGCTTCTACCGCGGACATATATCCCAATGCGTCTCCCGCTTCGGCGGCTTTGAGCATCGCCCCATGCGCCTTGGCGGTTGCTACCATATTTTCTTTCCCGGCAGCCGGTAAGACGGGAACCACCGACATATGTACCAGCCAGAGGGCATTCATTAGCTCTTCGAGTAGGTTGTTGTTTAACTCTGACACTAGGCGGGTGTGAAATTCTATGTCCTCAACCAAGAATTCCTGCCCATTATGTGCTTTTTCCACCATAGTATCTACTAGCTGATGTAAATGAGTTAGCTGTTTTCCAGCCACTTTCATTACTATTTCTCGGGCTAAACCAATATCTAGGGTACGGCGAACTTGCACGACTTCTTTTAAGGAAGTCAGGTTGGTAGATTTTAGGGAAGAGCGCAACACCATCATTTGCGCCAGAGGACGCAAAGACATTTCTCCCACGTAGGTTCCGCGTCCTTGCCGCACGCTAATAATATCTAAAGCCTGCAATTGCCTTAAGGCTTCGCGTACGGAAGAGCGGGAAACCCCTAAGCGTTCGCACAGTTCAGTCTCGGTAGGTAGCGGGTCGCCGGGTTGTAGGCGCTCTTGTAATATGAAACTTTCAATTGCAGACAGGGTGCCTTTAGAGCGGGAGCTGGGAATCTCTAAGCCCTTTTTATTGTGTAGTAAGCGCCGGTAATCGTCCACTGTAGAGACTGATTCGGGGGTAGCTGAATTTTTCATATGTTTCCTCTATTGCAAGTGCGCTCGTCTAGTAGACTACCATTCCCCATTGAACGGTAGTTGTCTGATGACAGCTATGCTACAGGGCATAGTAAAGTGACGCAACACTCTTTTGCTTTGTAAGGTTGATAAGCCAAAAACTAGCTTTCGTTGCAGGTCTACAGCAAATCGGTAACCTTTTTGTTAAATGCTTGACAGAACTTGTTCTTTGTTACTACGCTGGCATTTGTATGAAGTTGACATTCGTCTCCCATACGGCAAATGGAAATTCTCAAAGGAGAGGACTCAAAATGCGTTCTATTAAGCGTTGGGCAAAGGTATCGGCTGTACTTGCCGCTGCTGCACTTGCTCTTTCGGCTTGTGGAGGAGGATCCGCTGACAAGAAAGCAGGAGGATCTACCGGAACCAAAGCAAGTGGCGAACTAAAAGTTTTTGCCGCTTATGACACCACTAACTGGAATCCCTCGAACACGTCATCAGCTCTGGCGGTGGGCGCTAACCTACAGGTAGTTGAAGGGTTGTACGAGTTTGATTTCTCAAAGTTCAAGGCTCACAAGGCACTGGCTGCTGAAGATGAACCTACCAAGGTAAACGACACCACCTATGAAGTTAAACTGCGTGATGGAGCCAAGTTCTCTACTGGAGATGCAGTTAGCTCTAAAGATGTGGTCAGTTCCTATAAACGAATCGTTGATGGGGACAAGGATTCAACTGGTGCAGTACAACCCAGTTCCTATGCTGCGTTCCTGACTGCTATTTCCGGTATCGAAGCTAAAGACGACAGCACAGTTACCATCAAACTGACCCACGCTATTGACAACCTGAAAGAGCGCTTAGCGTTAATTAAAGTCGTTCCCAGCAAAGCCACCTTTGATGAATTGACCAAGATGCCAGTGGGATCTGGACCTTACAAATACGACACTATTACTGACACCACTCAGGATTTGTCTGTAAATGAGCACTACAACGGGGCTAACCCGGCAACCGTAAGCAAAATTCACTACGACAACTCCCGGGACGCAACCGCTCGTTTAACCGCCGCGGTAGCCGGACAAACTGACGTAGTTGAAGCGCTAGATCCGGCCGGTATTGAAAAGGTTAAGGCTGCCGGATGGGAAGTTAAAGATGCTACCGCTTACGGTATCGCCATGATGACCTTTAACACCACCAAAGCTCCTTTCAAAGACAAGCGGGTTCGTCAGGCACTACTGACCGCTATTGATACCCAAACTATGATTAAGACTGCTCTTAATGGCGCGGGTAAAGAGCCTACCTCTTTCCTGCCTGACTACAACGATCAATACAAGAAAGCTGCTACCCAGTTCTCCTTTGATGTAGCCAAGGCGAAGAAGCTACTGGCGGATGCCGGAGTGGCTGCCGGTACCGAAATTAGCGTGCTCACTACTACCGATACTTGGATTGCTGCTATGGGACCGCAAATCAAGCAGAACTTTGAGGCTCTAGGTCTAAAAGTTAATCTCAACAATGTTGCTTCCGCGGATTTATGGAACAACAACGTTGCCCAAGGCAAGTTTGATGTCGTGGTTGCCCCCGGTGATGCCTCCGTTTACGGCGCCGATCCGGGAGTGCTGATTAAGGGCTGGTTCTTCTCCGAACTGTGGATGAAAGACCGTTTCCGTCTAACCGAATCTGACCCTGCGGGAGCTAAAGCTCTGGTTGATTTAATGGATAAAGCCGATAAAGCTACCGGAGATGAGGCTAAAGCTAAATGGGGTGAAGTGCAAGATATGATTGCTGATCAGGCAGCACTCTATCCGCTAGCCTTCCACACTCTCTACACCGCCTACAATCCCGCTAAAGTATCTAACCTCACTCCGATTGGCGTGACCGGTCTGCAACTAATCGGCACCAAGGTAAGCAAGTAGTTATCAAATGATTACTTGCTGCTAAGTGAGGCTCCAACTAATGGGCGGGGCGGAAGCTCCAGTTTCCGCCCCGCCCATTAACTTTTGCGGAAGCTAATACTTGGCTAAAAGGAGAGATTAGTGAACAACTTATTGAGACTCATAGGTAGGCGACTTATCGCTTTGCCAATCATGGCAATCGGGGTCACCATGTTGGTGTTTTTCGTAATGGAGCTATCGCCTATTGACCCCGCCTGGACAGCGCTCGGCGATAACGCCGCCGATCCCGCTCAAGTAAAAGCCTTTAATATCGCCCACGGATATGTAACCGATGATGGTAGCGAGACTGGGAAACCGATTCCCGCAGTGGTTCGCTACTTCAATTATCTAGTTGGTTTATGTCAAGGTGACTTTGGTATTTATGGGGTAGGGACTGGTCATAAAGTAGTAGATTTAATTGCCCCTGCGCTTCCGGTAACCCTACAGCTCACTTTCTTTGGGCTAATCATTGCGGTACTGATTTCCTTCCCCTTAGGGGTAATCGCGGCGCTTTATCGTGACCGCTGGCCTGATCAGGTTTTTCGTGTCCTATCAGTGGTATTTATCGGTACCCCCAGCTTCTGGTTAGCTGCCTTGTTAGTGCTACTAGGTCTTTCCCTCGGTCATGGTGAACTGGTAGCCGGAGGGTTACCGGGAATCACTGAAGACTTTGGCGGCTGGGTAACTCGAATGATACTTCCCGCCCTGGCGCTGGCAACTCCGGTTATTGGGCAAATGACTAGGGTGGTTCGTACTTCAGTAGTAGAAGAACTCGACCGCGATTACGTTCGCACCGCTTTGGGGGCGGGCATTCCTCGCCCGGTAGTAATCGCTCGTAACGTGCTACGTAACGCGCTGATTACTCCGGTAACCGTCCTCGGTTTACGAGTCGGATACCTTATGGGAGGGGCAGTGGTTATCGAAATTATTTTCGGTCTGCAAGGAATGGGTAAAGTCCTGGTGCAAGGAGTACAGCAAAGCCAAGTAGAAGTCGTTCAAGCTGCTGCTTTGGTGGTTGCCTTAGCTTTCATTGTGGTTAATATCGTCGTCGATATGCTCTACCTGTTAATAAACCCCCGAATTAGGTCTGTGTGATAATCATGATGAGTCAAACCAAGAAAATTGTTTCCGCAGTTGAAAGCGGTAAAAAAGTACGCTTTAACCGTTGGAAAAGCATGAGTATCGGTGCGCGCATTTCCGTGTGTGTACTGATTAGCGTGGTACTGATTTCCATTTTTGCCAAATTTATTACCCCATACTCTCCCGATAGGGTATTCACCGATGCCATCTTGGCTCATCCCAGCGGATCGCACCTATTCGGAACCGATTATGCCGGTCGCGACGTGTTATCGCGTTTGCTGATGGGCGGGCGTTTCTCGATAGTCATCGGATTGTGTTCCGCATTTATTGCCCTGTTCTTTGGGGCAATTATTGGCTCGATTGCGGCGGTAGTACGTCGCAGCCTTTCAGAAGTGATTATGCGGATAATGGACATCATTATGGCGGTTCCGGGCATTGCTATGGCAGCAGTAATGGTGTTGGTATTCTCCGGTATCTTCAAAGATGGTAATCGAGTCGGGCTAGTTGCCGTGATTATCGTGGCTATCTCATTCGTCTACACCCCGCAGCTAGCGCGGATTGTACGAGCAAATGTGATGGCAGCCTACGGTGAAGACTACGTTAGAGCAGTTATTGTTTCGGGTGCGCGTGCCCCCTGGATTCTGGTAAAACACGTAATCCGTAACACGGCTGCTCCAGTACTGGTATTTGCCACCGTACTGGTAGCAGATGCGATTATTCTGGAAGCCTCCCTTACCTTTATTGGCTCCGGTCTCCAATCAACAATGGTTCCTACCTGGGGTAACGTACTTTCTGATGCGTCTGCCAACGGTTCTATTATTTATGGAGCCTGGTGGACCGCCCTATTCCCCGGTTTGCTAATTATGATCACGGTACTGTGTCTAAACATCTTGTCTGAGGGGATTACCGACGCCATGGTAGCGGCGCCGGCTTCCGCTCCCGCAAAGGTCGAACAAAATACCGCCGATCGGGAAGCCGATGCTCTGCTATTGGATCCTCGTCGCGCCTACGCGACTCAAAAAGACTCCTTACAAGAACGTCTAGACTCCCTCAAACTGGTGGAAAGCCAACGCGATGATCGCTTTGATGATTCACCGTTTGCCGGTCAAACCCCATTACTGGAAGTAAAGAACCTATCCATCAAATTCCCGCGTCACGGTGACGTAAACGTAGTGGATCGGGTAAGCTTCACAGTTCGCCCCGGAGAAACCATGGGGCTGGTTGGGGAATCAGGCTGCGGTAAATCAATCACTGCGCTAACCATTATGGGCTTGATTGATCCGCGTGCCCAGCTCGAAGGAGAGATTCTCTATCAAGGTCAAGACCTCTTGAAAATGTCTCCCAAGCAACGGCAAGGGCTGTTAGGAAACGAAATGGCAATGATTTACCAGGACGCGCTCAGCTCCCTGAATCCTGCCATGTTGATTAAGGCTCAGATGAAGCAACTAACCTCCAGGGGAGGAACTCGCAGCGCCGAGGAACTTCTAGAATTGGTGGGCTTAGATCCCAAGCGAACCTTGGAATCCTACCCGCATGAGCTTTCCGGAGGGCAGCGGCAGCGCGTCCTCATCGCCATGGCTCTTACCCGCGATCCGAAGCTGGTGATTGCCGATGAGCCGACTACCGCTCTGGATGTTACCGTCCAAAAGCAAGTTATCGCTCTGCTAAACGAGTTACGGGAAAAACTGGGATTCGCCATGGTGTTCGTTAGCCACGACCTCGCCCTAGTTGCCGAGGTGGCTCACAAGATAACCGTAATGTACGCCGGACAGGTAGTAGAACAATCGCCGACCAGCGAGCTACTGGAACACCCGGTTCACGAGTACACTCGCGGTTTGCTAGGGGCGGTACTGTCAATCGAATCTGGTTCCGGACGTTTACATCAGGTTCCTGGCACAGTACCTAGTCCTAAAGATTTCCCAGTCGGTGACCGTTTCGCCCCGCGTTCGTCCCATCCAGATTATGGAACCGATATTCCACTCGAGCTAGAACTGGTTGGTCCAGAACACGTGTATGCGGCACTACCTGATAAAGAGGGCGTGTATAAGCGTGCTCCTCGTTATAGCGCCAGCGGAAAGGAGGAATAATCATGGTAGACGATAAAATGGTTTTGCCTAACAGCGAACCGGTAGACCCGGATGTTCCCATTATTGAACTGCGTAAGGTTGAAGTGATTTTCAAAGCCCGCACCGGTTCAATCTTCAAACCAAACCATGTACAGGCAGTACGAGGCGTGGATATGAAGATTATGCCCGGCAAAGTGTTGGGCATTGTGGGGGAATCGGGTTGCGGTAAATCTACCACCGCCAACGTGATGTGCGGTCTGCAAGTAGCCAGTAAAGGCCAAGTGCTATTTATGGGCAAGGACGTGACCAAACGTTCCGCTAAGGATCGCCGGCTCATCGGACAGGTAGTATCGGTAGTTTTCCAAGACCCAGCGACTGCCTTAAATCCGCGCATGACAGTGCAAGACCAACTGGCGGATCCTTTACGGGTTCATAAAATCGGTAATGAGTCTTCACGTCAAAAAAGGGTAAGAGAGCTGCTAGGACTGGTGGGGCTACCGTTATCTGCTCTGGGGGCGCTGCCTGGTCAGCTTTCCGGTGGGCAGCGGCAGCGGGTGGCAATCGCTCGTGCCCTATCTCTTAACCCGAAAGCGATTATTGCTGATGAACCTACCTCTGCTCTGGATGTATCGGTGCGTGCTCAAATTTTGAATCTACTATCTGATTTACGTGAGGAACTCGGTCTGGCGATGGTGTTTATTTCGCATGATATTCAGACGGTGCGTTACATATCTGACCGTATTGCGGTGATGAACGCGGGAAAGGTGGTTGAGCAAGGAACTGCTGAACAAATCCTGAATTCCCCCAAAGATCCTTACACCGAGAAATTGCTGGGAGCTGCTCCCTCGCTATTGCATCCTGCTTGTTTAACCGAATATGCATAGTAATCGATAAGTAAGCATTGCTGAAGCGTTTATTAGCGAGTTAATAAATAATCAACTGGGGGGCGGGTATTAAAGATACCCGCCCCCCAGTTATTTCTTTGCCCGCCTGGTTTTAAGCGCAGCTGATTGGGACGAAAGTGGGGTAGTCGCTTTCGGTTTGGGATTAACTGGTGTGGTTTAGGGATTCGACAGTTGTTAGATGGGGATAATACCCCGATATTCGGGGTATTTTCGCAGGTAGACTAGATGAAGAGCTGTTTAGAGTTCGCAAATTTTGTGGCTTCCCTTACTTTTGCTTATTCTGGTTTGACGCGCTAACGCTCGCACGGTAACTTTGTATTCGTTGCCGAGCGCGGAAGCCGGTGGGAGATGAAAACCCACCGCTTATTTTTTGCTCGCAACAGACCCTAACCGGTCAGTTTGGTTGGTTTGTGGTTTGGTTGTTTGTGTTCTCGATAGTTGTGTTTTTTTG